>LOES01000146.1 GCA_001515955.1 Clostridia bacterium BRH_c25 | reverse complement strand
TTTGGAGTTATTTGCCTATTCTGTTTTCCACCGGTACATATTCAACCTCATAGCCAAATGCTCTTGGTCCCAGGACATTAATTCCTCTTGGCTTACGGAAGACATCACGTGCTTTAAGTGCGATAACCGCAACTTTTTGTCCTTCCTCAATTTTATTGTTGGTGTACGGCTCTCCTGTTTCGGCATTAACTACAATCAGCATATCCGGACTTGTGACATATATCTCACCGTTTTTCCAGCAGATATGGTTTTCATTCTTAAACCAGATTTTCAAGGTTGTCCCCTTAAAACTTCCCTCACCGGTAAATGTATGATAACCCCAGTAATATCCTACTCTGTCTTCCCACTCCTTTTTTGTAACTGTACCTTTGCAAATTACCCAACCTCCCAGCTTTTTGACAGCAGCTTCGATGGGATCATGCCCCGCTTCCCGCTCTTCACGAATCAGCTTTCCCAGTTCATAGCACTCGGTCATGGTTCCATGAATGATAGTTTCTTTAGTATCCCTGCCGTTCATTAAAAATCCTGCTTGGCCGCATATAGCATAGCCTGCAGCACTAATCAGCTTGCCAATTCTCTCGGCCATTTGCCAATTGATTGCCCCGGTAATAATGCCTGTATTTCCCCAACCGTCACATGAGGTGATAGGCAGCAAGCTCTTTTCAAATATATATGGCGTAGTTTGCTGGATTTCAGGTATAGCCCTTCCTGTATAGTCCCCATCAAGAGCAACAATACCATTTTCGGCCGCTGCTGCAATACATGCGGCAGCATTCCCCCCACCAAGTTCAATAGGAATGAGAGCTTTTGCCTTTTTGCCTGCATATTTTTCAAGTGCCTTTACGGACAATGCAAGAACATCTTTGTAGTCATACTTTTGTTCTGTCAGGCCAAAGGTTTTCATCTCTTTAACAGTATCCTCAGTAAGAGGAGCAATTGAGCCCATTAAAAACGGGCATATTGTATATTCATCATCTTTAATATCCAAAGAATCAACCCAGCCTACTTCAAGCCCTTTATTGATTTGTGCCATAAGGAGTTCAACTCCTGTAATGTAATCTCCGCCGCCGCCAGTGCCGTAGAATGTACAGCCTCTTACAAAATCCTCGACTTCTTGTCGTGTCTTAAGTAATCTTTTTAGCATCATACTCTTCCTTTCTATTTATATTAAATGGCATCTTACAAAGTGTTCAGATGCAATTTCCTTCATTATCGGATCATTAACAAAGCACTCTTCCCTGACAAGGGGGCATCTGGTATTAAAGCTGCAGCCCGTTGGTACATTAACAGGACTGGGTATTTCACCTTTTGGTGTGATTTTAGTCTGTTTAAGCGCTTCCTCCTCTTCACTTATTACCGGTATGGCAGATAGCAGCATCTGCGTATATGGATGCCTCGGCTCAGCAAAAAAAGTTTCAACCGGTGCGATTTCAGCTATTTTTCCTAGATACATAATTGCGACCTTAGTTGCCAGATTTCTCATTAAACTTAAGTCATGGGTTATAAACAAATAAGATAAACTATGTTGTTTTTGCAGCTTCAAAAGCATATTAATTATCTTCGCTTGAACAGAAACATCAAGTGAGGATGTCGGTTCATCAAGTACAATCATTGATGGATTTGTTGAAAGAGCTCTGGCAATTGCCAGCATCTGACGCTCTCCACCCCCAAGGGATGAAGGATACTTATACAAGTACTCTGCCGGCAATTCAACTGCTTCAAGCAGTTGAATCAATTGTCCCTCCGGGTCATTCTTGTCTATCATTCCATGAATCGACAGAGGCAAAGTCAATATCTGCTTGACGTTTCTTTGAGGATTTAAGGTCGTCCCCGGATCTTGGAACACTATTTGTATCTCTTTTTTAAATTTAGTAGCTCGTTTTGATGAGCTTTGACTAATGTCCTCGCCTTTAAATGTCATTTTGCCGGCCGTTGCCCCATACATACCAATAACATTATAGGCCGTTGTGCTTTTACCAGACCCGGATTCACCAACAAGTCCCAAGGTCTCCCCTTCCTTAATGGTGAAACCAATACCGTCGATTGCCTTTACAAACATACCTTTTTGCGCACCTTTGGAAATGGGGAAGTACTTTTTCAATCCCTTTACTTCAAGTATAGTTTTACTCAAATATAGCACCTCCCATCATTAATAATAGAGGAAGCAGGCTACCTGATGCTCGCTGCCTACATCCTTATATTCCGGTTTCTCAGCTTGACAACGCTCAAATGCCTTTGGGCATCTGGGTGCAAAACGGCATCCCTCACTAGGATTCAGGTAATTTGGGATTCTACCGGGAATTCCCTCTGATACACCACCTCCGGAAAGCTTCGGTATACAATCCATCAGTGCCTGTGTATACGGATGCAATTGGTTCTTGAACAACTCTCCGGTGGGCGCAGTTTCAACCATGCTTCCCGCATACATAACATAAATTCTATCTGTTGTTTCTCTGGCTACTCCAAGAGAATGTGTAATCAAAATTAGTGAACTCCCCTTATCTTCAACTCTATCCTTCAATATCTTCAAAACTTGATCTTGAATTGTGACATCAAGATTGGTCGTCGGCTCATCGGCGATAACCAAATCCCGTGGTGTTGCCAATGACATTGCTATTGATATTCTCTGCCTCATGCCACCGCTTAGCTGAAAGGGATAGCTTTGCAAGATACGCTCAGGATCAGGCATGGATGTTTCTTTAAGTGCCTTTACTGCCAATTCCTGCTGCACACTCTTTTTTTCTGCGTCCGGTTGGCCTGAATACTTTATAACAGAATGCATCTGGCTGCCAATGGTAAAAACAGGATTCAGTGACATTGTTGGATCTTGGAATATCATAGAAATGCCTGATCCCCGCAATTTTTTAAGCTCATTTTTATTCATTTTCAATACATCTCTTCCGTTAAAAAAGATTTCTCCTTTAGGTATTGAAGCCTGTTTAACCAGTATTCTGAGTATGGATTTGACAGTTGTTGTTTTTCCACAGCCTGTCTCACCAACTATACTTATTTTTTCACCTTTTCCAACGTTAAGATTTACTCCATTTAGTACCTTGACCTGTCCGGCAAAGGTTCTGTACCAGACATGCAAATTTCTAACATCTACTATCTTATCACTCAATTCAATCACTCCTCACTCGAAAGCATATCCTTGACTCCATCTCCCATGAGGTTGAATCCAAGTACAACCACCATAATCGCCAGAGCAGGAAAAATTGCTATCCACCACTGTGCCGGCAGGAACTTTGCACCGTCAGAAACCATGGTTCCCAAGGCCGGTATTGGAGGCTGCTCGCCTAAGCCAACAAAACTAAGGGAAGCACCCGTCAAAATAACCCATCCCATGTCAAGAGTCATTTTTGTAAATATCGGACCTAAGCAGTTTGGTAATATCTCTCGGAACAAGATATGACGTTTGCTTGCGCCAAGCAGCTCTGCAGATTTTACATAAAGCTCATTCCTTAGGGTTGTTGTCATTCCATAGACCAACCGGGTGTACCATGGCCACCAGGATACACAGACAGCCATCATAGAGTTAAACAATGTCGGCCTTAAAATTGCACATACGCACAATGCCAAAATAAGCGGTGGAAGTGCTAAAAACACATCCGTTACTCTCATAATAAGGGTGGATATCCATTTGCCCTTCCAGTATCCTGCAATCAACCCGAGAATACCTCCTATAGGGACAACAACAGCCAAAACTCCTATGCCCATTGTGAGTGCACCACGGAAAGCATAGAATATTCGACTCATAATATCTCTGCCAAAAACATCTGTGCCCATCCAGTAGATACTGTTTGGTGCAATGCTTGCTCCTTTAAAATTAACATATGCTCCGACATGTTCAGGATATGGTGCTATAAGAGGCTGAAAAACAGCCAGGAAGATAACAATGCAAACAATAGCAAGACCCACAACCGACATTCTGTTCAGCGAAAATTTATACCAGGCTTTTTTAATATTTTCATACTTATCTCTTTTGATAACAACTCTTTCTTGCCTGTTATTCATCAACTGAGTATTATTCATTGCTTTCACCTCCCATTAAACGCACTCTTGGGTCTAAATATGCCACTACTATATCTATTAAGATATTAACAATAATAAATACGATTCCCAGAATCATTACAACGGCAGATATGGCATTCAAATCTTTATTGAGCATTGCCTGCATGCCGTATTTTGATAATCCGGGATAGTTAAAAAGCTGTTCTACTAAAAAAGCGCTTCCAAAAAGTGAGGCTATATCAAGGGACAAAACCGAAATAGTTGGAATCAATGAGGGCTTTAGTAAATAATTAAACAGTATTTTTTTCTCAGGAATACCATAAGCCTGTTCTGCAAGGATATAGTCTTTAGTGGAGTTTTCTGTCATAGAAGAACGAGTTATTCTCGCTGCCTGCGCTAACCCACCCAGCATAAGTGCTATAGCGGGCAGAATTAAATGTGATAAGGCATCTTTAAATCCCACAGTATCTCCATTTAATAAAAAGTCTATGGTATACATCCCTGTAACTGTCGGAGGAGATATGATAGTAAGCCCCACGCGGCCTGTTGTTGGAAATATAGGGAGAGCATACCCGAAGACCAGCATAAAAATAATAGCCCATACAAATGCAGGAGAAACGATTCCCAAATATGAAATTATCCTTATTACACCATCAAGCCATGAGTCTGCATATTTTGTAGACAGTATACCAAGCAAGATACCGCCTAAAGCCATCAAGATCGCCGATATACTCACAATCTCCAAGGTTGCAGGTAAAAACTCTTTTATGTCTTCCATAACCGGACGCCTGGTCATAAGTGATTTACCCAAATCCATTTTCAAAGCTCCCTTTAGCCATAGTCCGTATTGCGTAACAAATGGCTTGTCAAGGTGCATTTCTTCCCTGAGTGACTGTACGACTTCTTCCGGTGCTCTGGGACCGAGAGCCTGTCTCGCAGGGTCTCCCGGAATTACTCTTCCAATTATGAATACAAGAATGGAAAGCCCCAAGAGAACCAAAAAATATGTTCCTATCTTTTTCAACCAATTTACCAGCATCTATTTTATCCTCCTTTGCTATATAATTTATTACAAAGGGGGCTCTCACATTTGGGCAGGCACCTGAACCTTCACTGATATTACAGGAGATTATTGCGTTTTACCCTTTTGAAAGAGCCCCATTATTTAGTTTTCTATAGCACTAATTATCTCTTATCAGGATAAACCTTCATGTTATGGACATAAAGACTATAGCCCATAGGATAAACGAAGCTTTTGCCTTCCTTGAGGAATAGATAAGGATTCCAGTCAACATATCCAACCTGGCATGCGCGCTTTTCTACCCAGTCAAAAAGCCAGAGTGTCGGACAAAGATCGTTAATGAAAACCTGAATCTTCTTATACTTCTCAAAACGTTCATCCATGTCAGTTGTTGCCAGAGCATCTTCAATCATAGCGTCAAGTTCATCATTTTGAACCCATTCCATCTGCTCCCAAGTTCCGGTAGACGATGAATGATATCTTGTCTTAAGCATGGCTCCTGCTTCAAAGTAGCTTGGAGAAGTATTAACCAATGAAGCATTCGGTGTTGTTTCAACTGTCTGTGCATCTGCAATCATTGAACCAAAGGGCTTCTTTGTAACTTCGATTTTAACTCCAAGCTCGGCAAGGTTCGCCTGAAGAAGCAAGGCAATTTTCTCTTGTTCAGGAACCTCTGCACACCACGACATTGTAATATTCCATTTGCTTGGATCGTTAGCATATTTAGATAGCGCAAGTTCTTCCTTCGCTTTTTCAAGATTGTACTGATATGGCACTATATCGCGATTAGCTCCTGGGATAATTCCCGGAACTGTTCCGAAGGACCGCTTGGCACCCGGATAAATTTGTTCCAGAACTGTGTCATAATCAAAACAATAAGCCATAGCTTTTCTGAAGTGTATATCATCCGTCGGCGCCTTTTTAGTATTTAAACAAAGATTCATATTAGTGCCGCTTTCGTAAGCAATAACATCTACGCCTTCAAATGTATCCATAGTATTATAATTTTCAAGGGGCTGAATTTCATCTGTAATTTCAAGTTCTTTGTTCGCCATTGCTGTCCTGACCGAAACCGGTTCAATAGCACCCGATAATTTAAAGTACTTCGGAGCATCCTCTTCCCATCCAAGGAAATAATCCGGGAACTGTTCGCCGAGAACATACTCCTCAAGCTTCACTTCCTTTGCAAAGTATGGGCCTGAGCCTGCATCATTTGTCAGCAGCCACTGCTTGCCATAATCACCAAATTCTCCATAGGTTGCAGTGCTTTTATCAAGGTGTTCCATAACGAGTTTTTCCTCGACAATCATAAAGCGGATCAGCGATGAGATAAAGGGTCCAAAAGGTCTTTCAAGTGTCATGACTACTGTGGTATCATCTACTGCTTCAGCTTCCTTTACAACTCCCTTGTAAAGATAGGCATAACCTTCTCCGATAGTGAGCATTCTATTCATGCTGAATGCAACGTCACTGGCCTTCATGATGTTGCCACTGTGGAACTTAACATCATCACGGATTTTGAAGGTATATTTAAGACCATCCTCCGATACTTGCCACTCCTTTGCTATATGTGGAGCAGCTACACCATCTATTTGCGGAAATACCAGCGGGTCATAAATATTGACCAATGTGATGCTGTCGGAGAAGTCGCTGCCCACCGCCGGGTCAAAATATGTTGGCCAGTCCTCTGTCATTCTAATGATGCTCAACATATCTCCTTGAGCAGTAACTGTCGTTTCACTGCTGCTTGACGGGGTATTCGATGTAGTATTCGAGTTTCCCCCGGGTGTACATGCCGCAAGGCTTATAGCCATGCAAGCGACCAAGAGTAATGCTAATAACCTTCTCTTCATTTACATTTTCCTCCTCATTCTATTTTTCTGGTGCGTGACTTATTTTCCCATCTGTCGCGCAATTGAAATCAATTCAGGGTGAACAACTTTCCCATTATCAGTAAGCTTTTCATCTCCAACCCAGATTGTTGAATTCAGGCAGATACCATCAGCATGAGTTGCGGCGTCACCAAGCCCTCCTTCAAACATTGGCCCTTGATAACCTATCCCCCATTCTGTTGCCCCCCATATCCTTTCATCCTCGGTACATAAACCGCAAAGCTTTGAGCCGGGATTAAAGCCATAAGAAATATGAGCCAGATTATACATTCTTAGGTCATCAAATGCAGCAAGCCATTTAGCAACAAGCTTAGCTTCTTCTTTGCCCTTAATATCAACTATCTTACCTGCTTTAACAGTCAACTCAATTGGATTTGCCAGAACGCCAAGCTCCGCCTCTCCACCTCCGGAGAATGAACCGTCAAATACTATTGTGCCGTTAATGCTGGTTTCAATAGGAGCCCAGCCCATCTGTCCAATCAGGAAGTGAGCTCCGGGGGTCGCAGCGCCAAGCTCATTCAAGATCGGTCTCGACTGATCATTTTCGAAGGAAACATCTGTTCCACCCGGCGATGTAATCCTCATTTTCTCAACTTTAGCAGTTAGCTCAACAACCTTATTCTGAAACTGGCTCTGCAGATTCATATCAAGATTTGCAATACATCTTGTAACTTGCTCTTTATCAAGTCCTCCAAGGAAAAGATAGCGTGTTTTCCCGTTACCCATGGCTTCTATCCAAGGGGATGAATAAAGAAGCCACTGATTATTAAACTCAATCCATACATCTGCTGCAGGTATCGCAACCTTCAGCGGTTCAGGCAGTCTTGCATCTGCAACCTTTCCATACCCTGACGGAGTTGAATGCCATGCAACCATAACCTTTGCTCCAAGTGCTTCGGCAGCCTGAGCCACTGCTTCAACCGGTGCAAAATCCATTACCGAATCAACTGTAATCAGCACTGATTCGCCCGGCTGAATTTTGCACATGTCTTTTGCTATGATATATCCGGCTTTCCCTAGTTCCAACGAGTACATACCCGGCATAAATAATACCACCCTTCTTTTGTCATTTATAAATAATATAATTAGTTAATGACTCAAGTGCTTGGTCAAGCCCTTCAATAAACTGCTTTTCATCACCCATACACTTATTCTTGAAGCTTTCTATCTGCTTACCCAACTCGAAGTAAAATTCATCCGTATCCTCACGCTTTTGCATTCCCAGCAGTATTGAATACGCATCCAGCAGTCTTAATGGGCCATATAAAGGCGGTTCATCTATACATCCTTTTGCACTTGTTATCAAATAAGAAAATATTCTGTCCTGATCATCTCTATTCATTTGCTTTTGCCTCGCTCTCCCAACCTTCATAATGAATCACTTCAGAAAGACTTTTTCTTGTCGGAGCTTTGGGAGGATTTTCATAGTACCCTACAGTTATAAGCATCAGTGCAGCAACTTCACTTGACAGCCCTAAAATCTGACCTACAGATTTTTCATTATAGGATTTAACTACACAAGCTCCAAGGCCTAGCTCATGGGCTTTCAGCAAAATATTCTGTGCCGCAAAAGCAATGTCTACAGGTGCATTCCTTCTGGCGAACGCTCCGCCTCTAGCCTCCGCATCAGAAAGGTCAACACAAATTGCTATAACACAATGGGCTGTTTTGGGCATACCGGGTGAAAACAGTTTGATTTTTTCAAGTTTTTTTTCTTCTTGTATCACCACAAAATGCCATAGTTGAAGGTTACTTGCCGTCGGAGCCCATATTGCCGCATTTACAAGCGCCTCAAGCTTTTCCTTTTCGACCTTTTCCCCATTATACTGTCTCACGCTTCTTCTTGTAACAATTAGCTCATCAAATGTCATTTCACAAAATCCTCTGCCTCTTGGCGTGTTGTCAGTGTTTTATTTGCCATATAAACCCCTCCATAATATTTTATAATTATGTCATAATCGGTAAATTTGAGGCCTCCTGTCTTTTAAATAACCCCATCCATCCCTGCATTTTTCAACCTCATCAAGGTCTATTTCACTGACCGCAATTTCGTCTGAATCATAATCCATTTGCATTGTAATCTCGCCTAACGGATTGCACACCATACTCTTGCCAAAAAGGTGAAGTTCTCCCTCATGCCCTGATCTGTTTACCCCAACAGTATAAAGCTGATTTTCCAGTGCACGGGATGGCACATTCAAAAGCCATGAATTCTTGTCTTGTACCCTCCAGGCAGCCGGTATAAAGATAATCTCAGCACCATTTAAGCATAGAGTCCGTGCAGCCTCCGGAAAGCCTGCATCATAACATATCAAAATACCAATCTTCCCAATAGCCGTATTAAAGACCGGATATTGCCAGCCCTCAGTAAAATATTTTTTTTCGAGAGCAAAGGCATGGGTTTTATAGAAGCTCCCCACCTTATCTCCGCTACGATCAAACAGCAAAGCTGCATTATAAACTTTATTATCAATTTCGTTAACTGTTCCAAAGGATGCTATTACGTAAATGCCGTTGTCTCTTGCCGCCTTTGACATCTGATCAGAAATAAACTGTCCATATCCCCGACTTAGACTGATAGCCCTATCTTCTAAAATACTCAAGTTGTACCCGGTGGCAAATAGCTCAGGCATACAAATGATGTCAGCACCTTTATCAGCTGCTTGTACAATAAATTCTACTGCCTTTTTTACATTGTGCTCAACATCACCAAGCCTTGATGTAATTTGTCCCAAGGCAATCTTGATCTTTCTGCTCATGCTTTATACCTCAATCAATTCTTATTTATTCACTAAGTTGAAAGTGCTTCATGCTTCCATACAGCTTCACTATTTTCTCATACTCTTCTGCATCATAGAAAGAGCATTTTCCCTCTGTAAAGTCCTTGGCAACTTCTGTTACAAATCTTGCTGCTGTTTCAATATCCATAATATGTGTTGCACCCGTTGCACATCCTGCAACCGCAGTTTCGGTTGTAATAGCCACACCTACTACAGGAGCATCGGTTGCGGTAGCTGGCTGCAAGATACTATTCAGGTGATATATACCATTCCCATAAGGTGTAATATCTTGCTGGGTAAGTGCGAACACCGCCGGAAGCCTGCCGGTAACTCTCATCATAATTTCCAATAAATCATCACTGACTCTAAGCAAATATCCCTCCTTTACTGTACAAGAAATGGCAAACCCCTTATGGTTTATAATTTTATTCCCTTTAGTTGTGTCCACTGATAAAACAGCATCAACGCTGCTTTCAACTTCCAACTGATTAATTGTACTGGTATCGACAGGTGATCCCATCATCATGACGGGATAATGCTCTATTGTAGGCGCATCAGGACAGATATGTGTTGTAACGATAACATCTCCCCATAGTCTGTCTCCGGCATTTGCCATATCAACAAGCTTCAGTGCCACAGCAAGGGCTGTCAGTGCTCCATCTCCGTCTGAAACAAATCCTGTTTTTACCGGCCTGGCTCCAAGGCCTCCAAGCCTGCCGGTAATTCCCAACGTTGGTGCGTCTCCTCCTGAACATCTTCCGTTTGTGCCTTTAATAAGTATCCTGACAAAATCTGTTTTGCCATTTACGCCAATTAGCTCGATAATTTCGATACTTTCTGTACCATGATTTTCAAAAATCTCTTTTACCTTTTGTCCATTCACATCTGCTCTGTCAAGGATTTCAAAAATTTCTAACGTTTGTTTAAGCATCATTCTTTCACCTACCCTGATTTCATGCTATAATACTATCACAGTACAAAATGTTTTTGCGCACACTATTTTCACTGATTTTAGTGACTTTGTACACAGATTTTTGTGGGCTTTGCACAATAGCCGTTGCTATTTATCCGGAGGTGACATATGAAACTAACTGTGGAAGCCGTAATGAAATTAGAGCCGCTGACTACCGGAGAGGTAATAGCCGGTCATAAAGGCTTGTCTAATATTGTTACTAGTGTAAGCGTTTTAGAAATACCCAAAGCTACTACTTTCATTAAAGAGGGGCAAATTGAGATATCTGCCTTTTACTCCATTGTCAGCAGTGTTGATGCACAGTTGGACGTGATTCGCATGCTAAAAAAGTGCAAGGCCAGCGGACTTATTCTTTCACATGTAGGACTTGTTCTTGATTCTGTTTCCAAACTGCTCATTGACTTATGCAACGAGCTTGATTTCCCTTTGATACTTGTTCCCCCGAATACCGCCTATATAGACATCATCTCCCCCATATTAGACAGTCTCCTCCAAACACAGAATCAAAAGCTTGAACACGCTATGCGCATTTATGATAAAATGACAAATCTTATGCTGGAGGAGAAGGACTTTGATGACATTGTTGCGACACTTAGCAAGCTGATTAACCGGCCGGTATGCTTCTATAGCCATAATAATGTATGTGTATCATCATCTCATAACGCTCTCTCTCCTGAGTATGATATTTATATAAAACAGAATATTCAAGACTATCTGAATAGCTTTATTGATGATAAAAAGGACGTTTACATTACTTCGATAGACTGCAAAAGTACAATTCTATTAGCCCCTGTGGTAAGCAGTATGATGTATTACGGAGTCATGGCTGTTTTTAATGCCTCCAATTTGAATGAGTTAGATTCTATTTCTATTGCTCAAACAAAAAATGCCTTGGGAATTATAACCCTTAATAAGATTAACCTCAAGGATTATAACGTTCTTCTCAAGCATGATTATATCAATGATCTTGTTATGTGGAATTTCACTGATGAAGAAACAGCCTTGCAAAGAGGTTTAGCCTTGGGATATGATATGTCAAAAATAAAGGTTACCATGATTGTGGATATTTTTAATTTTTCAGAGTTCAGTGTACAATATTCAGAAAACCAATTACAGAAAATCAAAACCGATTTTTATAATACTGTACACAATGAACTATCCTATTTCGCACCGGAAAATGTTATGATTAACTTCAGTGATAAGATTTTAATTTTATTTAGCAGTGAAAAAGATGCATCAGCTACCCAGCAACGTATGTTAAAAATAGGCGAGCAACTAAGGAATACTGTTGCCCTTGCTCTTAATTTGCCCGTGTCAATAGGAATTGGCGGATATTACGACAGCATTTCCAATATTAAAAACAGCTATCAGGAAGCATTATCTGCGTTAAGGATTTCAAACCGTATTTTTGAAAAGCCAAAATGCACATTTTTTGAAGAAGTTCAGGTTTATTCTTTTATCCGCGACAGCATAGATATATATAAAGCCAGAATGATAGTCGATAATTTACTCTTACCCATAAAGCAATATGACGAAGAAAATAATACTCAATTGCTCCCCACCTTCAAGATGCTCATATTATCTGATATGGATACCATAGGAGCAGCGGAAAAACTTTTTTTACACAAAAATACCGTTCTGCAGCGTAAGAAAAAAATCTCGAAGCTTTTTAAGTATGATCCATTTTCAATGCCCTACCGCCTGCAATTTCAAATTGCTATTATGTTTGATAGCTTTTTAAACCATGATGCTTCATAATCAATAATTAAAAAAATAAGCTTGGAAGGAGCTCTTCTGTAATGAACAGAAGCCCCCGCCAGCTTATGATCTTTTCCTCTTGTTTTCTCCTTATTCACCGAATTTTGACTCGATAAGCTGGGTAAGTGCCTCTACCGCATCAATCTCATCTGCTCCCTCAGCAAATATTGTAATTGCTGTATTAGCACATACACCTGCCGATAAAACCCCTATTACACTCTTCGCGTTAATATCCCTTCCTTTATTGTTTATAAATATATTGGATTCAAAGCTTGATGCGAGCTTTACAAATTCCGAAGCAGGGCGTGCATGTAAACCTGTTTTGTTTGCTACGATTACTTGTTTTTTATACATACAATCACTTCCTTAACTCATTTCTTCAATGCATTCCCTCAAGGCGGCCTGCCAGTTTCTCATCTCTATTCCAAAGGTGCTCTGAAAGGCAAGTCCGTTGAATATTGTGTTTTTGGGTCTCCGGGCAAGCTTCTCCTTTTGCTCTATTGGCACCAGCTGCTTTGTATCCAGACCCATCAGCTCCGCACATTTCTTATAAAAATCGTACCTGCTTGCTATGCCTTCATTGCATATATGATAGGTACCGTAATAATCTGTTTTGACCATCTTCTCAATGGCTGCTGCCGCATCCTTGGTATATGTGGGAGAGCACAGCTGATCGGTCGTATACTCCAGCTTCTCTCCGGCCAGCATTTTATTCTTCATAATGTAAATATAGTTGCTGTCTTTGCGGCCTAATGCCCCAAACAGCAGAGGGACCCTGACTATAAAGAACTTTATTGTGGCTGTCTTTACCTGCTCCTCACCCATAAGCTTGCTGTAGCCATAAACATTCACAGGATTTGTTCTTGAAAACTCATTGTAGGGTATTGCGGTTTCTCCGTCAAATACAGAGTCGCTGCTTATATAAACCATTGGAATATCCAGTTTTGCTGCTGCCAATGCAATATTTTTCGTACCTAATATGTTTATCCTGTAAGTCATATCCGGATTCCGTTCCGCATCATCCACAAGCCTGAAGCCTGCACTGTGAATAATCAGCTTTGGTGCCGCAGCATCAAAGTAACTGATTACTTCCTTTGTATTCACTAAATCAAGGTCTTTTCTTCCCATAAGTCCCATTACAGTATTTTCTTTGCTGAAAACCTTTAAAATATCTGCCCCAAAGAGTCCTGAAGCTCCGGTAACAACTACTTTCATTTTTACACACCTCTATTTTATTATAACAGCCCTGCAGGGGGCTCCTTCACTGCCTTCCATATTCAATGGGAAACAGCTGATCAAATATTTGCCTTCATTTACAGGTGACAGATTAATACCCTCCAATAATATTGCTCCGGCACCAAGAAGGATCTTATGAGCAGCTTTATTTATGTCTTTGTAAGGGTCTACACTGAAATAGTCCGTACCAACCAGCTTCACCCCCTGCTGCAGCAAATACTCAGCTCCGCTTTTTTCTATATACACATACTCTTCAACAAACTCATTATTGTCCATAAACCGGGAATTCTTAGTTTTAAATAGCACTCTTTGTGATTGTATAGCTTTATTCATTAACTCATTTTTTCCTATCGCGTTTTCATTTATCTCAATTACCTGGCAGTCACCATAAAAAATCTGTAAATCCAGCTCACTTATTTTCTTTCCCTGTTCACAGTAGTGAAATGGAGCGTCTATATGGGTACCCAAATGCATTTGCATCTTTACCTGAGACAGGCACATACCGTTTCCTTTCTCATAATGCCTTACATATTCATGTTCTAGGGGACTTATAGACGGATATTTCACCATATTGGAACTATACTTTTGAGAAATATCTATGATATTCATATATAGCCTCCCAATTTAAAGCTTGGTCTAAAAAGATAAGCTGCTGTATATTAATTCTCAAGCCCGCTTTGTACTTCATGAAAATTCTGCAGTTACCTTTTCAGACCTTATTATGTTCATACTATTATAGTACGCTCAGTTTTTTCAATTCTTCTTTTATTGCTGATTTTTCCTGCTCACTGGCCGGAATAAAAGGTGCTCTGGGATATGTCTCCAGTATTCCGCGGATTTCCAGCATGGCATATATGGCCAGTTGAGTAGATTTTGCGAGATACATTATATCCCTGAGCTTGTTTACCTTGAATTGCGTTTCTTTGCACTTTTCATACTCCCCTGCCATGCCCTCATCAAACATCTGAACTACAATTTCAGGAAGTGCATTTGCCAAGCCGGGAATAAAAGCCTCTGTCCCCAACACCCTTGCAGCAAGCCACATTGCTTCAGTCCCAAGTACAACATCAAAATTGTCGGTACCCAACACCCTTTGATAGTTTGCATGCATCATAATGTCGAAGGTAGCATCCTTTATTCCATGAATACCAACACCTTTGAGTTTTCTGATCAAATCCAGCGGCATTTCATAACCCTGGAACTTGGGATTGTTATATACATAAACTGGTGTGTCCGGTACTGCTTTTACCAGGTCTTCAAAGAAATACAGCACACTGTCCTGATTATGGTGGAAATAGTATGGCCCGACTGCAGCAACAGCCTTTACCCCTGCAGCAGCAGCATGCTTTGCCAGTTCAACAGATGCTCTGTTGTTTGTAGTTCCAACCTGTGAAATTACATCTACTCTGCCTTTGGATGTCTTCAAAGTAATTTCTGTGACCTTTTTTCTTTCTTCGGTAGTCATCAATGCTCCACAGCCATAAGAACCATTGATAAACAGTCCATGTACATTGTCGCTCAAATAATCTACCAGCTTTTCAAGGCCGGGAATATCCAAGCTTCCATCCTTATCAAAAGGAGTAATCATTGGGGGAATGCAGCCTCTTAATTTAAACATTTAAAACACCCTTTCTTAATACATTTAAAATATCTTCATCTACTTCAAGGCCCATTGAAATGCCGAGTTTCCTTTTATCATTCTCCATCTGCCCCGGTAGAAGAATTCTATCATTACCTATCTGTTTTTTACTGTTCACAAGGATACTGGAGAGATCGTCAATTCTTTCATTATACAAATCTCTGTCTAAAAAAGCCTTTATAGGCAAAGCTGCCATGAAGAAACCTACATTCTGCACTTTTTCAGGGCAGTTGTGCAAAGAAAGCACATTTTTTGAATACCCTGAATTGGAAATTACCCCCGAAAGTATTTCAACAGCCAAGGATATCGCATACCCCTTATGTCCGCCAAATGCCAGCATAATACCTTCCAGTGCCTCCTTCGGATTTGTAGTAGCCTTGCCCTCCTTATCTATAGCCCATCCGGAGGGTATATCCTCACCCTTCTTGTCATATTCATATACCTTACCCTTTGCAGCAGCAGTAGTTGCCATATCAATAACAATATTCCCGTCATCCTTTGGAAAAGCAATTGAAAAAGGATTGGTGCCAAGAACTTTTTCAGCACCGCCGAAGGCGGCAACATTAGGATTTGTGTTGCTGGTCATAAAGCCTACGGCAAACTCCTCTGCAATTTTCTCCGTATAATATGCAAGCATTCCACAGTGATTTGTATTTTTCACAACGGCACAGGACATCTGCCCCAGCCTGACATCCTGAATTATACGATTCATGGCACAGCTTGCAGCTATTTGGCCAAAGCAGCCTTTACCGTCTACTATATATATTCCCTTGGCGGATTCAGAAAGCTCAGGCTCCGCTTCCGGCACAACACCACCCTTTTCTATCCTTTCCAAATAAGCAGGCAGCATCTTTATACCATGAGAGTGTACCCCTCTCAAATCAGCCTCACAGCATGAATCTGCAAGTATAGAGGCATATTCTGCCTTAACCCCGGCTTTTATCAATACTTCTATTATAATGTTTTTTAGTTCCCAGACCTTCAAAACAATTTTTTTCATTGATATACCTTCTTAAATAACTTTATTTTTTATATTCTCACCCTTCGCAAATTGAGCTATAGCCTCAGCAGAATACTTGCTCATTTTGTCAATCGCCTCTTTGGTATATGCTCCAATGTGTGGAGTTGCTATAACATTGTCCAGCTCCAGCAATCTGTTCCTGCCCGGAGGTTCATATTCAAAGGTATCGATTGCGGCACCGGCAATTTCTTTATTGATCAATGCCGAATAAAGGGCATCCTCATCTACAATACCGCCTCTTGCAGTATTTATCAGAATGGCAGTTCTCTTTATTCTTATTAAATTGCTTTTGTTTATCAAGTACTTTGTGCTGTCTGTAAGAGGTGCGTGTATACAAAGGAAATCAGCTTGTGCCAGCAGTTCATTCAAAGGAACATATTTTACATTGTATTCCTTGGCAAACCCCTTATCCTGATTTAAATCAAAAGCAAGTACATTCATCCCAAAGCTTTTCATTCTGGCAATTACTTCTTTACCAATTTTGCCAGTTCCTATTACCCCTAGAGTTGAACCCATCAACTCCATTCCCTTGTAGCGGTTCCATTCCCCGGCTTTTACTTCCCTGTCGCACAGGGCTACCCTTCTGGCCAGTGCAAGCATCAAACAGATTGTCAGCTCCGCCACTGCAATGTTATTGGAACCAATTGCCGCTGCAACAACAATATTTCTTTCCTTTGCAGCTTCCAAATCAATGTTGTCCAAGCCCACACCATGCTTTGATATGATTCTTAGTTTTGGTGCATTTTCTATTACTTTTCTGCTTATTACATCTGCACCTACAATTAATGCATCAAAGGATTTCACCTCATCTATCAGATCTTCTTCCTTGAAGATTTCCTTCCTATGCATGATACTGTATTTGACCTTTGCTCCATCGAGAATATCAAAGGCTGCTTTTCCGCAGCTTCCAAAGGAATGGGCTGTTATAAGCACTTTAACGTCTTCCAAATCAATCACCTTTTCTATTGCAGCAGGTGCAAGAACGAGCTTGCACCTGCTGCATACTTATTTGTTATTTACCAAATATAAGCTTTACAACCCATTCGTATATCAGGCCGATTGTGGCTGAATCGGTATAGTCTGCTGTTCCGCCGGTTGTTGCAAAGAATCCTGATAAAGGATATGCAAGAGCCCAACCAAAGGGAGATAAGAAACCAAGCAGCAGGTTCAGGATGACCGTCGCCCTTCTTCCTCCGTATGCATCAGCAAATACTCCCAGCATAGCTCCTGTCCAGAAGTTCATCCAAACTGCAGGAAGTATGATGACATCCCATTTTAAAGCAACCATCACAACTGTAGCTAAAATGCCGCCTGCAAGGTTGGATAAAAAGCCTACAAATACTGCCGTAGGAGCAAACTGGAATACAGTAGGATAGTCCAGACCTGGAATTGCACCTGGTATAAGCTTGGATGAAATACCTTTAAATGCAGGTACTATTTCAGCAAGCATCATTCTTACACCGTAGAGAACAACTGTTAAGCCTGCACCAAACTTAAGTCCGAGGAACAACAGGTATATAATCCAGTTCTCTCCCCCTGATACCGCTGCAACCCCTTCCTTGCCTACAATAATACCCAGGATAAGCCATATTACTGTTGCTATTACAGATATGCTGACTGTGGTATCCCTCATCCACTCCATCCAGACAGGGACCTTCAGCTCGTCGCATCTCTTGGAGGGATCCCCTACCTTTGGTGCCAGCCAGCAAGTCAAGGCTATCCCTGTCATTTCAGTTACATAAAGACCCCACTCGTCAGTCAGCCTTCCGCTTTTCTTCATAAAATGGTGGGATACTGCTACTGCCAGCCAGTTATAAACACCGCAAAATACCCCGGCAAACAGAATTATCTGGGTGTTTGATGCACCTTCATAACCACCTATTACACCTACCGCAAAAGCTGCCCAGATAACCAGTATCTGACCGGTCAGAGCCACATATTTCAACTTTGTAAATCTTGCAAGGAGCAGATTAATCACAAATCCAACCAGTACGACCAAGCCTACCTGACTCCCGAACTCTTTAGTTGCTGTACTCATGATAATCCAGTTTTGTGGTATTACCCCTTGAACCCCGAGCATCTGGTTTACCCAAGCAGTTATTGGGTTGCAAGCCTCCAGCAGCAAGCCACAGCCTGCTACAAGGATTATGAATCCGATTACTGTCTTAACCACTCCCATAAGTACTTCTTCAAAGGGCTTTTTTAGCAAAAGTAAACCGAGCAATGCGATTAGACCAAACAAAATACCAGGGTTACCAATAATACTTGTTGCTATAAAATTAATAGCCTGCATGATTTAAATCCCCCTTTATTTTTTTTTATTTTTATATAGAGACCTTCCTTGTTTGTCGCAACATAACCGAGTTCTTTAGCTATATTCTTACTAATTATGAATGAAGTTCTGCTGAAAAACATTTGCAGTAATCAGCCTATCAAATTGTATAAGAATTTTATACTGCCTCTTCTATGAATTTTTTACATATTGGAACCAGCTTTTCTTCCAATTCCGACTTGCTTACCATATTACTAAGTATTACAACATTTGTAATCTCAATGTTCCTGATCAGTCTATAAATGTCATCAGTAGTTAAAAGTATATCTGCCTTGTTGCCCTTTGCACTTGTCACATCCGAGTTTATAATTTTAGCCCTTATCCCGTGTTTTAGCAGCACCTCCTCCGCATTCATCTTGACCATCAGACTCGAACCTACACCAGCACCGCAAACTGTTAAAATAGTTAGTTGATATTTAGCCATTTTCTACCTCCTTTCTATATTTTGTAGCTATTGAGCGACCATTCCTAAAATCCGGGCTTCAAATTCTTTAATTATTCTTATTGCGTCCTCTGCTTCAGTTGCTTCCAAAAGCTTATTTATACTCTCTTTACTATCCAGGAGCATTGATAATTCCGAGAGTGCTTTCAAATGTGTTTTATTATCTGTTGCGGCCAAACCAATGATAAGTCTGACAGGATCATTCTTGGCATGACCGAATACTATACCATGTTTTAAGGTTATAAGGGAGAACCCTGCGTTTATTGCTCCGTCCTCCGGCCTTGCATGGGGCATGGCAATACCGGGAGCGATTACGATATAATTATTGAATTCCTTGCAAAGCCTTTTCATTGCCTCAATATATCTTTCTTCTGCACAGCCTCCGTTCACTAGAAGTCTGCCCGTAGCCTCTATAGCCTGTTCCTTACTGTCTAGGTCAATATTCAACTGCATTCTCTTTGTACAAAGCATTTCCGATAACAATTTTTGACCCTCCTTCAAATCCGTATTAATGTATCTACAATTAAAATAATTGTCTATGGAATCAACGAGCCCTTTTTCATCATTGATCGTACAATGCTTCCTGATAAGCTTTAACAGGCCTTCCGAAACAAATTTCGGCGTTGATGTATTTATTTCTTTCAGCTCCTTAATCGCACTCTTGATTGATAAAATATCTCTGCCCGTTAAAAGAGGGCTAACACAAACCACTGGTTTTATAATCATATCATCGATGGGTAGTGTTGAAATTACAATATCGATGGAGTCATCTACATATTCCGGAAGTTCATCCAGGGGGACTTCCCCCACTATATCTATCTGCGTAAACTCTGATTCCAATCTTGAAGACAGCATCTTAGCGGTGCCTATACCACTTGCGCAAACCAACAATGCACGATAAACATTTTCCTTTCTTGCTTCTTTAGTTCTTTCTATTGCCGCTCCTATATGCATGGTCAGGAAACCTATTTCATCATCGTTCACTTTCAATTCCAAGGTGCTGTACAGTTCTTGCGCCGCTTTTTTAGTAGCGTTGAATATGTTGGTGTAATTATCCATAATATCCTTCAGTATCGGATTGTATATATCCATGTCGTATCTTATCCTGTTAATGGACGGCTTTATATGAATCAGCAGGTTCCTTTTCAAGTCTTCATCCTGATTGAGGTCCACTCCCAGCAGATAGCCTACCTCATCTATGAATTCCTTCACCAGGCCCACCTCAATGTCCTCATCCACTTCCTCCGTGGTGTCTTTTTTATATTCATCCCGGATTTTAGCTCCAATCAGATGAAGAGTAATATACCCCAGCTCACTATCAGGAATATCAACCTTAAACTCATTTTCCAATTCTGATGCATATTTTTGTGCAGCTTTGTATTCCCGTTTGAGTTTAAGAGCTTCTAACTGGGCATGAGGCATGAATATAACTTTACCTCTATTCAGCCGCTTAACAGCTATCCCAAAGTGGATCATCAGTCCTGCGAAGGCTGCATCCGAAAACTTAACCCCCAGTTCACCCTCGATGTTTTTAAAATATCCTTCAAAAGCGATTTGCTCATTCTCATTAAATAAGGAATTTATATATCTTTGTTTAAACAAGTCTATCCTATTGTTTTGCCATTTTTTATGAACATTCTCTTTAAGAAACCTAATTATGCTGTCATTGTCAAAGTTTTCATATATGTAATCTATAATAGCCTTGCGCCATTCTTTTTCGCTGCAAGCTATTTTTACTCCCAGCTTCGCCTTTTTTGAAACTTGAATATTGCGCTTGTTCAACCACTTTTCGACATCCACAAAATCCTTTATTATTGTGGAGCGACTTACATTTGCTCTGCCGGCCAGAGCCTGAAAGGTTAAATAGTCCTGACTCTCCAGCAAAGTACTTAGAATCACACTCTTTCTTTCTTTTTCCGATAAAACCTGGCTATAATAATCACCAGTATCGTCAATATTTATTTCAAGTGCTTCCTTTGCCTGCAGTCTGTTCTCTATCCAAATGCCTACCTTGCTTTTTTTGTTAAGAACAACCTCCTTTGTTTTTAGAAATTCTTCTATTTCCTCAAGGTCGTATCTTATAGTCCTGGTGCTTACCCCAAAGCTCCTTGCCAGTTGTTCCGCGGTCACCGGGGCATCATGCATAAGCAAATATTGTACAACCATATAACATCGTCCTGTTAATTGATACATACTTCATCTCCCCATTAATCGTATATATTTGCAGTAATCCTATTGTTGCAATTTGCATTATTCTGTTGTCTAATATTTATTAAATTATATGAGAAACATTACACATTTTCAATGCTTCAAAGATTCTAAATACTTCATTTCATATGTTGCAATTTTATACTAATACTACTTTTTTATAACTCCGGAATCATCTTAACAACAAACTATATTGAACGCACAAAAGTATTTACATCGGGTAAGGTGCGAATTCAATAACAATCAAGGAAATATTTGCGCGAAATTTGAACTAAGAATGTAAAATGTTTTTCGCGAAATATATAACTATGGAAAAATTGTAAATGCTGTGCTACAATTTACCTAGTCGGTATTCGAAAGAAACCGAACTTTAGTTTTTCTTATAAGGATTTTTCGACTTATATCCTTATGGAATAAGAACGGAGGTAATTTTCATGGAATTGGGTAAAAAACCCACGTTTTCTTATCACCTTAACACCAGGCAGATTGCCGTCATTGGAATGCTGTCATCCATCTCCATCGTACTGGGACTCACAGGCTACGGCTTCATACCGTTGCCCATTGCCAAAGCTACTATAATGCATATACCGGTTATTATAGGAGCAATATTGGAAGGACCAATGGTCGGGTCAATGGTAGGGCTGATATTTGGGTTGTTCAGCATATTCCAGAGTGTATCCAACCCGAGCCTTTTATCTTTTGCGTTTATAAATCCGTTGGTTGCCGTACTTCCCAGAATTTTAATAGCAATTACATCTTATTACTGCTACAAGCTTGCATCAAGAAAAGCCAAAGCATTGGGAATAGGTATCGGTGCAGCCGTCGGATCACTTACAAATACTTTTGGAGTGCTGAGTATGATTTACTTGCTGTATGCCGCCCGCTATGCCGAAGTAAGCGGAATAAGTGAAGCTGCGGCAGCAAAGGTGATATTCGGTATTGCTCTTACAAATGGCCTGCCCGAGGCAATAATCGCAGTTATTATTACTGTTCCTGTGGTTATGGCGGTTATGAAAAGAAAATAATTCTATAAAATTAAAAAACCCGGAGATGTTGATTATCTCCGGGTTTTATTTTGCATTCTTTCATCATATCAATTAAATAGTGAAACCTTGTCTTCTTAATTGATATGATGGGAAGTGTATAATATTGAACAGGAGAGTACTTTTCCTCTGTATACTGCTTGCTTTTTCAGCTGCAGCACTTCAAGCCGTACCCGGAATATTGGGAAATACATTTGCATTTACCGTAATTCTCGGCGGCTTGCCGGTATATATCGCAGCCCGGCTAAGCTGTACTTCGGGTATTGCTGTATTTTTTACAGCTTCAGCTTTATCTGCTTATATGGATATAAGTGAAGCGCTATTTTTCATTTGTACAAACGGAATCATCGGTCTTTCCTTAGGTCTCGCGAAGGGCCGTTTCAAGAATATTTATACCGTACCTTTCCCTTCTGCCCTTTTAGTTGTTGTGATGTTATCTGCAGTCAACTATCTTTTCGGGATAAGAATTTTCGGCAATTCAGCCCTCAAGTCTCTCATTCCGCAAGCAATCACACTTCTCCCGCCTCTCTATATATACTGCTTTATATACCTTAAGCTGTCTATGTTTGCAGATAATCTGCTTCATAGGAACATTGAGCTGAATAACCATTAATCTGTCTGACCTTCCGTATTGATAAATCCCAGTGGGTCCTTTTCCATCAGTGACTCAGGATTGATGAATAATTTTCCGATAGTAATCGTCCAATGCAGGTGAGGTCCTGTTGAGAAACCAGTCGTTCCAACCTCTCCAATTATATCTCCCTTCTTAACCTCTGCCCCCTCTTCGACCAGCAGCTTGTCAAGATGGGCATAGGAGCTGTAAATATTGCAGCCATGGTCTATTATTATGGTGTTGCCTGTGACCCGGAGCATCATGGACAATCTTACTACTCCGTTATTTGCCGCCTTCACAGGAGTACCCCTGGCTGCCGCTATATCAAAACCCGAGTGTCTTCCGGACTCCTCCTTGTTAATATATCTTATCATCCCAAAATCAGTAGAAATCCTTCCTTCCACCGGTTTTACAAATGCACCCTCCCATAGGGGTTTTTCAGAAGTAACAGCTTTTGCCCTGTTGGTGTGGACACTATCCTCGTCAAAGTTCTCATCACTCCGCTGATCCTTCTGAGTGGTGGAAACCGTGAGATACTGCTTATCAAACTCCCTGGGCATGACCTTAAGGATTTCCTCTCTTTCAGCCGCTATTTCCCCGTCTCTCTGTACCTGTACCTTATATTTGTATTCTCCATCTTTGGTTCTGCAGCTTATACCGACTATTGCCAGCTTGCCTTCCAGATGGGGGAAAAAGCTTGGCTGCTCCTGCACCAATGTTGTAGTTACCTGTATTTCATCCCTGTCCGTCATACCTTTCAGGTATATTCCAAAACAACCTCCCGGCTGCATTTCCATCCCTGAGAATATTATTTCCGGCTCAGGCTCCGGTGGTAGTTCCACCTGTTCAACCTCTTCAACCTCCGCAGCACTTTCAGGGCTTACATAATCCTCCTGCAATCCTATGATGCTGCAGGCTGAAATAAACAGTATAACAAATACCAACGCCTTTATCATATACTTACCCATGTTCAAACCACCCTTCACAGCTAATACACTCCTATATTATATTAGTATTTTACCAAATTATATCCGGTTTCGCCACTGCTGGGGCTTAATGGATAAAAGGCAGCCAAGCCTCTCGGCTTGCTGCCTTTTATCCATATATCGGAGGTATCTATACCGCTTCTGTATATAACTCATTGAAATCGAGCATTATATACATTCTTCCGCTTTCCAGCTTTCCTACTCCATTTATAAATTTTCTGTTGATATTGGATATGATATCTGAGACAGGCTCTATACTGTCTTTTTCTACTGTAAGCACCTCTGACGCCTCATCAACCACATACCCTGCCACACCGTTCCCTGTATTGGCCACAATTATCCTGGTCCTGTCGTCAGTTCCGGGATCCTCCAGATTGAACTTCTTTTTCAGACTTATTACCGGAATGACACGCCCTCTAAGATTCAGCACACCTTCGATAAAGGCGGGTGAATTGGGTATTTTTGTGGGTTTTGTATAAGGTACTATTTCATTCACCATAAATATGTCTATTCCATACTCCTGTCCATTGAGTCCGAATATTACCAACTGCATAGTATCCATGATAAACCCCCTTTTGTTTTTGAGAATCAGACAACCCGGCAACCATAATCCAATAAAGCATATTTTGCCAAGGCATGTCCGCCTTTTATTAATATAGCCTTTACGAAATCTGAATTTAATCAATATTATTATTACTTATTTCGACACATTTTGCCAAATTCCTTCTTTTCCATGATAAATGCAGGAGAATAATCGCTCCTATCCCATAATTTTCTTTATTGCCTCAATAACTCTTTCCGATTGAAAAGGCTTTACTATAAAATCCTTCGCGCCGCTCATTATTGCTTCCACTACTATTGCCTGCTGCCCCATGGCAGAGCACATTATTACGTTGGCCTTTTTATCCCTTTTTAATATTTCTTTTGCTGCTGTTATTCCATCCATTTCCGGCATCGTAATATCAAGAGTAATGAGATCCGGCTTAAGCTCAATGTATTTTGCGATTGCCTTCAAACCATTCTCGGCCTCTCCTATGACTTGATATCCTCCTTGCACCAATATGTTTTTCAGCATCATTCTCATGAATGCCGCATCATCAGCAATAACAATTTTCCTGCTCAAATTAATTACCATCCTTTAAGTCCAATTTAAAAACCCGCCCTTTATAGATTATCTATAAAGGGCAGCAAACCTATTCTATAGCATTTAAGAATGTCTTGGCGCAAAGGTTGCGCAGTCTGTTTCCTGTGTAGTAGCGGCGTTATTGGGCTGTATTTCTATCTTTGAAGCATTGCAATAATCACCTTGAGAGTAATAATAACACGTGTTTACAACGCATTTTACCCCAGATAAATGGTCATTTCTCTTTTCAACTCTGCCCTGCATATCTTAACCTCCTTATATTTTTGATACAGTCTTATTATTGGTTTTTTAAAACTTTTTATTCTGTAAACACCACATAAAACCTACTTTTCAAATGTTTTATCAACTACCAGAATTTCAGCATTTTCCAATGCTTCCTCCATCAAACCCATCATGTCAAGCTTTTCCTCTGATCTTTTTATTTCCTCCAGCCTGGGCCTGGTCTTGGGGTGCTTGGGGACAAATACTGTACAGCAATCCTCATAAGGGAGTATCGATATGTCATAGGTGCCGATCCTTCTCGAAACATCCATGATATCCACCTTATCCCACCCAATAAGCGGCCTGAATACCGGAAGCTCCAACTCACTGTTTGTCACAAAAATGCTTTCCAGGGTCTGGCTTGCTACCTGCCCCAGACTCTCCCCCGTAACCAGCGCCTTTGCACCTTCTCTGGAAGCTGCCAGCTCCGCCAGCTTCATCATGAATCTTCTCATAATTATAGTCAGTTCATCTTCTCTGCACTTCTCCATTATGTCCATCTGTATGCGGGTGAAGGGGACAATATAAAGCCTTATAGGTCCGGTATATTCCGACAGCTTCCTTGCAAGGTCC
>LOES01000145.1 GCA_001515955.1 Clostridia bacterium BRH_c25 | reverse complement strand
GAAAAATTTCTCCCGACTCATATTTCTGTCCTACAATATCAAGAGCAGGTATCAAATAGCCATCTACGATTTTCATACCGTCAAGCTCTGTAAGAAGCTGCCTTACCATTGGTGCAGCCTCCTCCTTCATTCCGTCTATAATTATCTTTTTCAGGTCCCGGCTTCCTTCCTTCTCTTTAACTACAGGCCTGTCACCACTCAAAGAGCAGCTCCTTATATAGTCTCTGGCTTCCCTGTCTATATTCCAAAGGACATTATATGCCTTTACGGTTTTTACCATAGCCTCCGCCATAGGGTTTAATATAGGTGCATCAAGCCCGGCAGTAAGTGCCATGGCTAAAAATGTCCTGTTCAGCAATTCTCTGTCAGGCAGGCCAAAGGATACATTGCTTACCCCAAGAGTTGTCTTAAGTCCAAGCTTTTCCTTGATGAGAGCTACTGCCTTTATTGTCTCCTTGACCTCCTTTTGCTGCGCTGAAGCAGTAAGCACAAGGCAGTCCACTATAATAGCCTCCCTGTCTATTCCGTACTCTTCTGCCTTTCTGACTATCCTCCCGGCAATTTTCAACCGGTCTTCCGCTTTTTCCGGTATCCCCTTTTCGTCCAGAGTAAGGGCAACTACCAGACATCCGTATTTTTTTGCTATGGGAAATATTGCTTCCATTATTTTAACTTCACCGTTTACTGAATTTATAATTGGCCTTCCGCTGCATACTCTGGCCGCTGCCTCTACTACCTCAGGCCTTACACTGTCAAGCTGCAGAGGAAGGTTGACTATGCTTTGCAGCTCCTTTACGGCTTTTACCATAATTGCCTTTTCATCTATTTCCGGCAAACCCACATTCACATCGAGTATGTGAGCACCTGCGTCCCTCTGTGCGACTGCTTCCCTCAGCAAATAGTCCATATCATTATTTATCAATGCTTCCTTCAGCTTTTTCTTACCTGTAGGGTTTATCCTCTCACCTATTATTTTTACCTCTTCTCCAAGAACCACTGTTGTCGTTGCCGAGCTGACGGCAGTAACTTTTTTAACCTCAGGCCTGACAGGCTTTAATCCGCTTATAGCCTTCCTTATAGCTTTTATATGCTCAGGAGTGGTACCGCAGCAGCCGCCCAGTATAACGGCTCCCATTGCTGCCATGTCAGCCATGTATTGCCCGAATATTTCAGGACCTATATCAAAAACTGTCTTTCCATCAATTAGAGTCGGCAGCCCAGCATTTGGCTGCACTATAACCGGCACAGGGGAGTATTCCAGTATCCGTGCAAGCAGTGGGATTATATCCTCCGGCCCAAGGGAACAGTTGACACCCAGTGCGTCCACTCCCAGGTTTGATATTATATTTACCATAGTCATGGGATCTGAGCCGGTCAATGTCCTTCCGTCTTCCTGGAAAGTCATAGTACATATTACCGGCAGATTGCTGTTTTCCTTTGCAGCCAGAATTGCTGCCTTGGCTTCATATATGTCAGACATGGTTTCTATCAATATCAGGTCTGCTCCTGCAGAAGCTCCGGCAATTACCTGCTCTTTAAAGGTATCGTAGGCGTCCTGGAAGGACAATGTGCCATAAGGCTCCATAAGTTGTCCTATAGGCCCTATATCGTGAGCCACAAGCTTATCACCCGCTGCCTCCTTTGCTATTCTTACCCCATTCCTGATGACTTCATCTACGCTGCAGCCCGAATCCTTAAGCTTATGCCTGTTAGCCCCAAAGGTATTTGTGGTAATTACATCCGCCCCTGCAGCTATGTAAGCCTTATGTATATTTAGTATCATATCGGGATTTTTAATATTGCAGCTTTCCGGCAGTTCTCCCATGGAAAGCCCAACCGCCTGAAGCATTGTTCCCATGCCTCCGTCAAACAACAGAAACCCATCAGCTTTAAAACTCTTATTCATCATCATTCCCGTCCTTTCTGAACATACAATCTTTATCTTTACAGCTTCCGCATTCATGGCTTTTTGTACTGCAGCCTTCAGTCTGCATACCAATTACTGCAGTTACCGACTTTCTCGGTATCATTATGCTGCACTCATTTACAGCAAGACCTATTTTTTCATAAGTCTTCAATACCCTTGCAATCTCCTTTTGAATGTCTATGGAAAAGTCTCCATAGCCCGGGCTGTATCTTTTAGTTGTTTTCAATCCCATAACCTTTGCCTTGGCTTCTATTTCTTCCTGTACAATGTCACAAAGTGCCTCTGCTGCCGCTGTTGCGCAGGCATCAAAAATCAGACCCTTTGTCAGATCTGTCCTTGAGTAAAAGCTTATGCGCTTATCTGCTTCGAGACCCAAGGTCACTGCCATCACTGCACATTTTCCTGCCTTCGACAGATGCCTGCGAATATCTTCTCCCTGTAATATAAGGGTAGTTCCTTTAAGGCATAAGCCCTCTTCCCTTCTCTCTATATCAAAGATTTCATAAATAAAGCTTTCTTTTGAAATATCCATAACCTCATCGATACAAGTATCCAAGAGGCTTTGCAGGCTGCCATCCATTTTTTGTCCCCGATAGCCCATGTATCTTAAAGCTTCTTTTCTATCTATGTGCATATGCAACCCTCCAATTTATATTATAATATACTCAATCTGTCATAAAATGCAATAAGCAATTGTAGAAGAATGCGCACTATCGTGCGCAATATTCTACAGTCGCTAGTCGCTAGACTCTAGTCACTAGATTAGGGCAGGGCTTCGAAGCTAGGCTAAGCCTATGCCCGTAAGGAATACCAAAATCTAGCGACTAGTGACTCGTGACTAGCGACTAAAAACTCAGTATTATTTAAGACGCAGTATTATATAAATCCCCACTCACAGTTAAAAGTATATTTTTTAATTTTTTTGCATAAATATATTGACAAACCCTGAAAAATAAAATACAATTTCCTTTAAGTATAAAAAAGGCTTATTGAAAATTGAATATTAATTACTTATCCAGAGAGGTGGAGGGACTGGCCCTATGAAGCCCGACAACCGGCATTCTCATTCGAATGCAGCGGTGTCAATTCCTGCAGAATTTTTAATTCTGAGAGATAAGGATAGCATAAACGTAAAGTGCTTTGTACTTTATGAGCCGTATTCAGGCTGCTTTCTTATCCGAAAGCAGCCTTTTTATTTGCAGTGCTTATTAACACAACAAATTTCTTGCCTTTTCATCATAACCATCATAGGAGGTATAAATCGATGTCAATGAAAAAGACATTTGAAGAAATCAACGGCAAAATAAGTAAGGGCAACGCAGTAGTTGTCACGGCAGAAGAGCTGCTGGACATAGTAGATGATCGGGGTATTAATGATGCGGTAAAATACGTGGACGTAGTAACTACTGCAACCTTCGGCCCTATGTGTTCCTCCGGTGCCTTTCTGAATTTCGGCCACTCGGATCCGCCAATCAGAATGGAAAAAGTAGAGTTAAACAATGTAAATGCTTACGGGGGCCTCGCTGCGGTGGATTCGTATCTGGGGGCCACTGAGGCATCGAGGGACAGAGGCATAGAATATGGGGGCGCCCATGTAATATGCGACTTGATAGATGGTAAAAAAGTACATCTTAAGGCACATTCCCACGGTACTGACTGTTATCCCAGACTTGAAATAGACACATATATTACCAAGGACTCTATAAACGAAGCCTATCTCTTCAACCCGAGAAACTGCTATCAGAATTACTCGGCAGCAACAAATACCTCAAGTAAAACCCTGTATACATACATGGGTGTACTTCAACCGGATATGGCGAATGTTAATTATTCTACCTCGGGTGAACTGAGCCCTTTGCTTAAGGATCCCTTTCTCAGAACTATAGGGATAGGCACTAAGATTTTCCTTGCCGGTGCCCAAGGCTTCATTTCCTGGCAGGGAACACAATTTGCAAGCGGAAAGCCAAGAGGAGAAAACGGAATACCCCTGTCTCCCGCGTGCACCCTTGCAGTAATCGGAGATCTAAAGCAAATGGACACTGAATATATAAAGCCTGCAGTTTTTGAAAACTATGGCACCTCAATGTTTGTCGGCATAGGAATACCAATACCGGTTCTCGATGCCGAGCTGCTTTATAATCTTTCGGTACGGAATAAAGACATTTATACAAACATAGTTGACTACAGCGTACCAAGCCTTAACAGACCGGTAATGGCAAAATGCAGCTATGAAGAATTAAGAAGCGGATATGTGAATATTGAGGGCAGAAAAATCAAGACTTCACCCCTGTCAAGCCTTTATAAGGCCAGAAAAATAGCCTTGGAATTGAAGAATTGGGTGGCAGAGCAAGGCTTTACCCTGCAGCCCCCGATAGCTGCCTTTCCAAAGGCAGCAGGGCTGAATTCCTTGAAGTGAATAATATCTAATCAGGAGGTATAAAATGAGCAAGCCGTATATAGTCAAAGAAAAATGTGTACACTGTGGTGCCTGCACTGCAGTATGCAACGAAGGTGCCCTTTATCTGGAGACTAAAGATTGGACTCTTGCTTTCAATGAGCTTCTCTGTACACAATGCAATACCTGCGTACGGGCATGCCCATTAAGAGCTATAAATGCAGGAAGCTCTATATAATATTATGTATCAGGAAAGAAGCTATCGAAAATATATGAGAACTGATGAATTGCAAGGTTTTAATGTATGTGAGTTTGAATCAGACCTGCAGATTTTTACCGGGTCGAACCTGGAAAAGGAAGCAAGAAATGCTGTTATAAAGTACCGGAGGGACATTACGGAATACATTAAAAAAAACCCAAAATTCATAGCAAGCCTGTCCCCGGTTGAAGCGGCATCCGATGCTCCCGGCATAGTTCAGGATATGTGCCGCGCAGCACAGCTTGCCAATGTCGGACCGATGGCAGCCATAGCAGGAGCTGTTTCAAAATATGTAGGACGGCACCTGCTCCAATTTACCGATGAAGTAATTGTGGAAAACGGCGGAGATATATATGTCAAATCCAAAAAGGACAGACGTATACTTGTTTATGCCGGCAGCTCACCATTTTCAAACAAGCTGGCCTTACTTGTCCCCGGCTGTAACCGGGAGCTTGGGATATGCACCTCAAGCGGAACTGTCGGGCATTCATTAAGCTTTGGAAAGGCAGATGCCGCAGTAATACTTTCAAAGAATGCGGTGTTGGCTGATGCCGCAGCCACTGCCGTAGGAAATGTGGTAAAGGATAAGAATGATATTGAAGCCGGAATTGAGTATGCCATGTCTATTCAAGGTGTAGACGGAGTTCTCATAATAGTCGGCGACAAAATGGGTGCCTGTGGAGATGCCCACATTATAAAAGCCTAAAAAGGAGGATGAAAATGAAAATTAAAGAGCTTTATAAAAACAAACCTGTAATATCTCTGGAAATATTCCCCCCTAAACCGGAAGCTTCAATAGATACCGTGCTGGATACAATAGATGCACTTTCAGACCTGAAGCCCGGCTTCATAAGCGTAACCTATGGTGCCGGCGGCAGCAGCAAGGCTCATACGGTAAGAATCGCCGATCTTATCAAGAACAAGTATAATATTGAAGCTCTTGCGCATCTCACATGCATTGGTTCTACAAGAGCTGATATTGAAGCTGTTCTGGAACAGCTGAAAAAAAGCAATATAGAAAATGTACTGGCACTCAGGGGAGATATTCCTAATGGAGAAAGCTTCACCCTCCAGGATAATTTCCATTACACATATGCCAAGGATCTTATAAACCATATAAAAGAATCCGGCAGCTTCTGTATCGGTGCAGCTTGTTATCCAGAGAGCCATATCGAATGCAGCGACAGCATTAATGATTTGAGGAACCTTAAGCAGAAGGTTGATTGTGGAGCTGATTTCCTGATTACACAACTTTTCTTTGACAATAATCTTTTCTACTCTTTTATGGAAAAACTTGATATACTCGGAATTTCACTGCCGGTTTCAGCCGGTATAATGCCTGTAATAAACAAGAAGCAGATTGAACGGATCACAAACCTATGCGGTGCAACTATTCCACCCAAGTTCAGGCGTATCCTGGATAAATACGGTGATAACCCCGAGGCACTGAAAGAAGCAGGCACAGCCTATGCAACAGAACAGATAATAGATCTTCTCTCCTACGGTGCGGACGGAATACATCTATATACGATGAACCGCCCGGAGGTAGCAAGGAGAATAATATCCCACATTTCAAACATAAGAAGCTTTTTTAATGAGAGTGAAACCTTGAAAAATTCAGCGGAATGATTTACATATATTAAGGGTTGGTGGTCGTTATGAGGATAATTGTACAGAAATTCGGAGGAACTTCTGTATCGACAAAAGAGAGAAGAAGCCTGGCAGCGGATAAAATTGAGAGCTGTATCAGCAGAGGCTGCTTTCCTGTGGTAGTGGTATCAGCTATTGGGCGGAACGGAGATCCTTATGCAACAGATACTTTGATAGAGTTTTCCCACTCTTCAGGTACAAATGCACAGCCCCGTGAGCTTGACCTCCTGATGTCCTGCGGAGAGATAATCTCCTGTGTGGTGCTCTCGAACACACTTAAAGCCAGGGGACTCAACAGTGCCGTATTAACAGGAGGCCAGGCCGGTATCATAACTGATGATAATTTCGGGGATGCAAGCGTACTGAGAGTTGATTCAACAAGCATATTGAACTACATCCGCAATGGTATTATTCCTATAATCACCGGCTTTCAAGGAATTACAGAAAAGGGTGATATAACTACCCTGGGCAGAGGGGGCGGCGACGTCACCGGTGCTATTCTGGGAGAAGCCCTGGAGGCAGAAGCAGTGGAGGTATATACCGATGTAGACGGGGTAATGACTGCGGACCCTGTGCTTGTACCCAATGCCCGTGTAATGGATATTTTACTTTATGATGATGTGTACTGGATGGCCGAATATGGTGCAAAGGTAATACACAAAAAAGCAGTTCAGATTGCTATGAGAAGTAATATACCGCTGATAATAAAGAATACAATGACAGACTCACCGGGTACTTTAATCACCGGAAGCAAGCCTTCAACAGAGCCGTTCACCTATGTGCAAAAACCGGTCACTGCAATTGCATGTACGGGGAACAAAGCACTGGTAAAAATCGTACCTGACATTGATAATAATAGCATTCAAGCCGATGGGGACCTGTTTTCCATGCTCTATGAGCAAAGAATTGATATCAGCATGATTAATCTCTATCCATGGGCCAAATCCTTTGCAATAGACAGTAAGCACACTGATACAGTTATGAAAATACTGGAGGGAAAGCCTGTACATTTTGAGTTTTTAAGGGACTGCAGCATATTGACCGTAATAGGAAGCGGTATGAAGGGCTTGCCCGGCGTAATGGCTAAAATCTCCCATGCACTGGCTGCAAGCAACATTCCGCTGCTTCATACCTCCGATTCCCATACCACTATATCATGCCTGGTAGAGGGCAAATACGCAAAGCAGGCAGTAACTGCTCTTCATGAAGAATTTGAGCTGTAGGTGTATATTAATTCGAAAAAAAACCATAAGCGCGTCACAATGCAAAAGCCTTTTGACTTTTGCATTGTGACGCGTTATATTATGGATATATTATCCGGCAAGGAGGTACTGCTATGGAAAGCTGGGAAAAAATAAAGGCCGTACAAAATATGCAGGATTATATCAACCTGCATATAAATGAACCTATTTCCCTCTATTCTCTTTCACAAGCCGCCGGGTACTCTCCATGGCATTGTGCCAAAATTTTCAAGGAGTTGATAGGCAAGGCTCCCTTCGAATACATACGTTCCCTGAGACTTTCCCAGGCCGCCTTGCAGCTGAGAGATGAAAAGGTTAAGGTAATAGATGTTGCCTTCGACTTTGTATTCGATTCCCATGAGGGTTTTACAAGAGCCTTTGCAAAAGAGTTCGGAATAACACCTCACAAATACAGTAAAGCACCACCTCCCATCAATCTTTTTAAAGCCTATCCCATTAAGGACTACTATCAGTATCTTCTGTCAGGTGGAAAAACCAATGAGACAGAGAATAAGCATACTCCAAGCACTGTTTTCGTACAGTTGGTTGAGCGGCCTAAAAGAAAACTGATATTAAAACGCGGACGGAATGCTGATGATTATTTTGAATACTGCATTGATATCGGCTATGATGTCTGGGGCCTGCTTTGCAGTATCAAGGAAGCATTATATGAGCCGGTCGGAATGTGGCTGCCCCGGAAGCTCCGTCCCGAGGGCTCTTCCCTGTATGTACAAGGAGTCGAAGTACCTGTGGATTATGCCGGAATCATACCGGAGGGATTCGAAATAATCGAGCTTCCCCCTTGCAAAATGATGGTGTTTCAAGGTCCGCCCTTCGAGGACGAAAAATATCTTGAAGCAATAAAGGAAGTAACAGAAGCGTTTAAATCATATAACCCCCGGTTGTACGGGTTTGATTGGGCAGATGAAGCTTCCCCCAGATTTCAACTGGAGCCCCAGGGTTATAGGGGCTATATAGAAGCACGGCCGGTCAGACAAATACAATACACCGCTTTTGTGTGAATATTAATCGCCAGGAAATAATCACAAGGAAAGTCAAGAAATGATTTTTCCATTAAGGTATTCTATCTATGCATCAAACCCAAAGGAGGATCAAAGATGGAAAAAGCCTTAATTGTCAAAGACCTGGCAAAATCCTACGGCAATGTTACGGCTGTAGACAGCCTGAAGCTGGAAGTGCAGAAAGGAGAAATCTTCGGATTGCTCGGTCATAATGGAGCGGGGAAAACCACAAGCATCGAATGCATTTTAGGAGTAAAAAAGCCGGATAGAGGTTCAGTTGAAGTGCTTGGCATGAACCCGGTCACCCAGCGCAAGCAGCTTTTTGAAAAGGTCGGTGTTCAATTCCAGCAAACAAGCTATCAGGACAAAATCACAGTAGCAGAAATCTGTGAGGTCACTTATTCTCTCTACAAGAATCCGGCAGATTGGAAAGAGCTTCTGAAAGCCTTCGGTCTTGTTGATTTTCAAAAGCAATTGGTATCAGAATTATCCGGTGGTGAGCGTCAAAAACTATCAGTTCTCCTGGCTCTAATCCCAAAGCCGGAGCTTGTATTTTTGGATGAGCTTACGACGGGACTGGATTCAAAGGCACGCCGTGATATTTGGAAGTACCTGGAGAGCTTGAAGGCGAAGGGACTTACAATTTTTCTTACCTCTCACTACATGGACGAGGTTGAAATCCTGTGTGACAGGATCTGCATACTGAAAAAAGGCCTTGCTGTTGCACTGGATTCTGTGCCTGCACTGATACAGCAAAGTCCCTATGACAATTTGGAGGAAGCATACTTATGGTATTCAGGAGAGGAGGAAAATGCAAATGAGAGCCTTTAGTACTTTGCTCAAAACCGAAAGCAAGCTGATGCTTCGAGGCATGGACACTCCAATTTTCGGAGTTGCCTTTCCCGTTGGGTTCGCCGTAATTCTGGGCATGATAGTTGGAAACAAGCCTGCATTTGAGGGGGCAGACTTCTCCTTTCTTCAGCAGTCCTTTGGCGCACTGACCTCTATTGGTATTTGCGCCACCGGCCTGATGAGCGTACCCTTGACAGTCGCAGACTACCGGCACAAAAAAGTATTGAAAAGATTCCGGGTTACTCCGGTTAGCCCTGCCCTGCTCTTGCTTGTACAGTTTGTTATCAGCTTCATGATATCCGTCATATCCATGCTGCTTGTATACAGTGTATGCGCTCTGTTTTTTGGATACAGAATGATTGGCTCCCCTTGGGCATTTATGCTTGCATATATGCTTGTGCTGCTGGCAATATACGCAATAGGCATGATGCTTGCCAGTATATCCCCTAACATAAAAACGGCCAATCTGCTCTGTTCCCTGGTCTATTTCCCCATGCTTCTCTTATCCGGTGCCACTATCCCCTACGAGGTAATGCCGAAAATCATGCAGAAAGCAATGGATGTTCTGCCGCTGACTCAGGGCATCAAGCTTCTTAAAGGAATATCCCTCGGTATCCCCACAGAAAATGTTCTTCTGCCAATTATCCTTATGGCCGGCTTTACAATTGTGTGTACTGCACTATCCCTTCGGTTTTTCAGATGGGAGTAGCAATAGCAATAGGGACGAATAATATTTCCGGATTAAAAAACAAACTGCCTTATTGAGCAGTTTGTTTTTTATATATGTCAATTGTATATTAGCCGATCTCCCCCAGGTTATAAGGCGTCTCCTGATAGACATAATAGTTCAGCCAATTTGAGAAAAGCAGATTTGCATGGCCTCTCCAAGTCACAACAGGCTCTTTTGTCGGATCATCCCCGGGATAATAGCCGTAGGGAACTTCTATCGGCAATCCTGCGCTGACATCTCTGTCATATTCGCTTTTCAAGGTCAGAGGATCATATTCCGAATGTCCCGTCACAAAGATCTGCCTCCCATTTTTTGCAGCGGCAATGTATACACCGGCTATTTCCGATTCAGACAGCAGCTCCAAATCCGCCACCGCTTCTATATCCTCCCGCCGGATTCCAGTATGCCGGGAATGGGGTGCATAGAACACATCGTCAAAGCCTCTGAAAAGCATGACATTTTTATGATTGATCCTGTTTGGAAAAATCCCGAACATTTTTTTGTCCAGGGCATGCTTCCGGATGCCATAATGATGGTACAGGCCGGCCTGAGCACCCCAACATATATGAAAGGTGGAATAGACATTATGCAGGCTCCAATCCATGATTTCACACAGCTCCGGCCAGTAGGCAACTTCCTCAAAGGGAAAATGCTCCACCGGTGCCCCCGTTATTATCAATCCATCATATTTGTTATCCCGTATATCCTCAAAGGTGCTGTAAAATTTTAAAAGATGCTCCTGCTGCGTATTTTTTGATTTATAGGACTTCGGATGCAGCAGCGTTATATCCACCTGAATGGGCGAATTACCCAGCAGCCTCAGAAGCTGGGTTTCCGTTGCGATTTTTGTCGGCATCAGATTTAATATCGCTATCTTCAGCGGTCTTATATCCTGATGGCATGCCCGGCTTTCAGACATTACAAATATATTTTCTCCTTGCAGTATTTCCACTGCCGGCAAATCATCAGCTATATTGATGGGCATTTTCCATTCCTCCTATACTGTCTTTCTTAAAGCTTGATCCAGATCCCAAATCAAGTCCTCCGCGTCCTCAATGCCTATTGACAACCGAATCATATCCGGTGATACCCCGGCAATCCGTTGATCAGCCTCCGAGAGCTGGGCGTGGGTGGTACTGGCGGGGTGAATGACCAGGGACTTGGCATCGGCCACATTTGCCAGAAGGGAAAAGACTTCAAGGCTGTCGATGAACTTCTTCCCTGCTTCCACACCGCCTTTTATACCAAATGTAAAGATGGAACCAGCCCCCTTGGGAAGGTATTTCTGTGCCAGGGCATAGTATTTGCTGCCCTCCATACTGGGATAGTTCACCCAGGTCACCAGTGGATGACTTGAAAGAAACTCTGCAATCCGCTTTGCATTGGATACATGCCTTTCCACTCTCAGGGATAAAGTTTCCAGTCCCTGAAGCAGCAAGAAGGAATTAAAGGGACTGATGCAGGCACCGGTATCCCTGAGCAGCTGGACTCTTGCCTTGACTATAAAGGCGGCTGCACCGAAGGTATCGGTATATACCACATCATGGTAGCCGGGATCCGGCTCGGTGAGACCAGGAAATCTGCCGCTGCCTGCCCAATCAAAGCGTCCGCTGTCAACTATGATGCCGCCTATTGAAGTCCCGTGACCCCCTATAAATTTAGTTGCTGAATGAACCACGATATCGGCACCGAATTTTATAGGCTTGATCAGATAAGGTGTCCCGAAGGTATTATCAACGATAAGGGGCAGCCCGTTTTCGTGGGCAATCTCAGCAATAGCTTCCATGTCCGTTAAATTAATACCGGGATTTCCGATTGTCTCAATATAAAGTGCCTTTGTACGGCCGGTGATTGCTTTTCTGAAGCTTTCCGGCTCGTCGGGATTTACGAATGTGGTTTGGATGCCGTACTTGGGCAGCGTAGAATTGAACAGATTGTAAGTTCCTCCATACAATGTGCTGGCAGCTACGATCTCATCTCCGGTACCTGCAATATTCAAAACCGCATAGGTAACAGCAGCGGAACCGGATGCCACAGCCAATGCACCTACCCCGCCTTCCAATGCAGCTATGCGCTTTTCAAACACATCGGTAGTAGGGTTCATAATTCTGGTATAGATATTTCCTTCCTCTTTGAGGGCAAACAGATTGGCTGCATGCTCAACATTCTCAAAAACATAGGATGTAGTCTGGTAAATGGGTACCGCTCTGGATCCGGTAACCGGATCCGCCTTCTGTCCGGCATGGACCTGCAATGTATCAAAGTTAAAATTTCTCTCGCTCATTATTTTTCCTCCTAATTATATTCACTTTGATTATCTGGGGCAAACTGTGCCCTCTGTAATCTATCTTCAGTTATGATTCTCCATACAAGCCTTTTTGCCAAAATCACCTCCAACGTCTAAATATTTGCATAATAAAAACCCCTTTCAACATGAAAGAGGTTTTTGCTATGCAAATATCTGCCCATATAATTATAGACACAAAGCCCTCTCTCATCTATCAGTACTTGGTACTGCAGGAATTGACACCATTGCATTCAAATGAGAATGCTGGTTGTCGGGCTTCATCGGGCCAGTCCCTCCGCCTCTCTGGATAAGAGTATTTCTATATGCGATTTTTAAAATATTATCATGAAACAGCCTGCTGTGTCAATAAGGAAAATTGTGAAAACCTTGTCTATATAAGTTTTCTCAAGCATATCTATAAAACATTCTACATTAATCCTAAACATATTAATTTATAATAAGTTCCACTAAAGCTTTATATTCAAGCTTCCTCTTTTCTACTCTCAAGCCAGTCTATTATACAATCAAGGACAAGGCCGATATTCCCTACCTGGCAGTGGTGCGATGCAGATTCGTCCTTTGTGAAGATCCTGCCTGTAACGGTTCTTGCATTGACAAGGGCCTTTTCCTGTTTTTTGTAAAATTTTGTATATACGTCCTCCTCCCCTGCAAGCATTAATGCATCCTGGGTGATGTATTTGGATAATTCCTTTGTATTGTATAGCTTCTGGCATTTGAGATATTTCGGCATGGAATTCACGCCGAATACATCATATCCTTGCGAAATCAACCAATGTGAAAACATATTATCAGCTGATTTTTTCTCGATTTTTCTCCATGCGGGATGTTTTTCAAAGTGCAGGAGCAATTCGATCATGCCTCGTGAAAGCAAGGGAAGTTCACTAATAAATGCCTTGTAGAAATCGTATATAATATCATACAGAACAACACGCCCGATTCTTTTCTCAAAGGCTGCCGCCCGTGCAGCCAGATAGCCTCCCAGGGAAATTCCGATCAAGGTCACATCACTGAGCTTGTAATGATTCAATACAGCTCTGACAGGACGTTCCCACTCATGAGTCATTTTCAGACCGTATTTCCTGAGTACACCTCCTTGACCGGGACCTTCAAACATGATAACATTATATCCCGCAGCGTTAAATCTCTTACAGAACGGATAGAGTTCCTGAATGAAGGAATCATAACCTCCATGCATTACAATCCACCCTTTGCTATTCTCTCCGCTCATAATGCGCATAACAGGCAAATAGGCGTTTTCATAAGGGATTTGCTCATATATAATAGGTTCATCCCTGTAGGCTTTTTTATATGCCTCCATGCAATTTTCATACAGCTCATCCTTTTCCGGGTCGTCTCCAAGGGCGAAAAATTCTGCAGCGCGCAGATAGGTTGCACAGCTTACCCAATTGCCTTTTTCCATGGCATCCTGTGCCAGCCCTTTAAAGACTTCCTTCCAATCATTAAAATCATGTATGTCTTTTGTTGCCGCCATCAATTCGTCATAATTCAAACATCCTGCTGAATACCAGCGGTTCAATTGAAAATTCAGCAGTCTGTTTTTGTGAAAAGAATGGAAACCCACGGGAAATTCAATTTTCATAAAAACTTCCTCCAATCGCTGCTAATTATATACCTAAAGATTATATATACCTTCGGTATGTTAATTCCATTATAATCCATATCAGCGATGAAAGCAATATCTCTCCAAACTCTATTCATGATATTTCCATGCCACAAAGGGGGTTAAAATAATGTGAATTTCCAAGAAAGCCGATGTCAGGAAGCTGCTTCTTTTACCTCTTAACCTAATCCTTTAGTTTCGTTTCAATCAGTGTGACCAATCCATCGACAGCCTGCTGTTCATCGTCCCCTTCGGCGGATATTACGATTATGCTTCCTGCCGACAACCCTGCGGACAGGACATTGATGATGCTCTTGGCATTAATGCTTCTGCCGTTGAAATCAATTTTGATGTCAGATTTATATTTCGAAGCCTCCTTTACAAAATCAGAGGCTGGTCTTGCGTGCAAACCGGTTTTGTTGACTATAGTCACTTCTTTAAAATTCAAGTTAAGTCCTCCCTGTTTTACAATCTTTCTGGGCAGGTAATTTCTCTCATCTCTTGCTCCTTCTATACATACACATCATCGAGTATGGTATCCAGGGACGGGAACGGACTGTTCCGGGCAAATTCCACAGCCAGTTCTATGTCTTCCTTGATTTTGGCTTCGATGTCTTCAACTTCTTTTTCAGTTAAGACTTTGTTGTCAAGCAAGTAGTTTTTCATTTTTGCAATTGGGTCTTTCGCTTTCCATTCTGCAATTTCTTCTTTGGTCCGGTATACATTTGCATCAGATTTGGAATGGCCTAACCATCTGTATGTTTTCGATTCGATCAATATCGGACCATTTTCTATTACATATTTTTTTGCTTCTGTGATTGTTTCGTAAACTTCCAAGATATCATTACCATTAATAATCAAGCCTTTCATCCCATATGAAGATGCACGATCAGCCACATTTTTAATGTTCATCGATTTTTCTACACTAAGCGACATTCCATACAAATTATTTTCACAATAGAATATTACCGGTAACCTCCAAACAGAAGCAAGATTTATGGCCTCATGAAAACTTCCCTCATTACTTGCTCCGTCACCAAAAAAGCACAGTACTGCATTATCTTGTTTCTTCATCTTCAATGTAAGTGCTGCACCCACAGCAATGGCATGACCGCCTCCAACCACACCGTTGGCCCCTAAATTTCCTCTGGCGAGATCTGCAATATGCATTGATCCTCCCTTGCCTTTGCAATAGCCGGTTGCTTTACCCAAGAGTTCAGCCATCATAAGATTCAAATCAATTCCTTTCCCTATACACTGACTATGCCCTCTGTGAGTACTGGTAATTAAATCAGCTTCCTTCAGGGCACAGCATGCACCAACGGCTGAGGCCTCCTGGCCAATTGATAAATGTGTTGTTCCATGGACCATCCCCATTGAGAAGAAGTAAGCTACCTTTTCTTCGAACAATCTTGCCTGGAGCATCTTTCCCAACATTTCAACAAGCTTATCCTTTGGTATTACCATAATCATTTCCACCTGCTTTCATAACAAAAAAATAAGTAAAGCAATTGCATTTGTAATTTCATTTTATTCTTAGAAGTCCCGGAAGCTGCCAGTATTTTCTTTGTCATTTAAATCCCCTCTTAATCATTACATTTTTTTAAAAACTCACCTGGCAGATCAGGTGTTCCCTGACCATAATATTTAAATACCTCCACTGCCTGTTCAATTTGCTCGGTTGTTAACATGGCAACATTTCCTGCTGATTTAGCCATTAGATATGTTTTTGCAGCTTCCTCCAAATATACACAGGAATAAAGAGCCTCTTTCAAGGATTTTCCAACAGCCACTACACCATGATGTTTTAAAATTACAGCAAGCTGATTTCCCAAGTTCTGCACTGCCTCAATTCCCATGTCCATGCTTGCAGTAGAACTATATGGGCATACCTTCACAGGACCTTTTGTTGCATTTGCAAGGGTTGTCAGCATAACTGGAAATTCGTCCTGAACAAGACCTATAGCTGTTGCATATGGTTGATGAGTATGAATTACCGCATTTATATCAGCACGATGTTTGAATATATAGAGCAAGGCTTTGGTATCTACAGAAGGCTTTCTATTACCTTCAACAATGTTGCCATCCATATCCATAATCAAGATGTCCTCAAGAACCATGTCAGAATAAATCATACCGGATGGAGTAATAAGAATATCTCCATTCTCCATTCTCACACTGACATTTCCACCTGATAGCGCAATCAGTTCATATCGATCCATCATTATTCCAGCGTTAATTACTTCTTTTTTTTGAGTCTCATACATTATACTTACCCCCATCTATTAAAATTAGCTTTTACTTGACCTAATTACTTTTAGTACTTCTGAGGTATCTCGACAAACCATAACTGCTTTTACATTTTCTTCGTTCCCAAAAAAGGTCATTAGTGAACTTAGCATTTTAACACTATCATCCATTTTTTCGAACGACAGGCAGATAATTACGTATACTTTCAACAATTCCTCTGAGTTCCCCATATTATAGAATTGAACTGGTTTCTTAGGGACAGCAATCGTAACAGCAATTTCATTATTGTGTTCCGGATAGGTATGAGGAATGGCAACGTTATATTCTCCTATGGGAATCCCTGTGGGATATTCATTTTCCCGTTTAATTAAAGCACTTGCAAAGCTTTTCTTGACTACTCCTTTCTCTAGCAATGCTATTGAAATATTGTTAAGCACTTCATCTCTGGTATCCCCTTCTACGTTTAGTAAAATCAGGTCCTCCCTTACTTTATCTGCAAATTGTATGTTTTCTGTGTCCATTATTTTATACCCCTTTTATTGGAAATTTAACTCTCGAAATTCGACATATTCTATATGAAGGTTTCTTTAGTCTTATATATTTTTATTGGTCATCTCCAGCTTTTTCGTTCCAGCCTTCAGGTGCCTGTCCCGGCCTATATGCGAACATTTTTTTCCTGCCCCTGAATTTAGCGCGCTCAGGATGAACTTTATTTTCTATAAAGTAAAGCTCCCTTATAAGATCTTCTTTTTCACTGAAATAATAGTAGGAAACCCAATATCGTCCTTTTTTACCGTCATCTTGAGCGACTCGGATATAAAACTGCGCATTTGCATGTTCTTTTATTTGAAATTTCTTTAGTCGACTGATTTCGTATTTCTCTTCGCCAAATGAAATAAAAGAGATAGTGTCGTCAGTTATTTCAACATCCCGTGGATTGGATTTGAATATGAATGTATTAGCCGCCCCATATACGGCAGTCATTAATCCCAATAAATAAAAATTAATTTTAGGATCTATAATAAACTTAAAGGCAAAAAATACCGAGGCAATAACCATAAAATATCCAAGGAAAACGATATGAATTTTGTACTTGGGTAAGTAATATGTATAGGTTCTTATCATACTTCAATATCCTTTCAGTTGTATCACAAGAATTTTATGGCAATAAGATTTCTGATTTTTATGATCCTTGGTCTGCCGTCCGGTCAAGGAATAGACAGCAGACCAAAGACAGGTAACTATTATACAGCTATTGTTGCTCTTGATTCTGTGACTTCTTTTCTAATCTTTTTGTAGTTGATATACATCATTGCACCGGCTATGACAGCAATAACACCTATTCCGATCCAGCCAAAACCAGACATTCTAACAAACGCCCAAGTCATGGGATTTGAACCGTCGCATATACTTGAAAAGTTGCCGGCATTAGCATAAGTCGGATTTGCTGCAACAGCAGCTCTAACGAATATGTCAACAAGGTCGGTACCGCAGTAAAACATGATGATAAGTGTAAAGAAGCCTGAAACAAACGCCCTCATGAAGTCACCCTTTGCAGCTGGGATAAACAGAACGAACATCCACGGAATTACTGCAAGGTCGGCAAAAGGAAGCACACGGTTTCCAGGGAGTATAACCGCCAATAAGATGGATAATGGAACAAGAATCAATGCAGAGGTCATGCAGATCGGATGTCCGATACCAACAGCTGAGTCAAGGCCTATGTATAATTTACCTCTGTTCTTCAATCTCTTTTCAATAAATACTTGTGCAGCGTCAGAAATCGGGATAAGACCTTCCATTAAGAGAGCTGCCATTTTGGGTATGAGCACCAAACATGCTCCAAGGCTGATTGCCAGTGATGTAATCCCGAAAATGTCTTTACCGCCGATTATTCCTAAAACCAAACCAAATACTGTTCCTATGAGAATTGGTTCTCCGAGTATACCAAACTTCTGTTGTATTTTATCCATGTCAACTCTAACATTACTGAGTCCGGGAATTTTATCAACAATCTTGGTAAACAGGAATGCAAATGGTACGAACGCTGTAGTAAATCCATGGGGCAAGGAAATCCCCGGCAGTCCGTTATATTTTTCAAGACCAGGAGCTGTCCAGTCACCTATGATCATGATGATTATCATATTCAGGGCAGCTGCAACAATTCCCATCGTAAGGCTCCCGGTGAGACTCTGTACTAAAGCACCTGTAAAAGCAAAATGCCAATAATCCCAGATGTCAACATCAATCGTTTGAGTCGTATTTGTAAGCAGCATAACGATATTAACAATAATCCCAATTGGAATGATGAAGGTTCCAACATCAGAAGCAAATGCTATTGCTGCGGAAGCAACCCAGCCTATGTCTACCGCGTCCAGTTTTAAACCAAATTTGTCGACCATCCCCTGAACAGTAGGACCAAGACTTGATCCCAACAATCCGGTTACCAGGTTGAGTCCAACGAATCCAACACCAACCGTCAGGCCTGCGCGAAGAGATTTACCGAATGAAGCACCCAAAGCAAGACCTAAAACAAGCATGATTATTGGCATCATTACGGTTGCACCTAATTTTGAAATAAAATCGAAAAATCCTAAAATGAGATCCATTATACAATCACTTTCCTTCCTTTTTCATATTAGTAAGGCTCATCTATGTATAAGAGACTCCTCTCCACCTCCTTTCAAGAATAATTCATACTACTGCGAAGAGAATAATAATTAAAATAGTAATCCAAACATCCCTGTCAATTGAAAATATTATTTGGCCTCTGGCCAGAGAATCTCAATAACCTGGTTTACAACTTTATCCATACCAACTCCGGTTACCAGTGGAAGAGCGTTGACACAAGGTGTTTTCAAGAAACTTGGTACGGTTGTAGTGTGAACAATGATATCAAAATCGCTGTCTTTTGAAGCAAGTTCGGCGATTTTATACTGAGTTAGCTTGTACTTCCCTTTAAAGCCTTTCTCGTCAAGTAATTTACTTAATCTCGTTGAAGCTAGTGTAGAAGTAACGACACCGGTTCCACATGAAATCAAGATATTTTTTACTCTTTCTGCCATTTTTGTCCCTCCTTTTTTAATTTATAGCTATAAAAAAATTTTATAGCTATATTGAACGCAGGTTAGTATTTATATTGGGCAAAGTGCAAATTCAATTAAATTTTCTTCTCGGAATTTTCAAGAATATGATAAAGCTTATCTGGTGTGTCGATATCATTCATCATTGTAATGAACGATTCGGTTCCAAGCATTTTTGTTAAGTTGTAAAGCAGCCTGTCAATGCTTTCAGATTCTGTAATGCTAAGGGCGATGATATATTTAACCGGATCGTTCAATACATGATTGAACCGGACTGGGTTTTTAAGCCTGATTAAACTGGCGGCCAGTTCAATGGAACCATCACTCGAGGCAGCATGAGGAATAGCTATTCCAGGATAGATAACTACATAGGGCCCATTGGTCTTGATGTTATCTATCATAGCTTCGATGTATGATTGTTTGATTTTATTATCTTTAAGAAGCTCATTTCCCGCTTGCCTGATTGCATCCTGCCAATCACAGGCATCAATATCAAGTTTGATTCTATCAGCAGATATTATATCAATGAACTTTCGTTCTGATTTGAACGTAATATCCGTCTCAACTGATTGACGCTCCTGTTTCTTTTCTGTAGCTAACTTCTGGATGGTACATCTGTACTTTTGCTTTTCATCCTGAATCTTTATTATCATACTTTGAGTTTTATAGAAATCGTCATCTGTAAGTATCGGACTAACCTCAACCAGTGGCAAGTTTACATCCTTAAGTGGAACAGTAGAAATAATAATATCAACATTATCCTCATTAATGCTTTTTAAATTGTGAGAGGAAATAACATTAACAATTTCTAATTGCTTGCATAAGGATTGTAACCTTGCAGAAATCAATTGTGCCGTTCCTTGTCCGGAATTACATACAATAAGAGCTTTTGCTTTTGATTTGTTTTTTTCCATCACCGACACAATATACATAACAATGAAAGAAATTTCATCATTTGTAAACTGGTGCTTTATATACTCTTCAAGTGATTTTATATATTTTTTTACCTCTTCAAAAACATAAGGATACTTTGCTATTAATTGGGAGTATAGAGGATTTTCAATTGAATGTCCCTGTTTCAGTCTGTTAACCGCAATTTTCATATGTTCAACCAGAAGATCGTACAAATAAAAATCAAGATAATAGTTGATTTCCAATTCGGCGGATATTTTATAAATAAATTCACTGATCAATATTTGGATATCAAACATATCAATACATTTACTATTATTCTTTATATAGCTCTTGCTGCTTAAATTCACAATAAGCTCTGCGATTTCCTGATGCAAAATCGGAAAGTTATATCTTTTGCTAAGTATTTCCATAAGTTGTGATGCAATTATATATTTAGAACTATTCTTAATTTTGTTTATATCCGTTTTAGAATCCTTGCCAAGTACCTTGTTATTCATGAGCCTATATACCATAATCAATATGTAATATGCCAAGTCACGGTAAGAATAGTCCGTAAGGCAGAGGTCGTTTTTTTCTTCCATATTATCAAGTATATATTCGATTTCTTTAAAGATATTTTCCTTATCTAATTCGCGGATCAATAGTTGATGAAAAACCAGATTCTTGTCTTCCCCACTATTGAATAAAATCTCACCATTCAACAATAATAATTTAAGCATTCCATCTCTTATATTTTTTTCAGTACCCAAAACCGTGAACCCTTTACTTCTAAGAGATGATAATTCCAGATTATTTTCTGAAAACCAATCTTTAAGCTCATCTAAATCATTTAATAACGTATTTCTACTCGTAAACATATGCTCAGATAGAGTTGCTATTGTTATGTAACCATCAGTATTAAGTAATACCTGTGCAAGTATGGTTTTTCTTTCGTTGGGTGAAAGTTTATATGAATAAAAATCTTTATTGTTAAAGAATCTGTCAATAAGTTTATTGTCAACTTCATCGGGACTCATGAAACATAACTTACCACTCTCATTGACAACAATTGGTTGATGATTATTTTGTTTAAGGATTTCATTCATTTCCTTAATATCATTTCTGATAGTCCGTTGAGAAACATCAAACATTTCGGAATAATCAACCAGACTTTTAAGTTTGTTATTGACAATATTGTGTATGATATTACTAAGCCTGCTGTTAATTTTAATCACCTCCATACTTTTAGATTTTTTTAACTTAACTTGCTATGCTAGATTTTGATATACCAAAAGCTGCGAATGAAAAGTTCCATCACATTATGCAATCTATAATTAATATCATAAAAATATAAGGGATAACATAGGTGCTGGAGTTTGAAAGGAATTATTATTCTATCAAGGAAATTGGAGATCAATAAGACCATTTAACTATACATGTATCATATTGGATAAATAATCCAAATCTATAGATTATAAGGAAATCTATACCTTAATAAGAATATAGTTCATGTATTTTGGCAAGTAAAGTCCAAGATTTTTCATAATTTTTAGAAATTTATGTATTAAGACTCAGTAATGTTGCATTAAATTTTCTGGAAAATATGGAAAAACTCCATTGCGGACACCCCAAAAAAATAACCTTTTTAGTGATCAAACTAAAAAGATTAAAAAGAGATGCTAACAAAGGAGAAAATATATCATATCAAATATTTGAATAAGAAATGAAAAAAGCGGCTGCGGCCGCATTTAGGCTGCGACATTAGATACTACCTATAATCATCTATAGTATAGTGAATTCCGTCAACACCTGCCTGTATAATCTTCAGGCACCATTGAACCTCCGCAGTTTTCACACCGGAAACGTGGAGGTTCTGCTATATCCCCATCATCATATATATCAAAGGTTCTTACTACTCCTTCACTTCTATTTTTTTCTCATCTTACAAAATTCTCTATCCAATTATCTACATAAACCTTCCCGCACGAGGGATAAAAACAGCTTTTACATGTAATGAGGATTCACGGAGGATTTTTGGGTGTTTTCGTGGCTTTTCGGAACGGAGAAAATGCTCACCGGAGCAGGTTTTACGTATAAGTGTGAGCAGGGTGTGAGCATATTACGGTTAAAGCACGGTCAACGCACGCCGTGCGTTAGCCGTGCTTTAAAGTTATGCAAAAATTTTTGGGGTTATAATCGCAAAAGTAATTGCTTGTAATAAGTTTTACAGATATAACCCTAAAAGCTCTAAATATATATAAAAATGTGATTTTATACACATAATTATTTATAATAACGTGATTTGCCCTTGACTAAGAATGCTCAAAGCGGATATAATAAATAATAATGTGATAATTAACACCAAAACATATATAATTATGTGATTTAGGAGGTGCCCGCATGGAACGGTTTATTCTAAACGACCTACTTAAATGGAAAGAATCTAAATATCGCAAACCACTGATCCTGAAGGGCGTGCGTCAGGTAGGAAAGACATGGATACTCAAGGAATTCGGCAGAAGATATTATGAGAATGTCGCCTATTTTAACTTTGATGAAAACGAGGAATACCGGCAGTTTTTTGAAACAACAAAGGATATCAACCGCATATTGCAAAATCTTGTTTTCGCAAGCAGTCAGACAATCGCGCCCGAAAAAACGCTGGTAATCTTCGACGAAGTGCAGGACTGTCCAAATGTTATTAATTCCTTAAAATATTTTTGCGAAAACGCAAGTGAATATCATGTTGTCTGCGCCGGTTCGCTGCTTGGCATTGCCTTGGCAAAGCCGTCCTCTTTTCCTGTTGGCAAGGTAGATTTCATGGACATAAGCCCCATGACTTTTTCCGAATTTCTGCTTGCCAACGGCGATAAGAATTTAGTGGAGTATATGAAAAGCGTTGAGATACTTTCGCCGATACCCGATGCTTTTTTTAATCCCTTATACGAGAAGATGAAAATGTATTTTGTAACAGGCGGCATGCCGGAATCGGTAAAAATGTGGACTCAGGAAAGAAATACCGAGATGATGCAGGCTGCCTTACTTAATATCATCAACGCCTATGAGAGAGATTTCGGCAAGCATCCGGACCCAAAAGAGTTTCCGAAAATATCATTGCTTTGGAAGTCTATTCCCTCACAGCTTTCCAAAGAAAATAAAAAGTTCATCTATAAAGTGGCCAAAGAAGGAGCTCGGGCCAGAGAGTACGAGGATGCACTGCAATGGCTTGTGGACGCACAACTGGTGCGAAAAATATATCGCAGCAATGCGCCAGGCCTGCCCATATCTGCCTATGATGACCTGACGGCATTCAAGCTTTACCTTGTAGATGTAGGTCTGCTGCGCCGACTTGCCCTGCTTGCTCCCTCTGCTTTTTCAGAAGGAAACAGGCTGTTTACCGAGTTTAGAGGGGCACTCAGTGAAAACTATGTCCTTCAGGCTTTGCAAAATCAATTTGAGGCGACACCAAGATATTGGTCTGTCCTGAATCCATCCTATGAGGTTGACTTCCTCATTCAAAGGGAGAACGATATCTTCCCTGTCGAGGTCAAGTCTGAAGATAATGTGGAGAGTGCCAGCCTGAGAAAGTTTAAGGAGAAATTCGCAGATAAGGTCAAGCTTCGTATTCGCTTCTCCCTTGATAATCTTAAGCTGGATGGTGATCTGCTGAATATCCCGCTTTTTATGGCGGACTATGCAGATAAATTAATAGGTCTGGCGCTGAAGCATGACTAAGCTCTATTAGCATAGGAGGAAAGCGAGGTGGATTCAATATGATATATTTTACTGCTGACCAGCATTTCGGTCACGCTAATATTATCAAACACTGCAACAGACCATTTGTAACAGTTGCAGAAATGGACGAATATCTTCTGGAGCAGTGGAATAATTGTGTAGACGTGAACGATACTGTATATATTATCGGTGACCTGTTTTTCCGCAATACGGTGTCGGCAGATGAATATTTACATAGAATGCGTGGCAAAAAGCATTTGATTAAAGGTAACCACGACAAGGACTGGATGAAAAAAACGGATTTGGAGAAGCATTTTCAAAGTGTATCCAATATGCTTGAAATCAGTGACGGGTCGCATAAGATCACGCTCTGTCACTATCCTATGATGACATGGAACGCTGCTGCAAAAGGCAGTTATCTCATTTATGCGCACATACACAACAAGACTGATGCTGCATATTTTCAGTTGCTCAAGTCCATGCCGAATGCATTAAATGCGGGTGTCGATATCAATCATTTCCGGCTTGTCACGTTTGCCGAATTGGTTAAGAACAATCAGGAATTTAAGGATAGTATCGCATAAACATTCAGATATAAAATAATATGATTCATGGATTGAACCGCCCTTCGGGGCGGTTTTTTCATGCCCTGAAGGAGGTGATCATGAAGGGATAAATAAGATTAGCCCGTGCATTCATAGAGGAATACCATGCTGCACGGCTTTTGGTTTTTGCCGCAACAACAGTTTGTATTAATGTATAGGCGGTAAAAACCGCGGCGAAGCGAAGGCTGAAAAGAGGCGGACCGGCATCCGCACTGGAGAAGCACCACGAAAGAAAAAAGCATCAGTATGCCAGCAATCCCGACATCGGCACGGAGCGCTCGGAAATGAATTACCATCTTGTAAAATCGAGAGTGAAGTATTACGATGAGATCCAGACTCGTATCGAAAAAGCACAGAAAGAAAATTCAAAGTGCAAGATACGAAAGGACAGCGTCAAGTTCATCGACACCATTGTTACCGCAAGTCCGGAGTTTTTTGAGCGCCATTCAGCAGAGGAAACGGAAAAATATTTTAAACATGCGCTGGAGTTTTTACAGGATGAAGTCGGTGCAGAGAATATCTTTTCGGCGGTTGTTCACATGGACGAACGGAATCCGCACATGCATCTGTGCTTTGTGCCGCTGACAAAAGATAAGCGCCTGTCTGCCAAAGAAGTTATGGGTGACCGCAACAAGCTCATCGAGTGGCAGGACAAGTTTCATGAACACATGTCGAAGAAATTTTCTGATCTGGAGCGCGGAGAATCGGCTGCAGTCACCAAACGAAAACACATCCCGACCTGGTTATATAAACATGCCAACCGCCTGACTGAGCAGATGGAGCAGATGGAGCAGATGAAGTAGTATTTGGTTTGTAGTCAGGCGGCGTACTGTTTTTTTCAGGCGTTTCGACCAGTACGATGTGGATGACCTCGCCTTCAGGCTCGGGAAGTTCAGCCGATGGAGGGGCAGCTTTTTCGACTGGATGTTCCTCGCCGCCCATAGAAGTGATTTTAACGCCGGACTCGTACATATCCTCGGCAACAGTACAGCCTCCCATGATACCAACAACGGTACTTCCTTTTTATTAGAGGTCGCACTTGATATGGTTGATATTCTCACTTTCAAGAAATGACCTCCTTTTCTTCAGCTTCCGGTATTAATTTGATTACCAATTCTCCATGCTTTTTCACTTCAACACTTACTTCATCGCCGCCGAAACTCACCATGCCTAAAGGCAGGCGGTTCTTGAGTACTGACTAATTTTTTATACAGACCGAAACCTGTATACGCTGATTAGTTTCCCCAAGACTTTCACTATCAAGGATTCCGATGAATCCATTGACGATAGTATAGCGCCCGTTTCAAGACGTTTTTATACTCATA
>LOES01000144.1 GCA_001515955.1 Clostridia bacterium BRH_c25 | reverse complement strand
CAGAGAAGCCGCTGAAAAACTCGCATATTTAAAAACCGCATACCATATGTGGAGGTTTTCCATTGCATCAAACACTTTATATGGTATACCTTAAGTAGACAAGGGTACTTTTTCAGCGGTTTCCCAGGCACTCTTAAATCATTGGCATTATCTCCTTCACGGGGGTATTATACCGGTCTTTTTTAAACTTTCTTGCCGCCCTTTCCAGTTTGTCAATTCCCTCTAAGAGAATTTTTTCATTGTGCCGGGAATAACAAAGCCTTATTTTAGTGTCCTCGACGGTCGTTGAGTAAAATGCCTCCCCAGGGATAAAGGAGACCCCTTCTTTCAGAGCCTCCTGAAGCAGCTTTTTTGACGGGATGCCATCATTACTCCGGCACCACAGATAGAAGCCGCCCTCGGGCTTCTGAAATGAGAGCCTGTCACCCAGGCTGCTGTTCAGGGCTTCAACCATTGTATCCCTTCTCGCCCTGTAGACAGCCCGCATTTTTTCAAGGTGCCCGGTAAGGTATCCCTTTCTGATGAATGAATCAACCAGCCATTGACCTATATTATTGCTGTGCAGATCTATGTACTGTTTTTCCAGGATGATCCTGTTGATCAAGGACGGGTGGGCAACCATGTAACCCAGTCTTAGCCCCGGCATTATGATTTTTGAGTAAGTGCTCAGATATATTACCCCTCCGTAGTCGTCCAGGGCTTTCAGACTTGGCGGCGGAGCCTCCTTGTAATAATAGTGGCTGTACGGGTCATCTTCCAGGATGACCAGCCTGTAGCGGGCTGCAAGCCGGATAAGCTCCTTTCTCTCGTCGATGCCAATAACGGCACCGCTGGGATTCTGGAAGGTGGGAACGCAGTACAGCAATTTAGGCCTGTAGCGGGTCAGGTAGTCCTCCAGTATTTCCAGTGGGAAGCCATCTCCTTCAGGCAGGCTGAGAATCCTTGCACCCATAGACTGGAAAACCTGTATTGCTCCCACATAGGTAGGAGACTGAATAACCACATAATCACCAGGTTCTATCAGCACCCGGGCACTAAGGTATATGCCCTGCTGTGAACCTGCAAGAATTATAACCTGTTCAGGTGAACAGCCGATGCCGGTATGGCCCAACATCCCGGCAACGGTTCTTCTGAGGGGCTCATAGCCCTGTACCGGTATATGTCCGAAATCCTGGGGCTTCAGCTCTGCAAAGCACTCATTGAACAACTTCAGAAAAATATCCGTAGGATAATAATCGGGATCGGGCATACCGGCATCCAGAGAAATCCTATCCTCGCGGATACTGCCGGTCATCAACTCGCTCATCAATGAAGCCATTGAAGGCTGGGTATGGGGTTTAAGTATCTGGGGCCAGGGGATTTCTTTGCTGGTTTTGCTTGTGTAGCTGTTGCAATTACCAACATATGTCCCACTCCCCTTTTTAATAATAACATAGCCCTTGCCCTCCAGATGACGGTATGCGTTGATGGCTGTGGTGCGGCTTACCCTGAACAGTAATGCCAGTTCTCTTTCGGCAGGAAGCTTTTCACCTTCTGCCAGTGAACCATCGATTATTTTGTCTTTGATGAGAGCGGCTATTTGCAGGTAATAGGTTGATGCACCGTCGAGTTTGGCGTTTACAAATAATTTGGATATATCCATTTGATAAATTACACTCCTTTGGTATCCAATTGGACTGTTATATAATATAATTGGATATTTATTCTGATAATCCTCTTTTGTATAATGAAAAAAAGAAAGGAGTTGTAATTTTGATGGAGAAAGATCTACCCCTTACATTGACAGACTACGACCGTGAGATGTGGAAAGAAGTATTGAAGGATTGCCTGCCCTTATCGGCCGGTATAATACCCTTCGGACTGACCTGTGGAATCTTAGGCAGTAATGCAGGTTTTTCAACCTTTGAAATAACTTTTATGTCTATGACGGTTTTTGCCGGCGCTGCCCAGTTTATGGCTATTGCCATGATCAGCTCTGGCATCACCGGTTGGGCGGCAATCGTCCTTACCACTTTTTTGATAAACCTGCGGCACCTGTTAATGGGTGCATCCTTATCCCCTTATCTGTTAAAGCTGCCCCGACCGCTGCAGTACATACTGGCCTTTGGAATTGTAGATGAAAGCTATGCTTTAACTATAAACAGAATTGAAAAAAAGGGCTATAACCTCAACTATCATTTGGGTGTGTGCTCATTCCTGTATGTTATATGGAACCTATCCACTTTTCTGGGGGCTTTTTTCTACCGTGTCATTCCCAACCCTCTGGAGTGGGGGATTGATTTTGCCCTTCCGGCAACTTTTATGGTCCTTTTGATACCCCGCCTGGCGGACAGAACCTCTCTGATAGTATGCCTGGTCTCTGCCTCGTGCGCAATATGGGGTGCTTTGTTTCTTCCCGGCAAATGGTACATAATCCTAGCCGCAGTTTCTGCAGCCTTTGTCGGAGGTATGCTGGAAAGGGGTAAAAGGGATGAACATTAAACTGATGTCCATTATACTTGGTATGGCAGTGGCTACCTATATAACCCGCATTGGCTCTCAGGTCCTTTTTGCCCGCACCGGTATGCCCGGCTGGCTGGAAAAGTGGCTCAAGCATGTTCCCACAGCATTTCTGACGGCACTGATAGTTCCGGCACTTTTGCTGCCCAAGGGGTATCTGGACATATCCCTGGGCAACAGCTATCTTCTGGCGGGAGTTGTCGCTGCTTTTACCGCATACAAAACCAGAAGCGTACTGACCACCATAGTTCTGGGAATGGGGGTAATGATAATCCTCAACAGGCTGATGCCGTTTTAATACTATTGGTCAAGCATTCAAGAGCTCTGACATGATTTTCCGTTGATAGCTGGAAAAATATGTGATACTATAGATGTGTGGGGTTAAAAAAGCTGCAGTATAGGGGGTGACGTTGTGCTTAAGGTATTTCAGGTGTGCTTCGCGACTGGTGTTCTGTTTTCAGTATTGACCTTTATAATGGGTAGGATATCGGATTTTACTGATATGGGAGTTGATACCGAAATAGATGCCGATATTGACATTGACTTCAATACCGATACCGACTTTAATATAGACACTGATATGAGCATGGAGGTCGATGCTGAGCTGGACATATCAACTACAGGGGAAGCGCCGGAGCTTCCGGTTTCACCGTTAAAGCCCATTGTTATAACGACATTTGTGACGGTATTAGGTGGAGTCGGGATGATCTGTACAATAAACGGCCTTTCACAGGGATTAGCAGGGATTATTGCGTTGATTTCAGGAGCTGCGGCAGCATTTTTACTATACCGCTTCATTATCGTCCCTCTTTATAGGGCACAGAACACCAGCGCCATATCCCAGAAGGAGCTGAGGGGTGCTCTGGCAAAGGTCACTCTGGCAATCAAGGGAAGCCTGTTCGGGAAAATAAGCTATACTGTAAGCGGCAATACTTACAGTGCTCCTGCAAGGTCTATTAACGGCGAGGATATTGAAAGGGGGATTCCGGTAGTTATTATAAATATTGAGAAAAATATTTTTTATGTAAAAAGAATAAAAGGAGGCTATTAAATGGATTTTGGGGTTATAACGATTGCTTTAACTATTGTAGGTGTAATAGTTCTGATGCTATTGAGCATTGCCCTTATGTGGCGCAAGGTTTCACAGGATAAGGCCCTGGTTGTTACCGGCCTTAAGAAAAGGGTTATCTCAGGCGGCGGTGGATTGGTCATTCCGTTGTTTGAAAAGACCGATATTATTTCTCTTGAGAACATGAAAATAGAAGTGAGAATTGACGGTGCTCTGACGGGACAAGGCGTTAACATCAGAGCGGACGGTGTCGCTGTATTAAAGGTGAAATCCGATGTGGAATCAATACTGTCTGCTGTTGAGCAGTTCAACACCGGAAGAGAGAAAGAGACCATTGATGTGATCAAGGATACGGCAAAGGACGTATTGGAAGGTAAGCTGAGAGAAATTGTCTCAAAGCTGTCTGTCGAAGAAATATATAAGGACAGGGAAAAATTCGCATCCCAGGTTCAGGAGGTTGCCGCCTTGGATCTGGCGGAAATGGGCCTGGAAATAAAAGCTTTCACAATAAGAGACATTTCCGATGTCAACGGTTATCTTGAAGCACTGGGAAAGAAGAGGATTGCCGAAGTAAAGAGAGATGCCAATATTGCTGAGGCTGAGGCAAACATGGAAACCAAGATAAAGACAGCCGATGCCAACCGTGAAGGTGAAGCTGCAAGGCTTATTTCCGAAACTCAGATAGCTGAGTCCACCAAGGAGAAGGAACTGAAGGTACAGGCTTACAGGAAGGATCAGGAGACCGAAAAAGCCAAGGCCGACCTGGCATACGAGATAGAAGCCAGCAAGGTGCAGCAAGAGGTGGAAACGGAAAAAATGCAGATCCTCATCGTCAAGAAACAAAAGGAAATTGAATTGGCGGAAGAGGAAATGAAGATCCAGATTGTCAGAAAGCAGAGGGAAATAGAGCTGGCTGAGCAGGAAGCCCTCCGTATGGAAAAAGAGCTCCAGGCAACTATAGTAAAGCAAGCGGATGCTAATAAATACAGCATTGAAAAGAGAGCCGACGCAGATAAGTACAGCGCGGAAAAGAGAGCGGATTCTGACAAGTACAATGAGATACAGGGTGCAATGGCTGTAGCAGAGTCCATCAAGCTGAAAGGTCAGGCAAATGCAGAAGCAAAACGTGCAGAAGGTATGGCGGAGGTTGAGATCATAAGGCTCAAGGGTATTGCTGAGGCCGAAGCTATGGCAAAGAAAGCTGAAGCATTCAAACAGTATAATGATGCTGCGGTAACGCAGATGATAATAGAAAAGCTTCCGGAAATCGCAAAGGCTGTTGCAGAGCCGCTTTCAAAGACCGAAAAGATTGTTATAGTAGATTCGGGAAACGGACAGGGAAAGGGTGCTGCCAAGGTTTCCAGTTATGTTACCGACATAATGGCATCACTGCCTGAAACCGTCAATGCTCTGACCGGAATCAATCTTATGGATGTTTTGAAGAGGGACGATAAGGGAGAGATAAAAGAAGTTAAGCTTGAAGAGTCCAAGGAAAAATAAGTAAATTGGGTGTCAGGTACATAGACTCGTCGGAAACGGCGAGTTTTTTTCATAGATGCAACTGATTGCTATCAGATATTGATATGATGATAAAATTGAGATATAATTATGATAAGAAAATATAGAGGGAGTGGCAATCATGATTCAAATCAGACCTGTATCTGATTTAAGAAATAAGTTTCCGGAGATTGAAGATATTGTTGTCAAGGAAGGACAACCGGTATATTTGACAAAAAACGGTTATGGGTCTATGGTCGTGTTAAGTCTTGAAAAATATGCGGAATTAACAGATAATATAGAACTAAAACTTGATGAAGCAGATAGAGAGGCGGATTTAACCGATATAAGATATACACACGAGGAAGTCTTTTCGCGAGTGAGGGCAAGAATCAATGCTGAGCGGTAAATATTCGCTGAGATACATTTCAAGATTCGAAAAAGATCTAAATGAAATTATAGATTATATTACATTTAAGCTTCATAATCCGGTCAGCGCGATTAATCTGGTAAAAAGAATTGAAACTGCAATAGTAGAAAGATTGAATTGTCCATTATCTTTTGAACCATTTCAGTCAAATAGAAACAGGAAAAACCCCTATTATCGAATTTATGTAGATAATTTTACTGTCTATTATGTAGTTATTGATGATGTAATGGAAGTTAGAAGAGTATTCTTATATTATGGGTAATGAATTGTCTAGATGAAAATTGCACTTTAAAAAGCTTGCTTACTGCAATCTATTGATAGAATTATTTCTGTCGAAAGGAAGCGAACAACATCAATGAAACGCAAACAGCATTTTCGTATAATGTTTATTTTGGTTATTATCGCAGCGCTTGTCAACGGTTGCGTTGTTCAAAACGAAAACCAACCTGAGACATCTAACCCGCCGAGCACGATATCGTCGCCAATGATTTCCTCAACTCTTTCGGCAACACCCGGTGAGACGCCATCTGAGCCAACGGGAGAGTCCAAGCAGTTCACCTATCAGGGACTTGAAATCGAGGTTACAGGCGTCAAGAACGATAGAAACGAAACGTACCAAGATGATGGAGGCAGCAAGGTCGAGTTGATCGTTATAAGCTATTTACCCGGAGCAAAGCTGACGATTATCAAGCCGGATATGAGCGATGCGTCGTTTTCTGCAGATGGGAAACCACATGCACAATGGGGAATAGACTACCAGAGCAAGCAAGCCTCAGGAGATAAGTATCGGATAACCGATGAAACCGGCGCGCTTGATATAACATCGGATATGCTTGCAATTTATAATCTTGAGGCAAGCTTGTACGTAATAAAATTTGAAGCATATACACAATAATGTAAACACCGTCTCGGCTGCAAATCTCAGCTATGCGTTGAGGAGTTTTTTATTGTTCGATCCGCCACTATTTGTCCTGTTCAATGTTCATTGAAAGAAGGTAAGAACATAAAAGAGAGGGTCCTCAGTGAAGCATTTTTAGACTTTTGTATATTTTTTGTTCCCCTGATACAAGTCGAAAGGTTAGGTCCTTCTCAATAATTAGCATCCATAGTTTTTTATAACTGACTCCCATTATTTTCACCTCAAGCATGCAAAGGTTAAATCCGACATACTCTCGTATTGCTCTTGCTATTGTTTCTTTTATTTTATATGCTAAAATATAGTCGGGCGTTATTTATAGTAATTGGTGGTGATTGAGTGGATACGGTCCTGGAATTAAGAATGGTTTCTGACGATGGAAACATAAAGAGCTTTGAGCAGGCCCAGAACCTTTTGGGAGTTTCTAACCTTGTTTTAATCCGGGCTGCGCTTTAAGTATATATAAGCCTGAAATGAAGAAACGAGCAGATTCGATGCCTTGCAATGAGGTTTGCGTATACTGTGTTTCTTGTATCAAATTACACCTTTTGCCATAACGGTTCCGGTTACTTTCTTCAGGTTGTTTCATACTTCGGAGGATACGTTTGTTCGCTGGCCTGCCGGTACTTTTTTGAGGCTGATGAGGATGTTTGGGCTATTTGTTTCAACCTTACTGCCCGGAATATATGTTGCTGCATCAGAAATTCGCAGCTATTGGAGGTATCATATTGGCGATGGTATCTATCATACTGCCTTTGGTACTAATTTTGATAAGGTGAATAAATATTTGCAATACATACCCCTTGAAAGTTCAAATAACTTATGATAGTGCAACTATAGAAATAACGGAAATTTGAATCATAGTAAGAAGGGTTGAAATGTTTTTACAGCTGATTTTTCATATGGTTTTGATATGTACATTAATCGTTGTTGCATGTATTGCGTATATGGCTGCTGTTGTCGTGAAAAACGGCGGAACAGGTATACCGGCATATTTGTATGCCTACATCAGTGAAAACCTGCCTTTGAATTCACTGCTTACGATAGTGCTTCAGCTGGTATTTGCTCTTTCTTGCTATACGGTCTTTCTTAAGCATATCTCAAATCATATTGTCATATCTTTTGATATTTTATACTTCGAGAGCCTTTTATTGATTTTTTTCTGCCATACTATGAAGGCTTATAGAGATCCTCTTTCGGAAAGCTTAGTATAATCCGATACTGTACCCTATATCAGGTGTACATTTATACTATGTTTTTGAAGGAGGATATTATTGTGCCCAAAAATGGAGCCAAGATCAATAAATTCATTACTAAACTGCGTAATCCTGCTGTTGAATGGGATATCCAGCCCTATGAGCGCCGACTTCAGGAGGTAAATCAAATAGCTCTTGCCGCGTTGAGTGATTCTGAGCTTAAAAGTATGGCTTATAAGCTGAAGAACAGAATCAGGGCAGGTGCTCCGCGGAGTGAAGCAGCTGTTGAGGCTTTTGCACTTGTCAGGGAGGCAGCTGATAGAGTACTTGACATGCGCCCCTTTGATGTGCAGGTAATTGCCGGAATGGCCATGTGTGATGGAAGGCTTGTGGAAATGCAGACCGGAGAGGGTAAGACTCTTGCTGCGGTATTTCCGGCATTTCTTAATGCTCTTTCAGGAGA
>LOES01000143.1 GCA_001515955.1 Clostridia bacterium BRH_c25 | reverse complement strand
GTGAGGAATAAGCGTGAATATGCATGGACATTAAAACCATCTATAGTTCTGTATCTATTTGAAAACTTCGATTATGCCGACCATGTTCTCTGGCTGGACAGCGATATGCAATTTTTGTGCAGTCCAGAACCTCTGTATGATGAGTGGAATGGCTTGTCTATCCTGCTTTCAGAGCAATACTATACAGACTCATACGAATATCTGGTCAGTGGATATGGCAAATTTCAGGCAGGGTTCATAGGCTTTAAAAATAACGAAAACGGAATTGAGTGTCTCCGATGGTGGCAGGAGAGATGCATGGAATGGTGCTCTGATAAAGCTGATAATGGGAAATGGGCGGATCAGAAATATTTGGATGAATTTCCTCAAAGATTCAAGGGCGTAGGTGTTGTTAATAATTTAGGCATCAATCTAACTCCATTTACTGTTTATAGGATTAATACTGAACAGGGAAAAGTAGTAATAAAAAAACCCGATGGTCTTTATATTGATGATGTACGAATCATTTTATATCATTACTATGGTTTCAGATTCTATGATCACAACGAGTATGACCTATCCTGCTATTGGATGATGTTTGATGAGGAAACAATCAAGTTGGTTTATTTGCCTTATATAAAGAAATGCCAAAAGGCAGTGCGTGAAATCCAAGATTTTGACACCCTCCAATTTCAGCTGAAGGGTATAGGCGAAAATCAGGTAGTCAATTATTATAATCTTGATAGAGCTTACAGATTGTTAGATTATGATATATTTATAATAACCGGCAAGTCGGATTTGATAAAATGTATGACTCTCTATTACTCTATAACTCAAAATTCTAAAAGAATCCATATATGGATATGTTGTATTGATGACTTTTCATTTTCTATCCTGAATAATGCAGAGCTTGACAATGTTACCATTATTAATTCCAAGAGCTTTGAGACAAGAGAACTGCTGGAGCTCAAGAAAACGTGTGATGAGAAAGAATATACGTGTCTTTTAAGAGCCTATTACCTTTATTTTATTCTTAAAAATAATTACTCAGTCAATAACCTACTGTATGTGGGTACCGATATATACTTCTACAAAAGTCCGGTATACTTGCTAAAGGAATTTGAGAATGGGTCAATTTTTCTATACCGTCAGTCTAAAACTAATGAAAAGAGTAAAAGCAACTTTAAAACTGATTTAATAGGATTTAGAAGAGACAAAAATACCCTCGAGTGCCTTATAAGCTGGAAGGATAAAAGTATTGGATGGGACCTTGAAGAGAGTTATATCAATACCTGGCCTTCATGCATGCGGGGTGTGAGGATATTGGAATACAAAAATTAACCTATCTTTCAATGGTTCCTCCTCCTACAAGGATGTCCTCCTGATAGAACACCACTGCTTGCCCCGGAGTTATTGCCCTCTGGGGCTCTTCAAATATAACCCTGACTCTTTCATCATCCACGGGGATCACCTTTGCAGCAGCTTCCTTTGCGCTGTATCGTATTTTTGCTTTTACATCAATAGGTCCTTCAAGCTTTTCGAATGCAATGAAATTCATCTGGGATGCAGTTAGTTCTCTACTGAACACTTCAGTCTCATCACCAAGAACCACAAGGTTTTTTTCAGGTATTATCTCAACTACATACAAAGGCTTACCCAAGGCTATTCCCAAGCCCTTGCGCTGTCCTACGGTATAATGTGCTATACCCTTATGGGTACCTAATCTTCTTCCCTGTGTATCAACAAAAAATCCAGGCTTAATTTCATCACCTCTTCTTTCACTGATGAACCTGCCATAATTGTTATCCTCTACAAAACAGATTTCCTGACTCTCCGGTTTGTTTGCCGTTCTCAGGTCCAGTTCCCTTGCTATTTCTCTAACCTGTTCCTTGTTATAGCCTCCAAGGGGCATAAGTATATGGCTGAGCTGATCTTGCGTCAGGTTATACAGCACATAAGTCTGATCTTTTTGTGGAGTAGCTGATTTTCTGATGATATGTCTCTTAAAGCTTTCATCATACATAATTTTTGCATAATGCCCAGTGGCAACATATTCAGCCTCAAGAGCCTTTGACCGCTCCAACAGTGCATCGAATTTTATGAATTTATTGCAGGCTATACATGGATTGGGAGTTCTTCCCACCAGATACTCATCAACAAAATAATCAATAACCATCTTTTCGAATATTTTTTTGAAATTCATAACATAAAAGGGTATGTCAAGCTTACCGCATACCCTTCTGGCATCTTCCACAGCAGACAAAGAGCAGCAGCCGCCTTCCCGTTCAACAGCTTCCTTGCTCTTATCCTGCCAAATCTGCATTGTGACTCCTATTACATCATAGCCTTGCTGCTTTAAAAGATATGCAGCGACAGAGCTGTCAACTCCGCCGCTCATACCGATAACAACACGTTTTTTCATTAGTTTTCAACTCCTAAGTGCAGTGAATCAACTCTTAAAGCTCTTTACCCTGCTTTTTCATATAGTCTTCTATTGCAGCCTTTACAGCTTCTTCTGCAAGTACAGAGCAGTGTATCTTTGCCGGCGGCAGTCCGTCCAGTGCCTCAACTACTGCTTTATTTGTTAGCTGGAGAGCTTCCTCCAGGGTCTTGCCCTTTATCATCTCAGTTGCAATACTGCTTGTAGCTATTGCAGCGCCACAGCCAAAGGTCTTGAATTTAACATCCTTTATTATATTGTCTTCTATCTGCAAATATATCTTCATGATATCTCCGCATCTGGCATTGCCTACTTCACCTACGCCGTCCGCATTGGATATCTCGCCAACATTTCTTGGACTTGAAAAATGATCCATTACCTTTTCACTATACATTAGTATTTCCCCCTTTAACCTTCTCATACAACGGTGACATTTGTCTCAGCCTGTCTACTATTTCAGGCAGTACTTCCAAAACATAATCCATATCCTCTTCTGTATTTACATCTCCAATAGACAATCTCAGTGATCCGTGAGCTATTTCATGGGGCAAACCAATTCCCAGAAGCACATGTGACGGATCCAGAGACCCCGAAGTACATGCCGAGCCGCTGGAACCGGCTATGCCTTTCATATCCAGATTCAGAAGCAGTGCTTCTCCCTCTATATACTGAAAACTGAAGTTGGCATTACCCGGCAGTCTTTTAACCGGATGTCCGTTCAACCTTGTGTATGGTATCTTTTCCATTACACCTTTTATCAGCTTATCTCTTAGAGCCGTTATCCTGCCGCTGTGCTCTTCCAGGTTATCCGTCGCAAGCTCAATAGCTTTGGCAAGTCCTATAATACCCGGTGTATTTTCTGTTCCTGCTCTTCTTCCTCTTTCCTGAGCACCTCCGTGAACAAAGTTCATGAGTTTTATTCCCTTTCTAACATAAAGGGCGCCTATTCCTTTAGGACCATAAAATTTGTGTGCTGAGAGGGATAGCATATCTATGTTCTGTTCCCTGACATCAATTCTTATACTTCCTACTGCCTGCACCGCATCGGTATGAAAGTATATTCCCTTCTCCTTTGCAAGCTTTCCTATTGATTCTATGGGCTGCACCGTACCTATTTCATTATTGGCATACATTATCGATATAAGTATTGTCTTATCAGTTATTGCATTCTTAACATCCTCAATGCTTACCAATCCATATTCATCTATGGGCAGGTATGTAACTTCAAACCCCTCCTTTTCCAAGTATTCACAAGTGTGTAACAGAGCATGATGCTCAATACCGGTGGTTATTATATGATTACCTTTGTTTCTGTTCGCATATGCGGCTCCCTTTACTGCCCAATTGTCTGCCTCAGAACCTCCTGCTGTAAAATAAATCTCCTCGGGAAGGGCACCTAATGCTTTTGCAACTTTCTCTCTGGCAATATCCACGTGCTTTCGCACGTCTCTTCCAAACTTGTGAATGCTGGAAGGATTGCCGAAATGTTCAGTAAAGAATGGAAGCATCTCTTCCAATACTTCTTTTTTTGTATAGGTTGTAGCCGCATGATCCAGGTAAATAGCCTTGTTACCGTTCATTTTACTTCTCTCCTTCTTTCTTTTGCTTAAGCCTGTAGTAATCATTTATCATATCATTTAAGGTTATAGAATCTATCACGTTATTTATGCTTTCCATTATTTTTTCCCAAATCAGTCTGGTTACGCAATAATCAGCCCTTGTGCACTCAGGCTCATCATCTATAACACATTCCGACGGTGCCAATGGACCTTCCAGAAGTCTTATTATTTCTCCTACTGTAATTTCCTCAGGCTTTCTACTTAATTCATATCCGCCTTGGGCACCTCTTACGCTGGTCACCAGACCTGCCTTTCTAAGATAGGCTATAAGCTGTTCCAGATAGGTTTCCGAAAGCTGCTGCTTCTGAGCCACCTCTTTTAAGGACATAGTTCCTGCGCCATAGTTCAAGGCAAGCTCATACATTATCTTCAGTCCATATCTTCCTTTTGTAGATAGTATCATATTACCAGCTCCTTATTAATTCCTACCTTTTGAGTCGGATTTCATTTTTAGATTACCATAGCATAAAAATATTGTCAATATTAAATTCTACTTTTTTAGTCGGAATTATACGCAGTTAAAAGGTGCGGACAAAGCCGCACCCTTTTATATAAATTGCCCTCCAATATATTGCTATATTGAAAAGCAACGACTATTTCATTGACAAATCTATAATATATAGTATGCAAGGGCCTGAAAAATGTTAACACTATGACCTTTTAGGATAAGCCAATGCCCATATATTTTATGCCTGACCCAAGTATTTTATTCTTCCGAAGTGCTCTGCATCCATCAAACAGCATTGCTATACTCAAGGGTTCATAAGAACCTTCGTTCAGAAACTCTACATACTCCTGCCATGGCGTCATCAATATCGCTGCATCATAGCTTGCAGTTTCATTTTTATAATCCTGCAAATAACATATGCCCTTTTCACCCAGCACCATCCTAGTATTTTCCATAGCCATTGGGTCAGTGACACTGACCAATGCCTTTCTTTCAACAAGAAGCTTCACAAGCTCTATAGCCGGGGATTCCCTTATGTCATCGCTGTTCTGCTTGAAGGCAAGCCCCAGCACCAATATCCTTCTGCCTTCGATTATTTCCAGCTCACTTTCAATCCTATCCACGATTTTAGCAACCTGTTTTTCATTAATCTCTGTTGTAGCCTTCAATAGTTCTGGCGTATAACCCTTCTGCTCAGAAAAAGCTATCAGCGCTTTGACATCCTTGGGAAAACAGCTTCCTCCGTAACCACGTCCGGCCTTCAGATATTTCAATATATCCGGTCTGACGAGCTTCCCATCTGTCCTCGGGCTGAGTCTTTTATCCAGAGATACTCCGTAAAGCACCTCTTCCACGTCCAGGCTTCCTATCACTTCTGATATTGCTGCAATCTCATTGGAATATGAAATCAGCATGGCTAAAAGTGAATTGGAGGTATATTTAATAAGCTCTGCAGTCCTTAAGCTTACCCTTATTATTGGCGCTTCAAAATAATCTTCGTATACTTTTTTGAATAATTCGAAGCTCTTGTCGTCATATGCCCCTATCACAATCCTATCGGGGTGCAGAAAGTCCATCACCGCTTCTCCTTCCCGCAAAAACTCCGGATTCATGACAAGACCGAATTCTCCTGCTTTCTTTCCTGATTCCAGCTCTATAATATTCCTTACAAAGGTATCGGTAGTTGTAGGTATCACCGTGCTTTTTATGCAAACAACGTGATATGCTTCCTTCTCTCTCAAAAGCCTTCCTATATCCCGTGAAACCTTTTCTATATAGCTAAGGTCAATATTCTTATCCTTATATGGGGTGCCTACGGCAATTATGGATATATCGCTGTTATTAACCGCATGACTCAAGTCAACGGTTGCCGATAGCTTCCCCGCTGTAACAGCTTTCTTAATATATTCCGAAAGATAAGGCTCATATATTGTTGCCTTTGAACTGTTTATACTTTCCACAACTGACCCCCGGCTGTCCACGCATATTACCTCATGTCCCTTGCTGGCCAGGCATACACCGCTTACCAATCCTACATAACCAGTTCCTATAATTGATAATCTCATCTTTATTTCCCCTTATAGCCCTAAATAAAAACATTCCGTAATATCCCTGTCAACCTCTCCTATTTCCGATATCGCAGCTCTTAATGCCTTGCTATAGATTCCACATACCAAACAAGGCGTTTCAGCACCGTATAATGCAGTTGAGCCGGCTATTTTCTTCAGCCTTAAACCGCTGAAATGATAGAAAAGCAACCTGTTCCTACCTACATATATATTTCCGTCCTTCAATTCAAGGTCGAATTTGAAGTAATTCCATGTAGCCACATTTGCTCCTGGCATATCAAGGTATGAAACTCCTTTGAATCTTGCTCTCATAAAATCCAAATAGCCCTGGTCTGCAAACCTTCCGTTATCGTTAATGAAATAGCACCACTCCAGACACCTTTTCTTCCACCATTTTAATGCTTCATAGGCGTGACTTCCTCTCATGAACGCTACAAAGCCTCCATTAGCCTTCCTATTAACCTTATGTGTAGTAAAGAGTACAGACCAATTTCCTCTTCCATTAAAAAGCCTCATGGGATTGTCAAAGAAATAGAGATCTGTATCAAGATAGGCAAAAATCTTAAAGTCCTTGAAGCTTTCATATAAATGCAACAGCAGTACAGGCTTCAATGTCCAGCAGTATTCACTTGAACTCCTTTGTTTCTTTAGTTCTTTTAACTCAGCATCCTCCAGTTCTTCAGCAGAAATAGCAGTTATCCCAGGCAGCTGCAAAGCATCAAGCACCTTCCTTGACTCCCCGTCAACTGCAAGAACAACCAAAGCTGCATCAGCCATGAAGTGCTTCAAGGAATGATACATGGCGACACATTGATGCAGCCTGTATTTTGATGCTATTGTACAAAACAATACTTCCATTGCTTATTCACCTACTAAGCGTTTTGCGGATAACATCTGTACTTTCATTCAAATTCCGCAAAACGGTTTCCTTAATGTTATTGAATTCGCACTTAGTGCGTTCAATATATCTATGATATCCCTAAGATACTTTCGATGGTCCCCCAGTTTGTATCCATATCCTGCAAATCTTTACTTGTATCCACTGCCTGCCAGAAGCCTTTGTGCTCATATACCGCAAGCTGACCTTCAGAGGTAAGCTTGGCAAGTGGATCTCTTTCAAGAACACACTGGTCATCGCTCAGGTAGTCAAAAACTGCTGTATTAAATACAAAAAAACCGCCGTTTATTAGACCTTCGATTTCCGTTTTTTCTGCAAAGGATGTTACAAGGCCGTCCTGGGCTTTTAATATTCCATACTGGCTCTTTTTTTGTATTCCTGTCAAAGTAGCCGTTACTCCCATATTCTGATGATACTTGAGGAGTTCTCCAATATTGATATCACAAAGACCATCCCCATAGGTCAAAAGGAAGGTGTCATCCTCTATAAAAGGCTGAATCCTTTTTATTCGCCCTCCTGTCATTGTATCCACTCCGGTATCTACAAAGGTTATTCTCCATTTTTCCGTTTTTTTCAATTTGCATATTTTATTCTCATTACCGCTGAAGTCTAGAATAAAATCATTCTGTAACCAGTCATAGTTCATAAAGTATTCCTTTATTTTCTCTCCCTTATAACCCAAAGGCAGTACAAAATCATCAAATCCATACTTGCTGTATATTTTCATTATCTGCCACAGTATAGGTCTACCTCCGACTACTGCAAGAGGCTTGGGAATATGCTCCGTTACCTCCCTCATTCTCATTCCATATCCTCCGCAAAGTATCACTACCTTCAAAATATCACCCCTGCTTCCTGCAATTTGTCCTAATTCAACTTATGCAATCCCATTCTGCTATTAGTATAGCAGCTGATAGTTAAAGGTATCAGTATCCTCTAGGTCATATAGCTTGGACGCGGCAGCAAGTATCACAAGCTCTTCATCCTCGTCGTTTCTAAACCCATGTGCAACATTCTCCGGTACTTTAATTACAATATCGTCTACTGCTGATACTTTAAGTATCTCAGCTTCTCCCTCCTCGACATCCTTAAGTGCTATTATTGCAGTCCCTTTTATTACAGTAAAAAACTCTACATTCTGCCTGTGGTAGTGATTGCCTCTTACAGAGCCTTTCTTGGTATGCAGCACATATATTTCTTCAATAGACTTTTCAGCACTTAGCATCGATTTTATAAAAACCTTCTTAAGCTCGCCCCTTATATCTTTATAGGGATTTATTTCAGTAATTTCATATTTCTTTGTCATATAAACCTCCCTATGCTATAAAATATTGGTCTGCATATACCATTGAAAAATCCTCTTAAGGCCTGTTTTAAGATCCACCTTCGGGTAATAGTTCAAGAAAGTCTTTGCCTTGGTCAAATCAGGGCACCTTCTTTTCGGATTATCAGTCAGGTACTCCTTATCATCACTTTTCTTAAGCTTAACTTCAACATTCCCTACAATCTCTGCAATTAATTCCGCTATTCCCTTCATACTAATCTCCGTTTGGTCATTTCCTATATTAAATGCTTCTCCATTGAACTCTGATAGTAATGCAAGCATAAAGCCTTTTATTGCATCGCTTACATAGCAAAAGCTTCTGGTGGGAGAACCGTCGCTTAATATTTCTATCTTATGTCTATTAATGGCATCGTTGAAAAAATCAGGTATCACTCTGCGGTCATCCAGTTTCAAACCAGGACCATAAACATTGAAGGGTCTTGCTGTCTTTATGGGCACCCCGTATTCTTTATAGTAGTTGACACACATAGTTTCGCCCATTCTCTTGGATTCATCATAGCATGCCCTTGGTCCTGTACAGGATACATTCCCGTTATAGTCCTCTCTTGTAGGTATATGAGCTATATCAGGATCCCCATATATTTCACTGCTGGACAAGTTTAGAAAGCTCTTTATATTCTTTTTCATGCCCAACTCAACGAGATTTATAAGCCCAAGTACGTTGGTCTCCAGGGTCTTAATTGGATACTTCCTGTAAAAAGTAGGGGAAGCTATGCTCGCTGCATGTATGATGTAATCTACATCATTATTCAACTCTACAGGTTTCGAAATGTCTGCGTTTACTATTATAAAGCTATCATTATCTAAAAGGTGCTTTACCCTTTCTGGCACACCTGTAATAAAATTGTCTATACATATGACAGTAGCAGGTTCTAAGAAAATATTGTCATTGCAATATTTCAGCAAATCCATAAAATATGAGCCAAGAAACCCACCTCCGCCGCTAATTAGAAAGTTGCTGCCTTCTAAGGTTTTTAACTTTCCGTCCATTTCGAGGAAAATGTCCCTTACATCCTCCTGGATTATTTTATTGAGGCTCACCTTTTATCTCCCCTTTACACTGTACTTATCGTAATTTGCTCTAAACCACTCAATGGTTCTGTCTATACCTTCAGAAAGGCTTACTCTTGGACTCCACCCCAACATATTTGTTATTTTACTTATATCCGGCTGTGGACTCCACAAATCGTTTTTCCTATACTCTACTGAGCCGTATTTGATATCACTTTCACATTTCATACTTTCCACCAACAAGTTCACAAAATGCTTAAGCTGATATACATCTCCGCTTCCTATGTTAAATATTTCATCCTTTACCTTTTCATTTGCTGCAGCCATTAGAAACCCATCAATAATATTCTCTATATAGCAATAATCTCTGTATTGTTCACAGGGTGACAATTCGATGCTCTTCCCCCCCAGAACCGACAAAATGACATGGGGAAAGAATTTATGGCTTCCCTCGTTTTCTCCAAAAACACCGAAGGGTATTATAGTAGCTATATTAATATCATTTTCAGTCGCAATCTGATGTGCAATCATTACTGCTGCCCCTTTGGTGCTTCCATATATGTTTGAGGGGGAATAGTGCTCTATTTCCCGTATTGGCATTAACTTATTGCCATATTGCATACTGGTGCCTGTATTGATGAATTTCTTACAGCCAACATCAATGACTGCTTTGAGTAAATTTATTGTTCCAATAATATTTGTTTCTGCTGCAATTGTATAATCCTTCTGTCTTGAGTCAACTCCATAAGCTGCCATATGAAATACATAATCAGGCTTTATTTTTCTCACATATTTCTCTACTTCCCCGCTGTTTCTTAAGTCAACTCTGTATAACTCAATGTCCTTGCTTACTTTATCCAATCTCCATAGGTCTGATGATTCTCGAACCATTACATTGACATCAGCCCCCTCCACAAGCATTCTCATCGCCATATGTGAACCAATAAAACCATTTGCTCCAGTAATAACAACCCTCTTTTTTCTAAAAGACCAACTTTCCATAAATGCCTCCAAATATGATATCTATACATTTTGCGAAAAACATTTTACATTCTTTGTTCAAATTTCGCGTAAATGTTTCCTTGATTGTTATTGAATTCGCACTATACCCTTTGTAAATACTTTTGTGCGTTCAATTAGGCTTTCTGCGAAACATCCTTTATGTAGCACATTCAGGTTTCGCAAAAAGCTTCCTTGATTGTTATTGAATTCGCACTATACCCTTTGTAAATACTTTTGTGCGTTCAATATATTTAAATAAAATCTTTCATGTTTATTAAGTTATTCGGGTTTTTTACAGTTGAAATATCATAAAACAGAATAGACACATCCTCTAATACGGATTTTATCATTTTGATAGCATCGTATATATCTTTGACATAGGGAAGGTAAATCAGCCTTCTGACGTTTTCATCCAGCTCCGGGTATTCCCATCTCCATAGACCATATTCCCACTCGTTGCAAATAATCAAGCCGCTGAAATGATAGAATATAAGGTCCTTTCCATTTATTTGCACCTTTCCCTCATATTCACTTATGCTGCAGTCTGCAATATTCCAGATTGCAGCGTTTGCTCCCACCATCCTCTCTCGATATATTCCACCAAACTTTTTTCTGAATTCCATCAAATATTTCTGATCTCCAAATTTTCCGCTTTCAATTTTGTCATAGCACCAGTCTATGCATCTATCACGCCACCAGCAAATGCACCTCAGTGCATTTTCATCTCTCCTGAATCCTATTATTCCCGCATTGTACCGGCCTTTCTGTGTATAGAGACATTTGAAGCTAGTGGTAAAGTTGTGCATTGTCAGTAAAACCGAGAAACTTTTTAACTGGTTAAATAGCTTCTCTGGACTAGAAAAAAGGTAAGTGTCTGCATCTATATAAAATATTGAAGCAATATTTTTATAGCAATTGAATATGTGTAAAAGCAGGGGGGCTTTAAGAGTCCAGCAATACTCATAAGTGTACCTTAAGCTTTTGACCGAAAGCAGTTCATTATCTTCGATGCTTTTTAGCGTTATTAAGGTAACATTTGAAAGATGGAATTTATTCAATACATCGTATACTAAGTCATCCATGCAGCAAATCCATAAATGGAAGCTTTTTGCATTTCTTTTTAAAGAAAAGTATAGTGCCAAAGCTTTGGGCAAGTATTCGCCAGTAACAATGGTACAAAAATTATATGAATTTTTATTGTTTTTACCTTCTTTTGAATAGTAATATGCTGTTTTATCTATTTCAGGCTTTTGTGGATAATAAAAACTGTCGTTATGTCCTTTTATGAGAGCAATTGCTTCACTGCACAACTCTATATATGGCATGTAAATAGCTTTAATGGCTTCTTCGGGAAATCTCCAGTTCTTGTAGAAGCACAATTCAAATTCCGACTCGTTGTAGAATTTGAATCCATAATAGTGAAAAAGTACAACTTTGGAAGCATTAACAAATATATAGCCAGAGCTTTCTGTAATGTCATCCCCCTCTTCATCCAGCAATCTTCTGAGTATAAAGGGTGTCATATTTATGCCTGCATTTTTATTAACGCCCACATTACTGAATATGCTCGGAAGATTGGAAAAGTACATTTGATCACTCCACAAGCCATCCTCATGTCTGTCATAACACCATTCTATAACCTTTCTTCTCAACCATCTCAGGCATTTAATGGCGTTATCATCCCTTTTAAAACCTAAAAATCCTGTATTATACACTCCAAAATACCAGCTCATGTAATCATATTTACCGGAGTACATCTCTTCAGTCAGCAATATGGAATAATCTCCCCATTCATCATATATGGGCTGAGGATTTGACAAGAAGGCTGTATCCCCATCCAACCACACAATATTATCCAACTCCGGATAACTCTCAAGCAGATACAGCATTGCTGCAGGCTTCAGCGTCCAGGCATATTCCTTCTCATTTCTGCCACTTTTCACACCAAGAAGCTCCTGGTCCTTAGCCTCAATGCTGCCTATGCTTATAATACTTGCTTTATCTAAATTCATCTCACTAAAAAGCTCTTCCACTTCCTGATTTAAACATATGAAAAAAAAGTGAAAGTCTGCATCATGCTTTTGTATTGACCTGTATAATGCTAATACCTTATAGGCATAATCCCTACTAACTATTGAACAGTAATTATGGTTCAATATACTTACCCCCTTGCAGCTGTATAGTAATAATGCGTCATTTGATGATAATGCCCCCTTCCATAAGAAGTCTCTAATTCAGAATATGCTGATCTGCAGTGACAAGTTACTTTAAAAATGCCAAAAAAACGTAGGGCTAGTTATTACTAGCCCTTTGTCTTGTTATTCAACATGTCCATAAGCTTATTCAATTGGATTCCCCTCGATTCGGCAGCCTGCCGAAGGGTTCTCTCCTGAAATCCCCCTCAGCCGCAGCCTGATGCCAGCAGCTCATAGTGCTTCAAAATTCTTTTTGTACCCGGATATTTTCTTATGACTTCCTTTATTTTCATATCCTCTTTAATCATACTGCATTATCAGGCAGGAGGGTACGGAGGAACAGGTACTCCAAGCTGAGGAGGATTGAAGGAAGGAATATCCTCGAATTCGAATTCTTCACAGAAGTCAACATCTATAGGAGCTACATCCTCCTCTAATGCACAGTAGCCTAACACAGGAATGCAAAGCTGTACTTCAGCGTCAAACTTTATTGCAATGAATGCGCCCAAGTTGGTAATCAGTATTTCACCGGTCGTTGTATTATTCTCCTCGTCAATCAGTGCTTCTCCAAGGCACTGAAGCTCAAATCTCCCTTGATCCAGGAAGTGCAGCAGCCTTTCAAAGTTCTCATCTGTTACATTGGGATAGGTTCTTCTTACATTAAATTTGAAGCAAAGCTCCCCGCTTGGCCCTTCTGACAAATTGGTCCCCTCAGGCACGTTAAGCACTTCAAGCCTTATAATGTTTCCTTTGCTGTCCTTTCCAAATACGTCGCAGCAGCATTTTCCTGAGAACTTAAGCCTTTTATCCGTACTTGTAGATACATTCTTGATTTCAACATTGCTAAGCTTGCAGTTTTTCAGTATCAATGTCGGTTCTATCCTATCTCCATGGGGGTTCCCACATACCTGGAATTTGATGCCTTCCACGCAGTCTCTTAATACAAATTCGTCAAATACCTTCTTTACCTTCAGGCATTCAAATACCAATTCTTTCCATTCGCTTTTGCCACCTGAACAGATCTCTACCTTGGTAGTTCCTTCACATAATACTGTTGGTAAAGTAGCATTTCTATTTGTCATATTCTCACCTTCCTTATATACTAAATTCTTTGCTGCCTAGTTTATAATATGGATTTACTATTATTTTTGTGAACAAGTTTATATAAAAATTTATAATTTTCCATGATAGTAACATATACCCATGAACAAACCCATATAAATTTATATATACAAAATGTGAAAACTCTGAGGTGGTGATTTTATGGCAGATATAAAGCCATCAATAGTCCTTGAGGATTCCAAAGGCAACAGATATTTTTTTTATTATAAGGATTCCTCTATATATTACAGAGAGGTTTCCGGTACTGGAGATGCAAAGGACACTGTTCTCATAAGTCAAGCAAACGGGGATTTTGCTGTCGCCATAGATGCAGATGATACCATATACCTGACCTGCAACAGCAGATACAAAGGGATTCTGCTTTTTATTTATACCAATTCGGGTTGGAAATTTGAGTCTGTTGTAAACCCCCATAACAGCTCAAATATATATATAATGGATATGCTGGTGCTGAATGATTCCATACATATATTTTTTTCAAAAAAACTTCCTGTTGCCAATATGTACAACGTATATCACATCCACAAGAATATAAAAGAACAGGTGCCTTATATGGAATACTCCTGGAGAAAAAACAGCCTTTCTGAAATATACTCGCAGAATATAGAAAACTCTTACTCCATACTCCAATCAAAAGGGGACATAATACATTATGCCAGTGTATGGTACGATGGAACCCACTATTATATCAACTACTACTGTTATGATAATTCCATCAAATCCTGGATTCATAAAAGCCTCAGCATTTCTTACAAAAAACAGGTATTTATAAAGCTGATACATCATAATAAAAAGATTAACCTGCTTTGTTTTTCCAACGGAAATGAAACAAGCAACATACATCATTTCTTAAGTAAATCCTCAGGAACAAGTGAAATAGATTTTAAAGAGCTTAACAGTACATTAATCGATACCAGCGGAGTAATCCCACTTTTCTATTCTGATGATAAACTGCTTCAGCTTGCATGGATAAAAGATCATATTTTTCATCAATACACCTTTGATGACTCTTCTGCTAAATGGAGGAAAGCTATTGATTTGCCTGTCACAGCAGAAACCAACATACAGGCTGTCAAAATAATCAGGATTTCAGGCTCCAACCCAATAACGAAGGGATACTTCCTTCTGGATAAGGATTATAATTTATCAAGGCCTATAGAGCATACCTCAAGGAATGTCATGGAAGATAATCCGAAGGAGAAGCTTCAGGCTATTGTCTCCCCTGAAACAAATGACTATCTGAAGCAGATTCTGGATGAGATAAAGGGTCTTACTGAGAATGTAAGGCATTTGAATAATAGAATAGACAGCCTTGAAAGCAAGACCTTTGTACAAAAAGCATCTGAGGAAGAACTAAGGGAACTGCTTACACCAAGAACTAGAACAGCGGCAAATGATAATACAGAACTCTCAACACTCAAGAAAAGCAGCTTCAAGGAAAAGTTTCTGAAAAATGAGAAGACTCCAAATTACGACAGCTTGCTGGTCAAACAAGAAAACATAACTACTTTTGTCGGAAAGCCTGCCGCTAATAAAGAGTCCAAGGATACTTCACAGCAGTTGAAAGCAAGTGAAGATCAGGCAGATAATGGGAAACACGCATATGTATCTCCAGGCCTGAGGCCGGAAAACGGAAACCGGGACAAAAACAGCAGCCTCCTTAGAAAAATAGGAGAATTCTTTAAGTAGAATTCTCCTCAAACTGCTTCATTAGAAACCCTATTAAATACTTGTACTTTTCTTCCAGTGCATTCCTGTTGTTTTTTCAAGGACTTCCGACACAGCCCCCTTTTACTAAATTTCATATTCTCCGACAAAGACTTCCTTGGCATCACCGGTCATTTTTACATTATCGAGCTTATTCCATTCAATGGTTAAATCTCCACCTCTGAGATGTACTTTAACCTTATTATTGAGCTTATTGGCTGTGATCCCTGCCACAACTGCCGCACAGGCGCCTGTACCACATGCCAGTGTATAGCCCGCTCCTCTTTCCCATGTCCTAAGTATTATTTCGTTCTTATTTATTATAGAGACAAAATTCACATTAGTCTTCCGTGGGAAATACTCACATATCTCAATTTTCCTTCCCTCTGCAATTACATTTTCATCTTCAATTTTGTCTGTAAAAATAACTGTGTGTGGTACTCCCATAAACATTGATGTGATGAGATATTCTTTTCCATCAACCTGTATCGGATAATCCACTACCTTATCCAGATCATATTTAAACGGAATATCCTTGCTGTCAAACTTCGGCATGCCAATGTCCACAGTTATTTCCTTGACTATACCGTCCTTAATATTAAGCTTTGGTTCTATGACGCCGGCCAATGTTTCCACTGTAAATTCTTCCTTGTGTACCAGCTCCTTCTCATAGCAGAATTTCGCAAAACAGCGCGAAGCATTTCCGCACATCTCAGCAATACTGCCGTCAGAATTATAAATCTCCATCCTTATGTCACAGCTTTCACTTTGAGCTGCCAACACTATGCCATCTGCTCCAATACCGAAGTATCTGTTGCACATTTCTTTGGCTAGCTGACTGTCCATATTGATATTCCCTTTTGTATTATCCATTAAAACAAAATCGTTTCCTAACCCTGTATATTTATAAAATTTCATTTGTTACCTCCAGAACCAATAGATATTGTATGCTTGTTAGTGTTAATAAAGTATAGCTGGTTGTTAAAATACTTCACTAGCGGCCTTTTCTTTTTTTCAGCTTTGGAAGCTCCGAAAACTTCTTTTCATATCCGTTATCTGATGGAAAATAGTACTCCGTATCCTTAATCTCATCCGGCAGGTATTGCTGCTCAACGTAGTTCCCCTCATAGTCATGGGGATACTTGTATTCAATTCCATAGCCCCAATCCCTTGCACCCTTAAAGGCATCATTCCGGAGATGCAGCGGCACTGCGCCGGTCCTTTTATTCTCTACATCCTTCATGGCCTTGCCAATTCCAGCCACTGCAGAATTGCTCTTGGGCGCACAGGCTACATACAAGGCAGCCTGTGAAAGTATAATCTGAGCTTCCGGCATACCGATCATCTGTACCGCGCCGGCAGCTGAAGTTGCCACTACCAATGCGTTGGGATCAGCATTTCCTACATCCTCAGAAGAACATATTACTATCCTTCTTGCTATGAACTTGGGATCTTCTCCCGCATAGAGCATTTTCGCCAGGTAGTGGAGGACTGCATCAGGGTCGGAGCCTCTCATGCTTTTTATAAAGGCGGATATGGTATCATAGTGGTTCTCACCCTTCTTTTCATAATTCACAGCTCTCTTCTGTATGCATTCCTCAGCAGTTTTCAAGTCTATATGTATCTTGCCGTCACTGCCTCTTTCTGTTGTCAGTGCGGCCAGTTCAACGGCGTTAAGCGCAGCCCTGGCATCTCCATTTGCAATATTGGTGATATGCGTCATGGCTTCTTCGTCAATCACGATATTATATGAGCCAAGCCCTTTCTTTTCATCTCTTATGCATCTTTCCACCAATTTTCTTATAGCCTCTTCCGTAAGCAGATTCAGCCTGAAAACAGTGGACCTTGAAATAAGGGCATCGTTTACCTCAAAATATGGGTTTTCTGTGGTAGCACCAATCAATGTTACTGTGCCATCTTCAACATACGGAAGCAGTGCATCCTGCTGAGACTTGTTGAAACGATGTATCTCATCAACAAAAAGTATGGTTCGCTGGCTGTACATTCCCTTGCGGTTTTTTGCTTCCTCCACCACTCTTCGTATATCTCCCACTCCGGAGGTCACTGCATTAAGCTGCTCAAAATATGATTTGGTTGTTTTTGCAATTATCTTGGCCAGGGTAGTCTTCCCGGTACCGGGAGGACCGAAAAAAATCAAAGAAGTCAGCTTATCCGCTTTGATTGCACGATAAAGCAGCTTCCCCGGAGCCACAATATCCTCCTGCCCGACAAATTCTTCAAGGGTTTCAGGCCTCATTCTCAAAGCCAGAGGACTCTCCTTCTTCATCTCCTGCTCCCTATTCATATCGAAAAGACTATACGCATCATTTTTCATTAGTAGTTACCTGCCTAAATTATATATAGTATTCTTCTTGGGTCCGGTTGCGAGTTACGAGTTGCGGGTTGCGCGTATGCAAGCAGGGCTTCGA
>LOES01000142.1 GCA_001515955.1 Clostridia bacterium BRH_c25 | reverse complement strand
GAGCCTCTCACATTCCTTGTTTCCGGAAGGGCTTCGGTGATCCTGATAAAGTTTTCTTTTTTGTAATAGCTCCTGTACAAGTCGTAAACTTCAGCCTGTGAGACATGCTTCTTGAGGCTTCCGTAACAGGTTGCAAGTATCCCTCTGCTCATTGGCACAAGGTGGGGTGTGAAGCTGAGAAGGATCTTTTCGCCTGCTACATCGGAAAGCTGCTGTTCGATTTCCGGGGTATGCCTGTGAGTTGCAACATTATACGCCTTGACAGATTCGCTGCATTCACAAAACAGTGTTGAAAGGTTTGCGCTTCTTCCTGCTCCGGATATGCCTGATTTCGCATCGACAATAACCGATGTATTGTCAATGATACCGGCATGCATTAAAGGTGCAAGAGCGAGAATGCTTGCAGTGGGATAGCAGCCTGGGTTTGCCACAAGGCTCGCATTTGAAATACTTTCGCGGTTTATTTCGGGCAGGCCGTAAACGGCATTCCCCAAAGGGCCGGTGAGCTTATGCATCACACCGTACCACTTTTCATACTCCTTATAATCCCGAAGCCTGTAGTCGGCACCGAGATCAATGACTTTTACTCCGGCAGAAAGGGCTTTTTCCACCAGGTCAAAGGATTGCCCGTGGGGAAGTGCGAGAAATAATACATCGATTTCTGAAAGTTTACTTTCAACAGAATGAATATCTATGCAAAGATTATCCAATAGACCTTCCAGATTTCCATATACATCACTTAATCTCATATTGGAATAATTATGAGACGATAAGAAAACAACAGAAATACTTTTATGCCGGGACAGTATTACTGAAAGTTGATAGCCTGCATAGCCTGTCGAGCCGACAATGCCTGCTTTTACCATATACATCACCTCTATACTTATATTATTAAAACATTATACATATATATGATTAAATATGCAATATAAATTATAAAAATTCATAAAAAATATTGCATATAAATACATATGTATGTATAATTAATACCAATAGGAATTGGAGGTGAAGGTTAATGGGGTTAGCAGCTTATAAAGAAATGCCTGAAAAGCTTTGTAGGCAGTTCAAGGATAAGACGGTAGTTATAAAGTATGGCGGCAGTATTACAAAGGATATTGAGGCAACCGACGCATTGATGGAGGATATAGCAGCTTTGAGGGATATTGGTGCAAGAGTTGTCGTTGTACACGGCGGAGGGCCGGATATAAACAGGATGTTTGGCAGGCTGAATCTTAAGGCTGAATTTGTCAAAGGATTAAGAGTAACAGAGGCTTCTGCCATGGAGGTTGTTGAAATGGTGCTGTCGGGCCGGGTCAACAAGGAGCTGGCCTCCAAGCTTCTCGGCAAGGGAGTTGCTGCTGTTGGTATAAGCGGGAGAGATGGAAGGCTTATAGAAGCGGGGAAAATGTATTTGGAAGAAGCCGGTGAGAAAATCGATATAGGCTTTGTAGGTAAAGTAACCGGCGTCAATAGCAAAATAGTCAGCGATCTGCTGGGCATGGGATATGTACCGGTTATCTCCCCGGTGGCAGAGGATATTGAAGGAAATGTGTACAATATCAATGCGGATTATGTAGCGGCAGCTATCGGAGTATCTCTTGATGCAGACAGCCTTGTATATTTGTCCGATGTGGATGGGCTTTTCGGAGATATAAATGATAAAAACAGCTTGATAGGCAGTATCACTACAGTGGAAATTGAGGGGCTTATCAAAGCCGGCACTATATCCGGAGGGATGATACCCAAAATGAAGTGCTGTACTGAAGCTATTGAAAGGGGAGTGAAGTCGGTATGCCTCATAGGAGGGAGCCGGGTTCACGTCTTACAGGAGCTTATTGAGGGCAAACCGGTAGGAACAATTATAAAAGGAGGAGAATATCATGTCTAAGGAAAATGTACTTAATACTTATGCACGCTTTAATATTACTGCCGCTGAAGGAAAAGGATGCCTGCTTTATGATGAGCAAGGCAAAGAATATCTGGATTTTGTATCCGGGATAGCGGTAAACTGTCTGGGGCATTGCCATCCCGCGGTTATAAAAGCTATACAGGAACAGAGCTGCAAGCTAATGCATGTGTCAAACCTGTATTGGAGTGAACAGCAAATCAGCCTGGCTGAAAAGCTATGTACATTAAGCGGACTCCAGGGAGCATTTTTCTGCAACAGCGGTACTGAGGCAGTGGAATCGGCAGTTAAATTTGCCAGGAAGTACGGAAAGCTTAAGGGAGGAATGGGCAAGCATGAAATTCTATATATGAAGAATTCCTTTCATGGCAGAACTCTTGGAGCACTTTCGGTGACCGGGCAGGAAAAGTATCAGAAGGATTTTATGCCGCTGATACCGGGGGTTAAAAGTGTGGAATTCAATGATATTGATAAGCTGCGTTCAGAGATGAATTCGAATATCTGTGCAATTATTGTTGAACCGATTCAGGGAGAAGGCGGTATAATTTCAGCACAAGAATCATTTTTAAAGGAAGCAAGGAAGCTTTGTGAAAAATATGAAGCCCTGCTTATATTTGATGAGGTGCAGTGCGGAATCGGAAGGCTTGGAAGTCTCTTCGCCTTTGAGAAGTTTGGTGTTATGCCTGATCTGATATGTCTTGCAAAAGGCTTGGGGGGAGGGTTCCCCATTGGTGCGGTTGTCGCTTCAGGGAAGGTGGCTGAAAGCATTACCCCCGGGGATCATGGCTCAACCTTCGGAGGCAATCCCCTTGCCTGTTCGGTAGCTCTTACAATTCTTAATGAGCTTCTTGAAAAGGGGGTTCTCGCAAATGTCGAACTGATGAGCAGCCACTTATTGGGTAAATTACAGGGCTTGAAGGAAAAGCACGACTCAATAAAGGATATCCATGGCATGGGATTGCTTGTCGGGCTGAAGCTCTCCATTGACACCAAGGAATTCATCAGCCAATGCATTGAAAAGGGGCTGCTGCTTGTGGGGGCCGGCGCAGAGGTAGTAAGACTTATGCCGCCCCTTAACGTAGAAGCGGAATATCTGGACAGAGCGGTTGATATAATTGATTCGGTATTGAGCAAGTGATAGATCATAATTATCTTTGACAATAGTGATTGTATAATATATAATAAATTTTAATAATTATGCAAGGCTATGATGAGGAATAGTAAAAGGGAAGATTCTGAAAGAGAGGAAAACTCAGCGGCTGAAAGGTTTTCCAAGATAATTTCTTTTGAACCCGACCTCGGAGCTGCAAATAAAAAGTTTGTCCGCATGCCGGCGTTACAGGTATTGAGTGTTCACATGCAGCATATATATGTGTTCAATTTGGGTGGTACCGCGAATAACCTTCGTCCCTTTTGGGGATGGAGGTTTCTTTATTTAGGAGGAGGAGTTGTAATGAATAAGAAAATAGGATTTATTGGATGTGGAAACATGGCAAGAGCAATGATTACCGGTTTATTGGATTCAAATATCGCTGTGCCGGGCTCCATAATAGCCAGCAACAGCACAGCCGGCAAGCTGGAGGCTGTAAGGCAGGATTATGGGATAGAAACTACATCAAGCAACAGGACGGTAGCCCGGTTTGCCGATATATTGGTATTGTCGGTTAAGCCTAACAAGTACAAAGGGATAATAGAAGAAATAAAAAATGAAGTGAAAAAGGATGTTATTATTGTCACTATAGCTGCCGGCATAGAAATCAGAACGGTTGAAGCTGCCTTTGGGAAAGAGTTGAAGGTAGTAAGAGCCATGCCTAACATACCTGCCATTGTGGGAGAGGCTATGACTGCTTTGTGCTGCAACGGACAGGTGGCAGAAGAGGAGCTGGAAACCATCCATGATATTTTCAGCAGCTTTGGCCTGGTTGAAATAATAGAGGAGGAACTGCTGGATGTAATTACAGCCGTTTCTGCATCATCTCCCGCTTTGGTATACATGTTTATCGAAGCATTGACCGATGGAGCAGTGCTTAAGGGGCTTTCCAGGGACAAGGCTTACAGGATGGTTTCCCAGGCTGTGCTGGGGGCGGCAAAAATGGTCCTTGTTACAGGAAAACATCCGGGGCAGCTGAAGGACAGCGTTTGTTCCGCAGGAGGAACTGCGATAGAAGCAGTTTACAGCTTGGAAAAGAAAGGCTTCAGAGGGCATGTAATTGAAGCGATACAGAAATGTACTGAGAAGGCTGAGAAATTGGGTGCCCAAATGAATGGCAGGTAGGCAATTGCTATTGTAATGAATATAACCGGGCTGCATATTGCATGGGGGGCTGCAACCCGGTGGTTCTTAAATCATTCCAATAAAAGTGAACCATGCTACCATTACAAAGCTTGATAGCAGTATTATTATGGTCTGTGGAATAGATAACAATACTGCTTCTTTGGTAGTAAAGCTGTCTTCCAACTGATTCTGACCAACTTGGATTGTCATGTGCTGGTAAGGTAATACCCAGTGTCCTCCAAGAGCGATAAAAGCAATTAATGCGGGGAAAATAGGATGAAATCCTAATGCGATGCCCAAGGAGATTAACGCGGGTGCTATAACACCCATTGCGGACATAGAGCTTCCCATTACCATGTGAAGTGCCATACAAATCAGTGTAGCAACCGGTGCAAAAAGCCATGGGTTGGAAGGTACCCCCAAAGAGAGCAGCAGCTGTGACAGCCAGTCACTCATTCCGGACGCTTTGCTTACAGCACCTATAGCCAGTACTGCTACTATAAATAGCGGTGTATCTATGCTTATTAACTTCAATGACTTCCCATCAAGCACATCACCAACGACTGGAAGACTGAGAATTACAGCAATTGCGGCTGTAACCCATCCTGCATCAAGACCTGTTATAGATCCTGTCAACCACAGTACCACTGCTACTGAAAGCCAGAATATAAGACGCTTTTCCTTGCTTGTCATCGGCCCTAAGGAAGAAGCTTCCAGCTTAACCTGCTTCTGATCAATCTTGTGATTTGGCAGATGGAACACCAGCAGCTGAGAAATACATGCGAGGATAGAAATAAACAACCCCGGAACCATCATATATAAAAGCCATTGAGTAAAGCTGACCTGTGTTTCGCTTAGTGTGATTACCACAGAGCTGAAGGTTGGGTCACCAGTCAGAAACATAAGGGATGTTGACACTGCCCCAGCGAAAATCGCCAGTGTAATTTGACGTACATGCTCCTTTGGCAGACGGTCTGACATAGTTTGTGCCAGTATTGAAGCAAGCAGCATGCCACGGGGCCATGGATGTGGAATTACAACACATAAAATAATGTTTAAGATGTAGCAGAAGACTATCATTGATGTATAGCTGCGGACAAAACGTGAAACGAAGAATAATGCGATGCGCTTTCCCAGGCCTGACTGGGAAACAGCACCTGCCAGCAGGAATCCGGCAACTACCATGTATACTACAGAGGTTGTCCAGCCGGACAGAATTGTCTGTATAGGTACAATGCTGTGATCCATTAGTACAATATATGCAGCAAGTATCATAAGACCGGTATAAGCGGGCGCAGTTACACCATTTGCCAGCCATACAACAGCAAGCATGTTGATTGCCAAACACTTCTGTCCTTCTACTGATATATTGGGGATAGGCAATATCCATATTACCAGGAATACGACTATCCCCAATATCATGCCGATAAACTTCTTTTCATACGTTTTACCATTGCCAATAGACCGCTTTAATATATATTCAGACCAACCCATCATACAACAGCGGTCCGATTCTTTTTTTTATCAATAAATTTTTTGATGTCAGGCAGAAATACAATAAGCAATGCGATAGAACCAAGAGTATTAATCAATGTTGTTGAAGGCACAAGAATAACTACGCTGATCGCCACAAGCAACAGACGGCGGGGCATGGAAACAGGTGCTGCATAGTATCCTGCCAGAGCTATACATACACCAAAGAGACCAAAAATGACAAACGCAACATCTACAATAATCTCCCAAGGAGATCCGATCATAAGCAGAGTTGGCTGGAAGCAGAATATAAACGGAACTATGTACGACGCAATACCCAGTTTAAATGCTGTAATACCTGTCTTTGTGGGATTGGCTCCTGCCAGCGGTGCCGCTGCAAAGCATGAGACCGCAACAGGAGGAGTGATGTTGGAGATAACCGCAAAGTAGAATACAAACATATGGGCAGCCATAGGGACAACACCAAACTGGATAAGGGATGGGGCTACAAGTATTGATACAAGTGCATAAGCAGCTACTGAGGGCATACCCATACCAAGTATGAGAGATGCGACAGCTGCACAAATAAGCAGCAGAACAACATTTCCCTGACCCAACTGTGTTAAAGCAAGGCTTAAGTTAAATGCAAGTCCGCTGGCATTGATTGCACCGACAATAAGACCGGCACCTGCCATGACTACCCCAATGCTGATCATAAGTTCTCCGCTTTCAGCCAATGCACCGAAAAAGCGTTTAATAAGATTCTTTCGGTTTTCCGGTTTGATTGCCAGACATGGAAGTGCGAAGAAGCCGGCAATAATAGCAGAAATAGCCGGAGGAAATGCGAAGAAAAACATTGCAGAAAGCAATAGAACTATAGGTGGGAAAATAACCCATCCGTTTTGAAACGCTTGTTTAGGTTTAACAAGCTGATCCTCTGGTATAAGCTGTAAATCATATTTTCCGGCTTCCATATGCACCTGTATAAAGATGGCAACATAGAACAATGCAGCGGGAATGAGAGCCGCAATTGCAACTTGAGAATAAGGTACACCCAATGTTTCAGCAATAATAAATGCAGCTATACCCATAACCGGGGGCATAATCTGTCCTCCAGAGGAAGCAACCGCCTCGACTGCAGCCGCAACATGTGGTTTATAACCGGCTTTTTTCATCATAGGTATGGTTACACTGCCAGTTAATAATACGTTGGACATTGGTGCACCTGTAATGGTTCCTACAAGGCTGGATGAGACAACAGCTGTTTTTGCACTGCCGCCTCGGGATCTTCCGCAAAGCAAAAGTGCTATATCAATAAATGCTTTGCCACCTCCAAAGTGCAGTAATACCTGTCCGAAAAATATAAACGCAACACCCACCGTTGCACCAAAGGATAGCATATAAAGCAGACTGTTGGGGTCGAGATAAATATAATTTACCATTCTAGCAATAGTAAAAGGCCTGCCATGGAAAAGTCCCGGTGCGTAAGAAGCAAATTTCGTATAAAGTAAGAATATACTTACTACTATGGTGAGAGACAAACCCATTGAGCGCCTCAGTGCTTCAAGAATGAGCAGAATAGCAATTGATCCAAATACCATACGGATATTATCTACTGCACCGATTTTTTGAGAAATCTGTGGATAGTATATAGTAATAAAAAGACCCGCAGCGATGGATAATACTGCAAAAACAACATCGACTATGCTGAAGGGTTTTCCCTTGCGGAGGGGTATTGTTATAAAGGTTCCATACAAAACCAGTGCAAGATAAATACCAAGATACTGCTCAGTATAGACTGCCACTCTAAAATATGATGGTACATCTATAATAATAGCAATACCTATGATAGCAATAATGGCGTATGATAATTTTCTTATCTTTTTGAATAATGTATCAACACTTGTCATACAAAATCACCTCTTTATTAAGAAGAGGCATCATTTTACTGGTGCCTCTTCTTAGAATTCTTGCGATAGCAATTACTACTGAAAATAGAATATAAGTATTATTTACCCAGCAACTGGTTCTGGCGAGTTTGCATTGCATCAGTCCAGACGCCTTTTTCTTTAAAGAATTTTATAGAGCCCTCATGGTAAGGCGCAGGCTGCCTATCAATCGCAAAGCTGTCCGGAATCCAGCCAGCACCCCAGGCATTGGCTGCCTTAAGATCAGGATATTTCTCCCAGATGGCACCCATTATTGCATAAACCGCATCCTCTGACAGATTGGCAGATGCCACTAAATCGATGGGATAGTTAAGTAAAACGGTTTCTTCCTTTACAGTTCCGCTTATAGGGCAAACGCTCAAGGAAGCACCTGGGACAAACTTATCAATAATAGTCTGCATTTCAGCAGGTATGCCATTAGCTAAATCAGACGGCTTCAAATCGCCGAAGGGCAGAACACGAATGCCCAGGGCTTGATCCAGTTGTACAGAAGAAGGAGTTGTTGAAGAACCAGTAAATATAGCATCTACGCGGCGCTCCTGCAGGGCTCTTTGTGCAGTTGCAAGGTCTGTCAGCGGAATTTTTACACAATCGTCAATTGTTAAGCCGACTGAAGCCAGAGCAGCATCAACCAGAAGGTTTGTGAATTTATTTCCGCCATATTCATATCCTACTTTTTTTCCTTTAAGCTCAGTAATACTTTTAATACCGGAACTTTCAATTACAGTAAAGGTACAATGGTTAACCTGGTTACCGTTTAGCACCAGTCGGATTTCGGGCGTAGCTTCTTCAAAAACAACCTCACCGTTATAAGCCCATGTAAGGTCAACGCCGGACATGATTCCAAGGTTTATAACACCATCTCTCATCTCAGGCATCCACGCATCCGGACCGGCATATGGCAGAACAGTTGCGCTAATGGGTGTTTTTTCAGATACGATCTTTGCAACACCGGTTCCCATTGCATAGTAAGCACCACCCACAGCATGGGTTCCAATATTTACGCTGGACTCAAGTTCCTTTTTCTCTTCAGCGGGGGGAGTGTTAGACTGATTGTCAGCTTGTTTAGGAGAACAACCTACAAATTGAATAAGAAATATGCACATTACAAGCACCCATAAAATAGTCTTGATACTTTTACTCTTTTTCATCATATTGACCCTCCTCCAGAAAATTTTTTATTTCATAATGAAAGAAACCTAAGCAATTATCTTCCTATATATAAAACCCCCAATCACAAAATATCTTTTTATCTATTTTCCACTATCTGATCAGATAAGAACTACATTAGCATATGACACTAGATACTTGCTTCTTTCAAATAATTATATCACCCACAAATTAACACGGACAATTCCATTTAAATCAAGATTATATCCGGTATGGAATAAGTTATTACCATATGCATCATAATACGACCTCTTTGCTTTTATGAATGGTTGTAAACAAGCTATTTTACTTATAAATAGTGTTGATTCAAGGATTTGGATAATGTATTCATTACGAAAATTTGATGATACAAGCTAATTATTCCGCAATGGAATAATTCTGATATGAAACTGAATTGCTTTCACCATTTTCTCAAGGCTATAATTATCCCAAGCAAAACATTATCAAATTAAGTAGTGTTTGAAAGGAGTGAGATCTATGACACAAAAGTTAAATGCATTACTGGACCCCCGTGGATACCAGGAACGTCCCATTTTAAAGCTGGCATCCAGAGTAAGCTTGGAAGACTTAAAGAACGGAAAAATCTTGTTCTACAACAATACAAAACTAGGATTCTGCAATTACATGCAGGTGTTTGTAAGAATCAAAGAACGCTTCTCAGAAATGGGAATCACTAATTTTGTAGATTACTGTGAAACAGTTCGTGGTAAAAATACTCCAAAGCTTGAAGAATATGCTGCAATGCTGGCAAAAGAGAAGCCAACAGCTGCAGTTGTTGCTTTAGGTGATATGGGTACATCTGCTGCAACTACAGTTGTGACCATAGCACTTGAGAAGCTTGGAATACCTACTGTCTATATGACAGCACCTCCGGGATCATCAATCACAGAGGGTGTTGGCGTCTACCGTGCAGGTAACCTGTGTCTTTGTTCTGTAGACATATATCAGGCAAGCACAGAAGAAGAAGTCCGTGCCCAGGTGGATCTCAAATGGAGCTATATTATGGATTCCCTTACCGCAACCGGTAAAAAATTTGAGGAAACCGCACATATCGATTTTAAGATGGATAAGATTGCTCCGGCCAAGGACGGTTTACTTCCAATTATAAACGACATTGAAGTTGATGCAAATAAGCTTTTAGAGCCAGGAGCATATATGGAAGAAATAAATGATTACTTCAATGCTGAACACATCAGCGATGGCTTGCCTATCATTCCGCCCACAAGGGCTCGTTATGAAAAAATGATGGAGTTCTGTCCCTTTGATGAGAATCTTGTACTCTGCAATCAGGTTGGACCGACAGGTAAAGATATCACAGTCAGGGATGTAGCTGTCGCAGCTATAATGGCTGGTTGCAAGCCAAACGCAATGCCAATTTTGGTCGCTGCATTTAAAGCCCTGAACAATCCAAAGTACAATCTGCTTCAGTCAGTTACAACTTCCCATCCAGGTGGCAACATGGTTCTTGTTAGCGGGCCTATCGCCAAGGAAATCGGTATCTCCGGCGGACAAGGCTGCATGGGACCCGGATATCCGGCAAATGCTACAATCGGCCGTGCTGTTAACCTTGTTATCATGAATGTATGTCGTTCTGTACCCGGTGTATGTGATCTTGATTGCATTGCTTCTCAGGCTGAATTTACATTCTGCTTTGCTGAAGAAAAAGACCTGGCTTGCTGGAATACAATAAACGAGGAACATTATGATTCCGAAACAACTACTGTTTATGTCCTTAAAGCCGAACCGCTTCATGACATTATTGACTTCCTGAGCCTCAATGGACATGACCTGCTTGATACCATTACAGCCTGCTGTACCACACTTGGTTCGAATAACGCTTATATGCCCGGGCCACTTGTTGTTTGCCTGACTCCTGACCATGGCATGATGCTCAAGAAGGATGGCTACACAAAGGAAATGATTCAGGAGCATATACATACATACGCTTATCATCAGGTTCCTATGGTTCGCAATCGTGGACTGGTTCCTGTTCGTCCGGCTGAATTTGCAAATAAGCATCCAATGCCTGTTACTCGTACTCCAAAGGATGTTGAAATTATTGTTGTCGGTGGACGCGGAGGCCACTCCGGTGTTATTCTTCCCTGGGCACTTCACAGTGAGGGTATCGTTGAGCCGGTAGCACTTCCTAACGGCAAAGCTGCTAAGAGCATTAATGAGTTTAAAAAATAATTAAAGTATAAAACTGCTGCAGAAGAATGGTAAAAATATTATCTACCGTTCCCTGCAGTGTAAGCAAAATATATAATTGGGAGGATGAATCAATGAGCGGCTATGATGTAGTTTATGATGTAATTGTTTGTGGCGGTGGTACTTCAGGTGTTGCTGCAGCTATCTCATCAGCGAGGACCGGTGCTAAAACATTATTGGTTGAAAGAGTAGGTGCTTTGGGCGGCCAGATGAACGTCTCAGGACCTCCTGGATTCGCATTTGCAAGACTATTTAATCCCAAAGGGGAGCAGGACATTGCCGGATTTGTTGAAGAGGTTTATGACAGGATGTATAAGACCGGCCACGCTCTTCCTCACCTCAGACCTGCGTTCCGCGAAAAAGCAGGTTACACTTTCTCGTATGTTGATCCTGACTGGTTTGGCATGATTATATTTGACATGATGGAAGAGAGCGGTGTTACACTGCTGCTGGACACTTTAGTTGTTGGAGTTACAAAAGATGGAGATTCCGTTACCGGCATTGTAGTTGAAAATGCAAACGGTAAAAATGAAATAAAGGGTAAAATTGTTATTGACTGCACCGGCGAAGGCTATGTAGCGGACAGAGCAGGTGTGGAAATGGAATGTGTATCCCGTGAGGACATTCAGCCACATACACTGTCATTTACTGTTGATGGTGTTGACTGGGATGAATTGCTGCACTACCTTCGTGAACATCCTGAAGAGTTTTCCTACAAACAGCTTATCCACCCCAGTAATGACAGCAGCCAGGAAGGTGTATATGAAGTATACCGTCACTGCACCGATGTAACCGAACTGGGCGAGGTTATGGGCTTCTATCAGCTGCGTGACAATGCACTTAAGAATGGTGACTGGCACCCATACAGTGGAGCAGGATTCTTCCTCTCACCTAAGGAAGGCGGACATATTCAAGCCCACTTCCAGCATTCATCACAGGTTGACCATTGCCTGCCAACCGATGCGTGGGACCTTACAAAGTGCATGATCGAATGCAGGAAGCAGAATGCCATTGCATGGAGATTCTTTAAGAACTATGTTCCCGGCTTTAAAAATGCATATATTACTAAGGTTTGTACTGAGCTCAGGCTCCGTGAAGGTCCAAGAATAGTTGGCGATTATGTACTTACCAAGGAAGATGTCGGTAACTGCCAAACATTCCATGATACAATAGGAAAGAGTTCCATGAAAGCTGGTGCTTATCATGTTGCATCTATGGATACTTTAAATGTATGCGCCGCGGTCAAAGAGGATATGGTATGGCCAAAAGATGGTGGCTCTTATGATATTCCTTATCGCTGCCTCGTTCCTAGGAAGATTGAAAACCTGTTGGCAGCAGGCAAGTGTGTATCTACCGACCGCCCAGCCTACCTGCGTTACTTGCATCAGACAATGGTTACAGGTGAGGCTGCCGGTACAGCTGCCGGTCTTTGCATAAAGCATGGCATCACACCTAGAGAGCTTGAGAAAGATGTATCTGAACTGCAGAAAATTCTAGTCGAGAATGGTGCTATTGTTTTTGAAACCAGAAAAGATATATAATAAATATAATGCCCAAAGATAATAGTATTTTACTAATGTCTTTGGGCATTTACTTTAATGATATGCAATTCATAAGAAGTGTTCTTCATTTTTTTGTAGTATGCTGACAGTCTGCCAAATGCTTGACGAGGATTCCGGAAGAACAGGATAGGTCATCCTTTCTTGTTATTAATGACAATGAACGTGTCGGGTGGTTGTCCAGCATTACAATATGCAGCAATGGGTCATTATAGTATTCTGCCAGGCGTTTCATAATTAATGTTACCACCATGTCCTGCTTAATCAGGCTTCTAATTGTAGTCAGGCGCACATTAGAATACTGTATTTTGGGAGAAATTCCGGCATTTTTAAACAACCTTGCAAAATATTTCAATATTAAGGGGTCTGAGTTGAATAATAAAAACTCTTCATCTACGGTTTCTTCCAGAGTAACAACCTTCCTGTCGGCAAAATGGTGATGACTACCGACCAGTAATACCAGTTCGTCGTCGCATATGGGAGTTACAACGTATTTTTCATACTGTGAAGGTTCTGTTCTAATAATTCCAATATCAATTTTTGATTCATCAAGCATCTGAAGTATAGATGCCGTATCTGTTTCAGTGATATTTATTTTCATATTTGGATAATGCTTCTCAAAATCGATAATTATGTCCATAATTCCATACTGGCTTAGTACCGGTATTGCTCCTATAGCAATACACTCTGCTTGTTGCTCTTTATACTCATTGATATGTAATCTCAGTTTTTCATATTCGGATACAATTTTTTGTGCGTAAGTTACCAGTTCCATCCCAATAGGCGTTAATACAATATTTCGTGTATTACGGGCAAACAGTTTCACTCCCAGTTCTCGTTCCAAACTAAGGATCTGTTTGGAAAGTGACGACTGTGAAATAAAAAGCTCACTTGCTGTTGTCGTGAACTTTTCATACTTTACAATTGCCAAAAAATAGTTCAGCTGTTGTATTGTCATGAACAGTCCTCCCCCAATATTGATAGATGCTGTTTTATGTGCGTACTCAATAAAAATTAATATTAGTAATATTATAGCACAGTCATTAGTGTTACATAAAGCATATTACGGATTTCTACCTATGGGAAAGCGTTAGGAATATGTCTCCTTTTTTACAAATTTGTAATATATACAGGAATTTTGCTATATTTGGCGAAATATATGCAATGCTAGAAAATCTTGTACATTTTTTAGAAAAGGAGAATTGGGATGGTAAATAGTAAGAGTCGCAAAACCGGTATTGTCATATTAATTGCAGTTATCCTGGTGCTGTCTGTGGTTGTTATCAGTGCTGCAGACGGAGTAACTCCAGGTTCCGAACAGGATCCCATAGTTACGCAGAGTTATGTAGAACAGAAATCAGAGCAGATCAAGTATTATATTGACAGTTTGATCGCAAAGGCAAACGGGGATAATGCTATACAGAATCAGGAGATAGCAAAGCTCAAGGCTGAGCTGGAGCTAAAGAACCAGGAGATAGCGAAGCTTGCAGAAGATATCAAGAATGTCTCGGCAGGTGGGTCCGGCAGGTTTGAAGTGGTGGAAATGCAAAATAACCAGATACTTATAGCGGGAGAAGGGGCGGAAATAATACCCAGATCCGGCAAGTTTTCTGCCATATATGGAGCTAACGGAGGGCTTTCAGACATTACTTCAGCAAAGGACCTGAAGGATGCTGAGGCGGTAATCAACAACCACATGCTCATAGCCTCAAGAGGAGACGGCAGAGGGGTCAAAGCTCAGGCGGACAAGTCCTTCCTGATTATAAAAGGTACATATACGATAAAATAGGTGCGAGGTTCCGGGGTTTCGGGGTTCTGGAGGTAGGGGCGCCCATTGGGCGTCCGAAGAAGGGGCGGGTTTTTATTCCCGCCTGTATGTTTTTGTATGCGGGTTAATATACTTTACATTTATATGGCAATAATAATATAATAAGATGAAATTGTATTGCTGTAGGGAAGTGATAAGATGAGAAATAGTTTGATAATCGGAATGATATTAAATGTTTATAGGAAGCTTATGTTCTACTACAAAAACAGTGAATTTTTCATAGTGCTGCAAAGAATAGGGCAGAGCTTCGCGAAGTATACGGCTTCAAGCAGTATATTGACATTTTTTGATAGGGAATGGAATATAGGAAGTGCATGGAGGAAAAGCTTTATATTCAGAGTTTTAATTTCACCTTTAAGGCTTTACAGATACGTCTCACACAGGCTTTCAGGTGGGACAAACAGTGCTTTAAGGGGAAGCAAGGCATTAAGCGGCATGAAGCTTTTTTTAGAGGGCATGTTCAATATAAGCACAAGGGTTTATGGGCTGCTTTTTCTTACTTTTGCCGTGACTCAAGGCTTATTGGGCTTTGTATTTGAAAATGGAGAGCTGCTTCTGGATATGAAAGGTATGATAAGGTTGATGCTGCTCCTTGCCGGTACTGTGCTGATCCTGATAAACAGGCCGGTGAAATGTCTTGTGGAGGGTAGTATAACCGGCAGCATAGTGTACGGCTTTTTTACTGTATCGGGCAGTACACTTTTTGATATTACTGAGGAAGCAGTCAGGGAGACTCTCATACCGTTAAAGGAACGGAGGATAACGTATAAAAAACTGGAAATAGCTGCAGTAGCAGTGGGAATACTATCAGGCATACCGGGATATCTTCTGCCGCCAATGACCTTTGTTCTGATGGCCGGAGCAATTGCCGGTCTCGTGATGGTGCTTTGGAGATATGAGATAGGGGTATTTGCCGTCGTAGGATTCATTCCCCTTGCCCCGACCATGGCACTGCTGGGGTTGATCCTGATAACTGCCGTATCCTATGGGATAAGGCTTTTCAAGGATAAGAGCGTAAGCTTCAGGGTTACAATTCTGGATTATTTTGTAGTGTTGTTTGGAGTTGTGCTTTTCTACAGCACCATTACATCATATACCCCTGCCAACAGCATGCTTGCACTGCTGATACACATAGCTTTCATTTTGTTCTATTTCATATTGGTAAATACCGTAAAGACAAGGCAGCAGCTTTATACTCTGGCAGTGCTGCTGGTGCTTTCCACTACTGTCACATCGATGTACGGATTATATCAGCTCAAAACTGTAGGAGCTACCTCAGAAGCCTGGGTCGATACAACACTTTTCGAGGATATAAAGGCCCGTGTAGGCTCTACCTTTGAAAATCCCAATGTGCTTGGAGAGTACCTTGTGATTATAATACCTGTTGCCATAGCAATGCTGTGGGGACAGAAGAACTGGCTCTCAAGATTTTTGACACTGGGGATGACTGCCATTATGCTTTTGTGCCTGATATATACATATTCAAGAGGTGCATATGTAGGATTGATGCTGGCCGTTGCTTTATTTGCAGTGCTTAGGGACAGGAGGTTTGTTATTCTCGGTGTAATTGGCCTGCTGATGCTGCCTTTTGTATTGCCGCCTTCTGTAATAAACAGGTTTACAAGTATCGGAAACCTGTCGGATACGTCTTCTTTATACAGAATTTCTGTATGGCTTGGGTCTTTAAAATTGGCACAGGATTATTGGCCTTCCGGCATAGGGCTGGGCTTGGAGCCTTTCAAGCTCCTCTACCCCAAATATTCTCTTAACGCTGCATATGCGCATCACTCCCATAATATTTACATACAACTTCTGATCGAGACCGGTATTGCGGGTTTTGTGATGTTTTTTGCCATGATAGCGGTTTATTACAAAACCATGCTTGCAGGCTTCTATAAGACCAGGGACAGCTTCACCTCCACCTTTATGATAGCTGTTGCCTCCGGTATGGCAGGGTATCTGGCTCAGGGGATGGTAGAGAATTTATGGTACAACAACAAAGTGCTTCTGACCTTCTGGGTCATGCTGGCATTCGGGATGATAGCCAAAGCCCTTATCTCAAAGGATAACGAGGTGCTGGAACTATGATAAAAGTGATACATGTGCTGAGCGATATGAAAATAGGCGGTGCAGGCAGCTGGCTGCTGAATCTGCTTGGTGCGATAGATAAGGAAAGATTTGACATAAAGGTGGTGCTTCCACAAGGGAGCCTGCTTATTGATAAGATACGCGGGCTGGGGTTTGAGGTAATACCGGTTGACGGCATGAAGGACAAGTCCTTTGATGCAGCTGCAGTGAGTATTATGCTTCGTATCTTCAGAAAGGAAAAGCCCCGGATCGTACATACCCATGCATCACTATCTGCCAGGCTTGCTGCAAGAATGGCAGGCTTGAAAATTGTAAATACGAAGCATTGCATTGACAGCAGGAAAACCGGAGTAAAAAAGCTTGCGGGTGCCTGTCTGAACAATCTGCTGTGTGACGGGATAATAGCTGTATCGGCTGCTGTGAAGCAGAATGTGGCTGATAATGGAATGCAGGAGGGTAAGATTTCAGTGATATACGGAGGAATAAGCCCGGTCAGGGAGCTTGGTCCCGAGGAAAAGAGCCGTGTCAGGCAAAAATGGGGAATAGGGGCAGAGGATATAGTTGTGGGAATGGCTGCCCGGCTTGCCGGGGTCAAAGGGCACAAGCACTTTTTAGCAGCTGCCGAAATTATTTCCCGGGACAAGGGCAATGTGAAGTTTTTGATAGCCGGCACCGGCCCTGAGGAACAGGAGCTTAAAGAGCTTGTAAAGAGGCAGGGGCTTACAGAACAGGTAATTTTCACAGGCTTTATTGAAAATATCTTTGAGATATTCAATATAATTGACATCAATGTGATCTCATCTTTATCCGAGGCACTTTGTCTTTCGCTTATTGAGGGGATGTGTGTAGGAAAGCCTTCTGTCGGCACAAATACAGGAGGAATACCTGAGGTAGTGAAAGACGGATATAACGGATATCTCGTACCGGTGGGGGATTCGGTCATGCTGGCCGATGCGATACTCAAGCTGGTACGTGACCCTGAATTGAGAAAAAGCATGGGAGACAAGGGCAAGGAGCTGGTAGTTGGTCATTTTACGGCTGATGCAATGGCAAGAGGTATTGAAGAGTTGTATGAATCGATTTTAAAAATACCCGGGGAGGTAAAATAATGGCGTTAATAGATGGAAAAGGTAGATTGTTCGGTAAATTAAACATAGTGGATTTGCTGATAGTGCTGCTTGTCATATCCATAGCGGGAGGAGTATATTTTGTATTCTTTGGCGGAAGTGACAAGCAGGTAGTGGAAACAAGCAAGGTAGTGTATGATTTTGAGATAACCAATGTCAATAAGGACTTTGTTGATGCGATAACCGCCGGTGATCCCATAAGAGACAACGTTAGGGGAAATGAGCTTGGCACGGTGGTAAGCAAGGAGTCGAGAAAAGCAACAATGCTGAATGAAGACCTGATAAACGGCAGATATGTTATAGCTGAAGTGCCTGATGCTTATGATGTTGTCATAACAATAGAGGGCAACGCTAATATTACCCCGGCGAACATAATAGTCGGCGGCGCTGAAATCAAGGTAGGCAAGAAATTCTCCATAAAAGGCAAAGGATATGCAAATCAAGGTTTCGTGACAAAAATTACATTGGAAGGACAGTAAGGAGGGGTAGATATGCTGTTGGATGAAAAGGGAAAATTATTCGGAAAGATAAGTATTATTGACATAGGTGTGCTGCTGCTTATTATTGCACTTCTAGGCGGAGCATATTATAAGTTTTTTATGGTGGATAAGAATCAGAATGCGGCCAAGTTTGATACTCTGGAATATACGGTGGTACTGGTGGAGGGAGTCAGGCAGCAGTCAGTCGATGCCATAGAAGTCGGAGCAGATATTTATGATGTCAAGACAGATACTCCAATGGGGAAGATAGTGAGCAAGGAAGTCATCCCAGCGGTAGAACAGCTTACCAAGGCTGACGGAACTGTTGTATTGGCTGAAAAACCTGAGAGGTTCAATGTACGTGTGACAATACAGGTTCCCGGAGTTGAGACGAAAAACGGCTTCCGTGCAAACGGCAGGATGGATCTCAACAGGGAATTTCAGCAGGTAATGGACACCCGCATGATAATATTGCAGACAAAGCTGGTAGATGTGAAGAATCTTAGCCGGAATGTTGTGCAGTAGGGATTGTGAGGTTAAAGCTATTCTGCCTGTCATTCTGAACGAAGTGAAGAATCTTTATGTGAGGTGTGTTATTTGTATTATGTTTACATATTGACAAATTGGACAAATAAGGTTCTTTATACAGGTGTAACTAATGATCTTGAGCGACGTTTGTATGAGCATAATAACAAACTCGTTAAAGGATTTACAGAGAAGTATAATGTGAATAAATTAGTCTATTTTGATAGCACAACTGATGTAAAAGCTGCAATTGCAAAAGAAAAGCAGATTAAGGGCTGGACACGTAAGAAGAAAGATGATTTGATAGAAAGTATAAATCCACAATGGCTTGATTTATCTGAAAGCTTTAACAAATAAGATTCTTCGCTCCGCTCAGAATGACCTGCTATGGTACTTTTTACTCTAATAAATATGGGGTGCAAATGCACCCCGTTAATTATTTTTCCAGCAATTCAATTGCTATTTCTGCATTTTCAAAGGCCTTTTGCTTCAGCAGCCGGTTGCCTTCTTCCAGCTGTTGTGCTAAAGCAGCCTTGTTGTTCCACACTTCGTCAATCAGCTTTTTGAGGCTTTCCAGATCCAGGTCTGCCGCATTCCCTGCAGAGGGCTGCTTCACATATTCCAGGAAGCCCTGAACCTTGGGATCGTATATCAGCCCTATACTCGGTACCGAAAGGCTAACTGAATATATTAGGGCATGGAGCCTCATTCCCAATACCAGATCCAGCTTTTTCATAATTCCAAGAGTCTTGTCTACGGTGTACATATCCTTTACAATAAAGGGGGGATATTTCATTTTTGATGCTATATCCTCTGCCACTGACAGGTCTGAGGGAAAATGCAGCGGGATGAACAGCGATTTTACATTATATTTTTCTTCCAGATAATCAGCTGCCTGGGCAATGATATTGCTGTAACCTTCATAACCCTCCCATTTTCTTATAGATAATCCGACCAATGGTTTATCTGCAGATATTCCCTCTTTGAACAAGATGCTTTCTACTTCCTCGGGGCCCGCAGGTTCAAGGCCTAAAGCGGGGTCGGCAGTTACAATGATCCTGGGTTTTTTGACGCCTAATGCCTCCAGCTCCAAGCTTGAGGCTTCCTCCCTGAGAGTAATGATATCCACAAGGTTGATTATTTTTGAAGTTAAATAACGGTTGGAGCCTCTGCTTACAGGACCGATTCCGTTTGCATAAAGCATGATCTTGAGGCCCAAAAGCTTGGCCAGATAAATAGTGGTAAGATAATACATAAGTGAACGTGTACTGGTAATGTCCGTAATGAGCGTGCCGCCGCCGTTAATAAAGAGCTTGGTGCTTTTCATGGCACGGAGCACCTCAAAAAGGTTGAAGCGGTCAACTGCATCAACTCCGTAGTTTTTGGCAGTATCCTTTGGAGTTTTTGAAAGAACCACAATCCGCAGATCCTTTTTTATTTTTCTCAGGTTATCTATAATAGCCAACAGAATGGCATCGTCGCCGCTGTTATTGAATCCGTAATAACCCGATATCATAACATCATACATAGGTTTGTCCCCTTTGAGCTATAATTTATGCTTTAGAAGCTGCATGTATACATCAATGTTATCTTTAACCATTCTTTTTACGGAATAGCTGTTTTCTATCAAGCTGCGGCCAAAACCGCCCAGTGCGTTTCTTTCTTCCCCGCCCATCTGCAGCAGTACCTTCGTAATGTCATTTATTAAGGTCTCACTCTCTGCCTTGCTATATCCACGGCCTGAAAAGTTTGATTTGACGGCTGCGTCAAGGCTGTGTTCATCCAATATTCCTATATAGCCTACATTGCCGGCAAGTATAAGTGGCCTTCCGGCAGCCAGTGCTTCCAGTGAAGAACGGCCAAAGCCTATGAATAGGTCTGCCAGGGCGGTGAACTTGTTTATATCGGTACGGGAGCCTGCAACAACAACTGTATCATGACCGGTGCTGCTGTTTATATCCTGTGCTCTTTCCTTTACCGAATCCAGAATATTTCCGCTTCCCACCATTATAACCTTGAGGTTTTGGATGCTTTCAGCAAGCTCCGGGATTATTTCCAGAAGCTTGTTTATTATATAGCTCCTGTCACTGTCAAATCTGCTTATGTATACGATTTTCCTGTCTTCAGGACTAAGCTTCAGCTCGGCGGTTACATCGGAACAATCTATATCAGGTGAAAACTTGCCGGTATCTATACCATTGATTGTGACTTTGATATTCTTATCTTCGATTTTATAGTTGTCCAGAAGATATTTTCTGATATCCTCGCTTACAGCCACGGTCTTTTGACCCCAGTTGGTTATATAGCGCAGTCCGTAGCCGGTTTTCCAGGTTCCGTGGGCAGTGGTCACAAAGGGGAATCCCATTTTCTTGTGCAGCAGTCCGCAGATAAACCCGGGGATACGGGCATGGGCATGTACCAGGTCGATTTCATTGTCCTTTATTATACTTTTCAACCGGTAGTAAGCTTTTACCACATTGTGGGGCTTCTTGTTATCCAGAGGTACGTGATACACCTTTATATTGCTGTCTATAAGCTCTTTTTCATACACGCCCCCGGTAGATGCCACAACTACATTGAAGCCTTCCCGGGAAAGCCCCTTGGCAAGCTCTACTATATGAGTTTCTGCGCCGCCTATATCAAGGCGCATAGTAGTTATCAGAATATTGTAATTGTGCATTTCATGCCTCCGATTTTACCTTTTTTTCAGGTTTATGCTGTCGTTGTTTATCATTAGATTGTAATCCCTAAATCCCATGAGGGCATTTCCATTGTATACTTCTACGGTAAGCAGGTGTTCGCCCTTGGGAAGGGTTGATAAGTCAAGCTCTATGCTGTAAGGTATCATGGTTTTGGTTCCATATGTTTTTCCGTCAAGCTTGTATTGAACCGAAGGAGCTGGTAGCTTTGGTACTATAGTATAGGTTGAAAGCTCAAGCTTTAAACCTTGAGTGCCGTAGTCAGTGATTTTTTCATATCTGAAGCTTGGATTGCCGTTGATATCCGATAAAAAATTACTGCTGCCGGTAAGCTCGTTATAAAGGGCGTTGAGCTTGGGGCTTCCATACAAGGAATAGTCATCGTACTTGGTTATCTGATCATTATTGGCATTAAAGTAGTATATGCCCTTAAGCTGAGGATAAACCATTGGGCCATATGTATAAAGGCGTCTCAGCTGCACTGCAGCCCAATCCGACACATCTTCTCCGGCAAGCTTTGAGTAATGGCCAACCCCCGTCTCTGAAAGCATTATGGGTTTTCTTTGACCATAGGCGTCAATAATCGGTTTTATCTTGGCCAGGGGGTTTGCATAGTCTCCTGTCATAAACACACTATCTATGCTGTCCTGCTGATTGCCCCAATCCTTTTTTCCCTGGAAGTAGCGGTAGGTATATGTACTTATACCTATCCAATCAACATGCTCATCTCCCGGATAGTATTGGTCATAGGTACGGTCTTTGGCAGAAATGTCATTGGGGGACCAAACCATAGCCACGTTGGGAGCTTTGTCCTTCATTACCCTGGAAATGTATCTGAAAGCTTCAATATATGCATTGGAATCCTTGCAGTTATCCTTTATATTCATTTCACCGGCAAATCTGAGGAATACCGGTATTTTAAGCTCTCTTAAGTAATCTGCTATAGCATTTATATATGTCTTATAATCCGCAATGTTTTTCAAGACGCTGTCCATGGAGGCATCTTCTATGTTCCAGGCCAGCTGAACGGCTATATTGTTCTCTTTTGCATCCTGATAATATCTGTCAAAGGACTTGATATCCTCTTCCCAGTGTAAATATGTAAGGTAAGCGGAATTCTTCTTGGGGAAATAATTTTTTATATCATTCCAGCTATATGCTCCTATCCTGGGGTCGGAATCATAGTTGCTGCCAAAATATACTCCTGCCCTGGGCTCGTACTTTGAAGAAAAATATGGGTTGTTCCTGAGATCCTGTGTTTTTGTATAAAGCTCAATATCAAAGCTCAGAGATTTGATTTTGGAGCTTGCATAGGTTACGCCGTCCTTCCAGCCCAGCTTTTCAGCCTTGGGAATGTATTTGGTGTAGGTCAAAACGGCATCATCAAATTTGCCAAGGGCTTCGTAAGCTTTTGCAATCTTTTCGAGTCTTGGGGTTATGATTTCCAGCACCTGTTGGGTTTCCTCAGCTCCATTGAAAAGCTCTATTATTTTATTGCCATAAATTATAATATTATTCAAATCATCGGCATTCAAGGCTTTATCATATAGGGGAGCCAGCTTCCAGAATTCGCCGGGGATTTTGAACACCGGAGCTGCTGCGGAAGTATTCTGCAGTGGTATAGCGATAAAAAAACAGATCAAAAGTAGTATGGATAAGCATCGTTTCATCTTCATAGTAGGTACCTCCTGTATAAATTCATTAATCTTCCTCAATACGCCTTATTTTTGCTCCAAGATTTATCAGCTTTTCCTCAAGTCTCTCATAGCCTCTGTCAATATAGCTTACATTGCTTATAGTAGTCTTGCCTTCTGCGGTCAGGCCTGCAACAACCATCGCAGCTCCTGCCCTGAGATCGGTAGCATAAACAGGGGCTCCTGAAAGCTTTGATACACCTTCTATTATTGCCACTCTGCCCTCTGTCTTTATTTTTGCACCCATTCTTTTCAGCTCATCAAAGTACTTGAACCGGGATTCAAATATGCTCTCTGTCACGATGCCGGTGCCTTCGGCGATAGAAAGGAGTACGCTCACAGGCTGCTGCATATCCGTAGGGAAGCCCGGATAGGGCATGGTTTTTATATTAACCGCCTTTGGCCTTGCTGCGGCTTTAACTCTTATGGAATCTTCGTACTCGGTAATCTCCACTCCCATTTCTCTGAGCTTTGCAGATACTGCATCAAGATGTGTAGGTATGATGTTTCTGAGCAGTACGTCACCTCTTGTCGCAGCTGCCGCAATCATGTAAGTTCCTGCCTCCATCTGGTCTGGTATTACGCTGTGTTCGCAGCCGCCCAGGGATTCTACTCCTTTGATTTTAATAACATCGGTGCCCGCGCCCTTTATATTGGCACCCAGTGCGTTGAGAAAGTTGGCTGTATCAACTATGTAAGGCTCTTTTGCCGCATTTTCTATAGTAGTAGTGCCCTTTGCCATACATGCTGCAAGCATTATGTTAATAGTTGCCCCTACACTGACTACATCCAGATATATTCTTGCACCCTTCAGCTCATCTGCCTTTGCCTTTATAAGGCCGTGAGATATTTTAATTTTTGCGCCGAGAGCCTCCAGGCCTTTAAGATGAAGGTCAATGGGGCGCACCCCGATCTCGCAGCCTCCGGGGAACGGTACTTCAGCCTTCTTGAACCGGCCAAGGAGAGCACCAAGGAAATAGTATGAAGCTCTCATTCTTTTTGCCAGCTCCAGGTCAATTTTATGAGTGCCTATACCGGAGGCATCTATGGATATTTTATCCGTGTCAAGTATTTGAATTTTTCCTCCCATTTGTATGAGCATATCTCTCAGATAAGTAACATCCTTGACCATGGGAAGATTTTTTATGGTGCAGGCTGAGCCTGCCAGAATTGTTGCAGGCAGTATTGCCACTGCTGCGTTTTTGGCTCCGCTGATACTGACCTCACCGGAAAGCTTCTGTGAGCCTTCTATTAATATTTTTTCCAATATATCCTACCCCTTACCGTATAGATTTATAATTGTTTCGCATAAAGGTTATATGCAATACAGAAATCCGTGACATAAATTTCGCATATAATGACAAATGTTACATGAATATTACAATTCACATTATAGCACTGTTTTACTGAATTTGTAATACGCGTTTTGTGAAAATATGGGATATTGGCTATTGGAATATGCTGCAAAGGGCACTTTATGATATAAACCCTGTTTATATGAAATTATGCTATGTTATAATAGTAGGGAGCGTATTATATGCGTTTCGGAATGCATGCAATGCATTCCCTACGATCGGGTTCAAAAACATAGGGTTAAGGGATGGTGTTATATGAGAGAGCAGGTTGAAATAGTAGGAATAAAAGTTGACAATGTCAATATGGATGAAGCAGCGGGCATTCTGGCAGAATATCTTGGTATGGATAGCTGCAGCATGGTTTTTACTCCCAACAGCGAGATATTGCTGGAGGCCGTCAAGGACAGGGAATTTGAAGGTGTGTTGAACAGCGGTCAGCTTGTTGCGCCGGATGGCATAGGGGTTGTGATTGCTTCGAAATTTTACGGCACTCCTGTGAAGGAAAGAGTTGCAGGCTTTGATCTGATGATGCGCCTTATGGATATAGCCGATTCACAGGGTAAAAGCGTATATCTGATGGGCGGCAAGGATGGTGTGGCTGAAGAGGCTGCCATAAGGCTTACCGAGAGGTACAACGGACTTAGAATAGCAGGCACACGGAACGGTTATTTCGGAGATGACGAAGAAGAAAAGATAATAAATGATATAAACAGCAGTAAGGCAGATATTCTTTTGACAGCATTGGGTGCTCCCAAGCAGGAGAAATTCATATACAGGCACAGGGACAGACTGAATGTCAGTATTGCCATGGGGGTGGGCGGAAGCCTGGATGTGCTTGCAGGCAGGGTGAAAAGAGCCCCTGAGTTTTATCAGAAAGCAGGCTTGGAGTGGTTTTACAGACTTATGGAGGAACCAAGGAGAATCGGCAGGATTATGAGGCTTCCCAAATTCATAGCCATGGCATTCTTTGACTCAATACAGAATGGAAAAAAGGATTCATAGCAGGAATGTTTCACTGAATACTATGGTACTGGAGGATAAAATTTAATATAATGTTATTAATTATAAACTCTACAACATCTATTATTGAGAGGAGAGTGCTGCATGGGAAAATTTAGGGAATTGACTCCGGAAGAGTTGTGCAACCGGATAGACTATACAGAATTTGAGTTTGAAACAACAGCGGATTTGAATCCGCTGGATGGTATAATCGGACAAGGCAGGGCTGCTGCAGCAATGGAGTTCGGGCTTACAATCAAAAGAGCCAGCTATAATATATATGTGTCCGGGATAACAGGCACAGGGAGAAGCAGCTATACCAAATCCATAATCAGCAGGATCGCTGCAAATGAAAAGGTTCCTGATGATTGGTGCTATGTATACAACTTCAAGAATCCCGATAAACCCATATGCATAAATCTCCCGGTCGGAATGGGATACAGGCTTCAGAAGGATATGAAGAAGCTTTTAAAGGATCTTAAGATAAAGATTCCCAAAGCCTTTGAAGGGGAAGAGTATGAAAAGCAAAAGAGCCAGATCGTGCAGGAGTATCAGGAAAAAAGCTCTGAGCATATGGAGGCTTTTAATATATTCGCCAAGGATCAGGGCTTCATGATAAAAAAGAGTGAGCAGGGGCTTATGACCATCCCTATTCATGAAGGAAAGCCAATAGAGGACAATGACTATCTGGATATGCGTCCTGAAGACAGGAAGAAGATAGAAGACAATTCCTTTGTAGTACAGGGAAAGCTTTTGGAAACGATGAAGCGTATAAAGGATATAGAAAAGGCCACAAGAGACAAGATTGAGCAGTTGGAAACAAAGATAGCACTTCTGGCAGTAGAACAGCCGGTAATAGAGCTTAAAGAGAAGTTCGGGCAGTTCAAGAATGTGCTTGAATATCTTCAGGCTGTTCAGAGAGATATAATACATAATATAGAGGATTTCAGGAATCTGGAGGCTGTCCGCACCGACCAGCTGAACCTGGTTGAAAGAATCCGGGAAAAGGATTTTACTATAAAATATCAGGTTAACCTGGTGGTAGACAACAGGGAGGTGAAGGGTGCCCCTGTCATTCTGGAATCAAACCCCAAGTATTACAATCTTTTGGGTAAAATTGAGTATGACAGCAATATGGGCGTGGTTACAACAGATTTTACCAAGATAAAGGCAGGCTCCCTTCACCAGGCAAATGGAGGCTACATAATAATCAATATGTCCGACCTTATGAGGAACCCTGAAAGCTGGGAAGGCATAAAAAGGGCACTGAAGACCGGAAACATAACTATTGAGAATATATTTTCCATGTCAGGTATTGTGTCGGGAGGCATAAAACCAGAGCCCATCCCACTGAACGTAAAGGTCATTCTTATAGGAAGCTCATATATGTATCAGGCCCTTTATACCTATGATGAGGATTTTAGAAAGCTTTTCAAGATCAAGGCCGACTTTGACATAGATATGAGCAGCAGTAAGGATAACTGCATGAAGTATGCCAGGTTCATCAGCTCCCACTGCGAAAATAAAGGGCTTATGCACTTTGACAAGTCTGCAGTGGCAGCTGTGATAGAGCACAGCAGAAGGTTGGCGGAGCACAAGGATAAGCTTTCCACCAGATTTAACGATATTGTTGAAATACTGTATGAGGCGGATGCCTGGGCAAGGATTGAGGGGGCGGAAACAGCCTCCGGCAGCCATGTGAAAAAAGCTATAGTACAGAAGGAGTACCGTTCAAACCGGATAGAGGAAAAGCTGCAGGAACTGATTGATACAGGTGTGGTGCTTATTTCTACAGAAGAAAAGGTCATAGGCCAGGTTAACGGACTTTCAGTCATGGATTTTGGGGACTACACCTTTGGAAAGCCCAGCAGAATAACTGTAGTGACTTATGCCGGAGAAAAAGGAATAGTCAATATTGAACGGGAAGTTGAAATGAGCGGCAGCATACATGACAAAGGAGTGCTTATACTTACAGGATACCTTGGTGACAAGTTTGCACAGGAGTTCCCTCTTACAATATCAGCCAGCATATGCTTTGAACAGCTCTATGACGGAATTGAGGGGGACAGCGCTTCAAGCACCGAGCTGTATGCCCTGCTGTCAAGCCTGGCTGAATTGCCGATGAAGCAATATATTGCAGTAACCGGATCAGTTAACCAGAAGGGTGAGATACAGCCAATAGGAGGAGTGAATGAAAAGATAGAGGGCTTCTTCCAGACCTGTAAGATCAGAGGACTGAAAGGGAATGAGGGAGTCATAATACCATGGCAGAATGTTGTTAATCTTATGCTGAAGGATGAGGTTATAGAGGCCGTCAGTGAGGGGAAATTCCACATATATCCGGTAAAGAGCATAGATGAAGGCATAGAAATTCTCACGGACATGACCGTGGGAACCAAAGCTGAGGATGGAAGTTATCCGGAGAATACGATTTATAACAGGGTACAGAAGAAAATTGAAAAGTTTGCCAGAATTGCCGAGGAGTTCGATGAAGCGGAGCAGGAGCAAAAAGCGTAGATAATAATCTATTGATTAGGAGTGATCGGATTGTCAAGTGACTTTGGAAAAGCAGCAGGGACACTTGTATATGCACACAGAGGGGCTTCCGGCTATGCTCCGGAAAATACCATGGCGGCTTTCAAAAGGGCTGTGGAGCTGGGCAGCCATGGGATAGAGTGCGATGTGCAGATGACAAGGGACGGACGTCTTGTCATCTGCCATGATGAAACCCTGGAAAGGACTACAAACGGTAAAGGCTTTATAAAGGACTTGAGTTATGATGAACTAAAGACTCTTGATGCAGGAGGCTGGTTCGGAAATGAATTCAGGGGGGAGAAAATACCTCGGCTTTTGGAGCTGCTTGAGTTGGTAAAGGATAACGGTCTGCTCCTGAATATTGAAATAAAAAGCGGTATAGTCCAATACCCCGGGATTGAGCAGAAGGTTATGGATCAGATAGCCGCCTTCGGGCTCTGGAAAAAGGTGATAATTTCCTCCTTCAATCATTACTCGGTGAAGAAGTGCAAGGAGTTAAGTCCTTCCGTCAAAACCGGAATACTTTATATGGAAGGTCTTTATGAGCCATGGAATTACATGAAATCCCTGGGCTGTGAATGTGCCCATCCTTTTTACCTTGCTTTGGTGCCTGAGATTGCCGGCGAGCTTAAGGCCAGAGGGCATATAATAAATGTTTTCACAGTGGATGATCCAAAGTCGGCAGTGAGGCTTTCGAAAATGGGAGTTGACGGGATAATAACCAATTACCCCGACAGGATATTGGAGGCTCTGAGAAAATAGAGAGAGGAGTGCTCGGATTGAATAACAGCAAGCTGAATTACAAAAATACCTTTTTATTGGGGTTGGGCTTCTTCTGCATAAGCATCACATGGTCCCTCTATAATTCCTTTGTACCGATATTTCTTAACAAATACATAAGCAGTGCTTTTATAATCGGCTTGATTATGACCTTTGACAACATAGCGGCCATAACACTTCAGCCATTTTTTGGGGCACTTAGCGACAGGACAAATACGAAGCATGGCAGGAGAATGCCCTTTCTGCTTATAGGAATACCGGTATCCGCTGCCTTTTTCCTGCTTATACCCTACGAGTTCAACCTTGTCAGCCTTATAACCATAGTAATGTGCTTCAACATAACAATGAGCGTATACAGGGCTCCTACGGTAGCGCTTATGCCGGATCTTACGCCATCCCCCCTGAGAAGCAAGGCCAATGGAATAATAAACTTCATGGGTGGCTTTGGTGCGCTGTTGGCTTATTTTATCGGCTCCAGAATATATGATTATGACAGGCACATGCCATTTATGGGCACGTCCCTGTTAATGATATTTGCCATAATAATTCTTTACAAAACAATAAAGGAGCCAGCCGCACCGGCACCGGAAGCTAAAGGGAAGTCGGGAATTATATTCGCCTTTAAGGAAATTCTGTCCGACAGAGATAAGAGCGCCTTATTCATATTGTTTGCAATTTTCTTCTGGTTCATAGGCTATCAGGGAATTGAAGCGCTGTTCACCCTTTATGGAGTCAAGTACCTTGGGATAAAGGAGAGCGCCGCAGCGCTTACTCTGGGATTTTTCTCCTTCTCCTTCCTTGTATTTGCCATACCCAGCGGCTTTATAGCCACAAAAATAGGCAGGAAGAGAACAATAAAGATAGGGCTTGTAGGAATGATGATAATATTTGGAGCGATATTGTTTTTCAAGGATATAGCGGTAATTAGGGGTCTTATGCTTATAGGAGGCATGTTCTGGGCTTTTGTAAATATAAACTCTTATCCCATGGTGGTGGAAATGACAACTGACAATAAAATCGGAGCTTATACAGGACTTTACTATTTCTTTTCTTCAATGGCGGCAATTCTGGGACCGCCGCTTTTTGGAAAGCTTATCGACCTTGTGGGGTATGGGGTGCTTTTCATACTGGCATTATGCTTCTTCCTGCTGGCATTCATATGCATTACCTACGTGAAAAAGGGAGAATATATACTTACTGGCAATGGGCAATAGGCAATAGGCAATGGGCTATGGGATGTAGGGAACGCATTGCATGCGTTCTTCTGTAGGGGCGACCAGTGGTCGCCCGCTCTAGAGACTAAAGACTAGCGACTAGAGACTATTATTATAATGGAGGGTGAGTAATGATGAGAGAGAGTATAATCAGGGATATCAAAAAAGCAGAGTCGGGACATAGAAAAATAGAGTGGGTAAAAGGCTACATGCCTGTACTTTCAGTCATAGAGAAGGAATTCATAAAAGAACAGCCCTTTGCAGGCAGAAAGATAGTCATGTCCATTCATCTTGAGGCAAAAACCGCATACCTTTCCAAGGTGTTGAAAGCCGGAGGAGCAGAGGTTTCGGTTACAGGCAGCAATCCCCTCTCCACCCAGGATGATGTTGCAGCAGCACTGGTGGAGGATGGGCTTAATGTGTATGCATGGTATAATGCAACGACCGAGGAATATACCCAACATCTTAATGCAGCGCTGGATATCGGCCCGGATATAGTTATTGACGACGGAGGCGACCTGGTACACCTGCTCCATGGAGAAAGGCAGGAGCTGCTCCCTGCTGTAATCGGAGGCAGCGAGGAGACTACCACTGGAGTTCTTAGGCTTAAAGCCAGAGACAGAGAGGGGCTTCTGAAGTTCCCGATGATTTCTGTAAATGATGCCTACTGCAAACATCTTTTTGACAACAGGTACGGTACAGGGCAGTCGGTGTGGGATGGAATAATGAGAACAACAAATCTTATAGTTGCCGGCAAAAATGTAGTTGTAATAGGCTATGGCTGGTGCGGCAAGGGCGTTGCTATGAAAGCCAAGGGCCTTGGTGCAAATGTAATAGTATGTGAAATAGACCCTATAAAGGCTATTGAGGCATATATGGACGGGTTCAGGGTGATGTCCATGGATGATGCGGCTCCTATTGGGGATTTCTTCGTTACTGTTACCGGCTGCGAAAAGGTTATCACGGAAAGACATTATAAAATCATGAAGAATGGAGTGGTGCTCGCTAATGCCGGGCATTTTGACGTGGAGATATGGAAGCCCGATCTTGATTCAATGAGCAAAGAGAAAAAGGTAATGAGAAATAACATTATGGGATATGTTATGGAGGATGGCAGGATAATAAACCTTCTTGCAGAGGGCAGGCTTGTGAATCTTGCTGCAGGAGACGGCCATCCGGCTGAAATAATGGATATGAGCTTTGCACTTCAGGCCCTTTCTGCAAGGTACATAAGCAGCAGCAAGGGGAAGCTTCAGAACAAGGTATATGAAGTGCCGGAGGACATAGACAAAAAGGTTGCCCATATGAAGCTTGATGCTCTCGGTATAAGGATAGACAAGCTTACAGAAGAGCAGCAGGAATATCTTAGAGGCTGGGGAGAATAACGCATGGATATATTTCTGAAAAACGCACAGATTGTAACGCTTAACGAAAATGATGACATAATACAGCAAGGCAGTATTGGAATAAGGGATAATAAAATTGATTATATCGGCAGTGGGGAGCAGAGCCTTGAGGCAGGGTATTCAAAGGTGATTGACTGTAAGGGCAGGACTGTGATGCCCGGCTTTGTGAATGCCCATAATCACCTTGCCATGACATTGTTCAGGAACTATGCCGATGATATGAAGCTTATGGATTGGTTGTTTAAAAAGATATTTCCACTGGAAGACAAGCTGACGGATGAGGCGGTATATTGGGGAAGTCTTCTTGCCATGGTTGAGATGATCAAAGGTGGAACGACAACCTTTACAGATATGTATTTCTTCATGGAGAACAGTGCCCGTGCGGCTTCTGAGTCAGGTATGAGAGCTGTTCTGTCCAGAGGGCTTCAGGGAGAGTCAGGGGGAGAAGAGCTTGATTGCAGGCTCCGTGAGAATCTAGAGCTGTATGGAAAATATCACAACAGCTGCAACGGGCGTATAAAGGTGATGCTGGGACCTCACTCCATATATACCTGCTCAGAGGAATATCTTGGGAAAATAGCCGGAAAGTCCCGGGAACTGGGGATACCGATACAGATACATCTTTCAGAGACAAAGGAAGAAGTAAAAGGCTGCATTGATAAGCACGGCTGCTCGCCGGTCAGATATCTCGACGGCCTCGGACTTCTCAATGAGAGGACCATAGCGGCCCACTGTGTTGTTGTAGATGATGCGGATATGGACATATTGGCAGCGCAAAAGGTAAATGTAGTGCATAATCCGGGCAGCAATATGAAGCTGGCAAGCGGTATCGCACCGGTGGTCAAAATGCTGGAAAAAGGCATAAATGTATGTCTGGGTACTGATGGGGCTTCCAGCAACAATAATCTTGACATGCTGGAAGAAATGAGGATGGCAACCTATCTGCAGAAGATCCATACTGAGGATCCTACGGCACTGCCGGTGGATCAGATTATGAAAATGGCTGCTGTAAGCGGTGCCAGGGCTTTGGGGTTTGAAAATGTGGGAACACTTTCTCTGGGAAGTGCTGCAGATATTATAGTGATGAACACTGAAAAGGCCCATTATTACCCGAAGTACAACATAAAATCAGCTATTGTCTATTCCGGAAGCTCTGCAGATGTAGAGACGGTCATAATTGACGGCAATTTGGTAATGGAGGACGGGCATCTTATTACCCTTGACGAGGAAAGAATACTGTATAAAGCCCAGAAATGGGCCACGAAGCTTACAGAATGATAGATTTTCACTTACGAAAGGCGGTTTGTTATAATGCATAACTTGACAGAGAATAAAGAATTGGCAGATTTGCTGTTTCCGGATACCGAAAGAGCTCCTGAATATTATGAGCTGTTATATCCAAAAAGAAAGCTGCCTGAGGGAGCAAAGGTGACCAGGTTTGCCCCAAGTCCAACAGGCTATGTACATATGGGGAGCCTGTATGCAGCTCTCGTATCGGAGAGGCTTGGACATCAGAGCAACGGTGTGTGCTTCCTGAGGGTGGAGGATACAGATAAGAAGCGTGAGGTAGGAGGCGGTGTTGCCAATATAGTGCAGGCTCTTTCAAGCTTCGGGGTCAACTTTGACGAAGGTGTAACCGATGCTGACGATGAAAAGGGAAGCTACGGTCCATACAAGCAGAGCGAAAGGACAGGCGTATACAAGGTGTTCGCCAAGCGCCTGGTGGAAAGGGGTCTGGCATATCCCTGCTTCTGCTCGGAGGAAGAACTGAATAGCATCAGAGCCAGGCAGGAAGAGAACAAGGTGAATATCGGCTATTACGGAGAGTATGCCGTGCACAGAAATTTCACACTGGAGCAGGTAAAGGAAGAGCTTTCAAAGGGCAAGCCTTTTGTACTGCGTGTCAAAGCTCCGCAAAATACGGACAGCAGGTTTGTATTCAAGGATCTTGTAAAGGGTGATGTGGAAATGCCTGAAAATGATCAGGACATGGTGCTGGTGAAATCCGACGGGCTTCCTACATACCATTTCGCACACGTTGTAGATGATCATCTGATGAGGACCACTCATGTAGTAAGAGGTGATGAATGGCTGCCTTCAGCTTCGCTCCATGTGCAGCTCTTTGAAATGTTTGAATGGGAGAAGCCCTGCTTTGCGCACATTTCCCCGGTAATGAAAATTGAGGGCACCTCCAAGAGAAAGCTCAGCAAGCGAAAGGATCCGGAGGCAGATGTAAGCTTCTATCATGAGCAGGGTTTTCCAAGCATTTCTGTAATTGAGTATCTGGTGAATCTGATAAATTCCAACTTTGAGGATTGGAGAAGGGAAAACCCTACGGAGCCCAATACAAACTTCAAAATTGAGCTGGAAAGAATGAGCGTAAGCGGAGCGATGTTTGACATAATAAAGCTTACAGATATGAGCAAGGATATCATTGCACGCATGTCCGGGGAAGAGGTTTACAATGCATCCCTGGAATGGGCAAAGGAGTATGATGTTGAGCTTGGAGAGCTTCTCGGCAGAGATGGGCAATATGGGAAGAGAATATTGAATGTTGACAGAGGCGGTGAAAAGCCAAGGAAGGACTTCGCAAAATGGCTGGATGTAAAGCCGAATATTTTCTATTACTTTGACGAGCTGTTTGCGAAAGATGTGGAGAGTGGCTACAACTTCCCGGAAACAATGTCTCCGCAAGAGGTCAGGAGGATAATAAGCGAGTATGCGAAGGTCTATACACATACAGATACCAAGGATATGTGGTTTGACAGAGTAAAGGAATTCTGTGAAGCCATGGGATATTCCAAAGATGTAAAGACCTTCAAGAAGAATCCGGGAACCTATAAAGGCCATGTAGGAGATGTTACAGGAGTTATCAGAGTAGCTGCAACAAATAGAAAAAATACTCCCGATCTTTACGAAGTAATGCAGGTAATGGGCGAAAAGAAAGTCATGGAGAGGTTTGGAAAAATTGTGAACGGATAAGAATCAGCTTGCAATTATAGGGGGGATTATTTTGAGAATACCTATCTATCAGGTTGATGCCTTTACCAGTAAAGCGTACAAAGGCAATCCGGCTGCTGTCTGCATTGTGGACAGGAGGCTTGGAGACGAGGTTATGCAGGATATAGCTGCAGAAATGAACCTTTCTGAAACAACATTTATACAGCCCTTGGAAGAGGTCAGCCTTGCGGGAATTGCTCAATATTCCATAAGATGGTTTACGCCGGAGACTGAGGTCCCTCTATGCGGACATGCAACTCTTGCTGCTGCCAAGGTCATATTTGACTGCCTGGGCTTCCAGGGTGAAAGGATATTGTTCAAATATGTGAACGGACAGCTTGAAAGCCGGAGACATGCCGGGGGTTTCACCATGGGTTTTCCTGCGGATGAGCCTCTTGAGGCGGGGCCCTCCTCCGACCTTCTGGAAGCCATGGGCATCAGAAAGTACAAGGAGCTTGTTTACGGCAGGAATACCGGCAAGCTTGTGGTGCGTCTCCACAATGAGGTGGAAATCAGAGAACTCAGGCCTAACTTTGAAAGAATGAAGTCTGTAAAGGTATGCTTTCCTGTGAAGGGAGTCGGGGTTACTGCGGAAGGACAAGCCGGTTATGATATTGTATCAAGATATTTCAATCCCTGGGCAGGTGTCAATGAAGATCCGGTTACCGGCTCTGTCCATACGGTGCTGGCTCCCTACTGGTCGGCAATATTGGGGAAAAAGGAGCTTAAGGCTCTGCAGGCATCCCAAAGAAGTGGAGAGCTGCTGATAAGGATAGCCGGAGGCGGAAGACTGGAATTTATCGGTGATGCTGTTGTGGTAATGAAAGGAGAAATATCTGCAGGGAGGGGGGACAGGCTGTGAAGAACGTTTTGATGGAAATGGACGGACTGATGTTTTGCCTCACCAGACCGGAATATCTGGACTTGATAAGCAGTATAGAGAAGGATAACAGCAATTTTGTATTTGTATGGACGAAAGAAAGACATATGGAGGCAATAAACCGTGAGGATGAAATGCATATATCGGTAATAAATGCTTCTTCCAGTGAGCTTGTAGGCTATATAATACTTGCCGGAGTCGGTGAAGAGGACCGCGCGTTGGAGTTCCGGCGGATGGCCATATCTGTCAAAGGGAAGGGCTATGGGCGTATAAGCGTAAGGTTTATAAAGAAATACTGCTTCGAGGTGCTTAAGTATCACAGGCTGTGGCTGGATGTATATGCCGACAATGAAAGGGCAATAGGTCTTTATACCGCTGAGGGCTTTTTACAGGAGGGGCTGCTCAGGGAGTGCAAGAAGCATGGGGATGGTTACCGTTCGATGGTTATAATGTCGATGCTGGAGAATGAGTTTAAGGGCTAGAAGCCCTTTATTTTTTTATACCGGGACCTTTCTTTTTACTGTAACCAAACCTAAATATGTACATAGTATGTAAGTGGAAAGGTGAACAACCTTTTTGAAAGGGGGTTTGAACTGTGGCAGGCGGATTTGGAACGGTCAATCCCGGAGCAGCCGCAGGGTGTGGTACACTGCCGGCACCTGTTGGGGGGTTTTTCGGATTTAAAAATTCATGGATTTGGATAATAATACTTTTGGTATTTATACTCCCACGTCTAGGCCTTGGAGGGTGTGGCGGCTTTGGGGGCTTGTTCGGAGGACTGGGATGGA
>LOES01000141.1 GCA_001515955.1 Clostridia bacterium BRH_c25 | reverse complement strand
CATTCAGCGCATTTCTTGTGGTTTTCTCCAGAGTCTGGTTGCCTGCTACGACAGTAATGCCCAAAAGCTCCAGGCTCGGGTGCTTTGCAGCCATCATAATTGCTACTGCATCGTCATGTCCGGGATCACAATCAAGAATAATCCTTCTTTTATCCATACTAATCTCCTTTAATAATGTTTTATAGTTGCTCTGTCAAGAGAGAGCTTTTTATCTTAGCCTCCCTTACAGATTTACGCCACAAAGAAACTGTAAGTACAAAAATTGTTATTATATAAGGCATCATCAGAACAAACTGTGATGGCCAGCCATATGCCTGAAGCCTTCCTCCAATCGAATCGGTAAGGCCGAACAGCAGACAGCCGATCCATGCAAGCATCGGATTGGCACTGCCAAAGAACATTGCTGCAACACCCATAAAGCCTCTCCCGTTAGTCATATTCTCGGTAAACATCTGTGAATAGCCGATGGACAAGTGTGCTCCAGCCATACCGCCAAGAATTCCGGAAATAACCATTACCTGATATTTCATCCTATTAACATTAATCCCTGCTGTTTTTGCCGCCATTGGAAAACGGCCAACCGAACGAAGTCTTAACCCCCATACAGTGCGGTAAAGCATAAAAGTGATCATAAACACCATAACAATTCCGAATATCTCCATAAGAGACCAGTTATTAAGCAAACCATTGAGATATTTATTACTGTCAAAAATGGATATATGAATTTTGGGGATAGCAATAATTCTAGGATTTGTGAAGCTGCCTGATGTTCCTAGGAATTGCTTAATACCAAACTTTGTAATGGCAAGAGCAAATATATTGATTGCTGTGCCAATGGCACAGATATCTGCTTTATATTTGATATGTGCAGTCGCCATAATCATTGCCATAACAACCCCTGCAATCATGGCTGCCAAAAGTGCCAGAACCCAGCTTCCTGTAAAATAACTGACACAAACTGCCGTAAATGCACCAGTCAGCATAATACCCTCAGTGCCAATATTGATAATGTCAGCCTGCTGCGTAATTACTGCTGCAAGTGCAGCAAACAAAATAGGAGTTGCAGCTCTGATGGTCGCATAAATCAATGTATAATCAAAAATCGAACTAAAATCCATTATTTAGCCCTCCTTGTTGATCTTCTTTACCAGTTACAGCCGAAGCCTCTTTCTTTGCCTTGTGTTTCTTTTTAAATGTAAATAAAGCTTCCATTGTTGCAAAAATAATAAAGACTGCAATAATTGTATCTACAATTGCCTTAGACACTCCCGTGTAACGTTCCATACCCAAAGCACCAGATTTCAGAACTGCAAGGAAGAATGCCATGAAAGGCACTGTCTTTATATCACTCTTTACAATCAGAGCTGCCAGCATTCCATCAAACGCAATACCGGAAGAGAAGTTATCAAGAAAATATCCATATACACCTAAAACCTCAATACAGCCAGCCATACCTCCAACTGCACCGCTTAGCATCATGGCGCGGATCATTGTCTTTTTGGGATCAATACCAACATACTGTGCATGCAGCGGGTTTAATCCGGCACTTGTAAATTTGTATCCCAATGTCGACCTTGACATCAGCCAGTAAATAAAAATCACTGCGGCAATTGCTATAAAAAGGCCTGTATGTGCCTGGCTTGGCCTCATAAACTGCGTCAACTTAACACCTGCTGCCACGGCTGGCGTTTGCGGAACTCCAGTTTTTGCGCTGAAGGGTCCGTTTACAAGGTATGAGGTAATAAACATTGCAACATAGTTCATCAAAATGGTGACACAAACCTCATTGACACCCCATTGGGCTTTTAATGCGCCTGGGATTGATGCCCATGCAGCGCCCACCAGCATTGCAAAAGCAAAACAAAACACTATATGCACAGGAGCCGGAAGCCCTGTAAAAGTAAATCCGACCCAAGCTGCAGCCAAAGCACCCAGATAGAGCTCACCCTCAACGCCGACATTAAAGATACCAACTCTTGATGATATTACAAATGCCATTGAGGTAAGTAGCAGTGGTACAAACTTTTGCAGAGTTGTACCCAGATTCAGTTTGCCGACAAAAGCACCTTTAAACAGCTGAAAATAGGCTTCTAAGGGGTTATAGCCCAACATAAGCATAATTACTGCACCGATCAACATGGAAACCACTATAGTAAGCAGAAGGTTAATATATTTATTCGGCGACTTCATGACAATACCGCACCTCCTGCCTCAACTGCCTTATTTGCTTCCGAAGAAATACCACCCATCATCATCATGCCAACATTATCCTCATTGGCATCTTCAGCATCAATAGTACCCATTATCTTTCCTTCATACATAACAACAATCCTGTCAGACAGCGAAAGGATTTCTTCCAAATCTGCCGATACCAGCAGAATACCCTTTCCACTTGCTTTAACCTCATTTAAGATTTTACGGATCGATTCAATTGCGCCAATATCGACGCCCCGGGAAGGCTGGGAAGCAATAAGCAGCTTACCGTTTGCATCAACCTCACGGGCAACTACAACTTTTTGTGCATTACCCCCGGACAATGACTGTGCAAGTGCATAAGGATTATCTGGTCTTACATCGAATTTTTTAATCAACTCTGCTGAAAAGTCAAAAATTTCTTTTCTGTTCCGGACAATTCCTTTTGCAAAAGGCTTCTGGTCTGCCTTAACGGCAACCAAGTTATCCATAATACTCATGCCTCTGCTTAATCCACGCAAATTTCTATCCTCAGGAATATGGGTCAACCCTATCTCTCTTATTTTTTGTGGAGAACGGTTGGTAATGTTAGCTCCATCCAATAATACAGTACCTTGTTCCACTTTTCGCAGGCCTGCAATTGCCTCAACAAACTCACTCTGCCCATTTCCGTCAATACCTGCTATACCAACAATTTCACCTGATTTTACAGTCAGAGAGACACCCCTGATTTTAGAAAGTTCCTTTTCCCCTGATGTCCAGAGATCCTTTACCTCAAGCACTGTGTCTCCGATCTCAGCCTTCCTCCTTTCTACATTCAGAAAGACCTCACGTCCGACCATCATCTTGGCAAGGTTGGCTGTATTGGTATCTGCTTTATTTACGGTATCAACATACCGGCCCTGACGCATAACTGTTATTCTATCAGAGATTTCCATAACCTCTTTCAGTTTATGGGAAATAAACACAACGGATTTTCCATCTGCCTTAAGATTATTTAGTATTTCAAAAAACTTTTTACATTCCTGAGGAGTAAGTACAGCAGTGGGCTCATCAAGGATTAAAATTTGCGCTCCCCTGTAAAGGGTTTTTATGATTTCAACTCTCTGAGCTTCACCTACAGAGATTTGGTTTATTCTTTTATTAGGTTGAATGTCCATTTTATAATTGTCTATGTATTTTTGAATATCTTTCCTGGCACTATCAAAATCAATAGTTATTCTTTTCCTAGGTTCGAAACCGAGTATTATATTTTCCAGTACTGTCAGTTCATTTACCAACATGAACTCCTGATGGACCATACCAATTTCATGCTCAATTGCCTGTTTAGGAGTAATATCTGCCAATTTTTCACCATTCACCTTGATTGTTCCACTGTCATATGGGTAGATGCCGTAAAGAATCTTCATCATAGTTGACTTGCCGGCACCGTTTTCACCAATTAAAGAATGTATCTCTCCTTTTTTTAAATTGAATTGACCGTTACTGACCGCTTTAACCAATTCAAAATTCTTTTCAATGTCAGTCATCTCAACAATATATTCATTCATTGACTCACCCCTTCCCTACTGTCTGAAGTATCTTTGTGCTTTTCTTCCTTATTTCATAAAGTGGCCTGTCATTACAACAGGCCACTTTATAACTAAGCATTCTCAAAATATCTAATCCGGCTTACTTCCTTCCAAAGCCTTCAAATGCTTCAACCTTGATTTCACCTGATCTAACCTTCTTTTCCAATTCTGCAACCTTATCCAAAATATCCTGAGGGAATTTATCTCCTAACGCCTGTTTCATAACGGACATATCAGTCAGGCCAACTCCGCCATTGGTGATATCCAGATAGGTTGTCTTATTGCCTTCGAAGGTTCCTTTTACAACAGATTCGATTGCAAGGTATGTCCCTTGATCTACACGCTTCAACATAGAAGTCAGTATTGAACCTGGGTATACATCATCCTGGTTCAAGTCAACCCCGATTGCATATTTTTTCTGTTCTTTAGCCGCTTCAAGAATACCATTGCCTGTTCCGGAAGCAACATTCATAACAATATCGGCACCCTGGCTATATTGAGCGATGGTCAGCTCTTTGCCCTTTAGCGGATCATTAAAGGTGCCTGCAAAGGACTGAAGAATTTTGATTTCCGGATCTATGTACTTGGCACCCTGTTCGTAGCCAACAAAGAAATCGGACAAAACAGGTATATCCATACCGCCAACCCATCCTATGGTTTTGTCAGCATTTACTCCCGGGATATCGGTCTTCGTTGTAAAAATTGCTGCAGCGGCACCTGCGAGGAAAGAACCCTCATTCTGGGCAAAGGTTGAGGATACAATGTTCTCGCCCTGTACAACACCATCAATTAAAGCAAATTTTGTGTCAGGAAATTCCGGACAGTGTTTTGCCATGATTTCTTGGAACTGTGTAGAAACGCCGATAACCAAATCATAACCATCTGCTGCCATAGCAACAAAGTTAGACTCCCACTCAGTGGGCTCTTTGGACTGCATTTCTTTAAGCTCAATTCCGAAGTCTGCCACAGCTTTCATTGCACCCTCATGAGCAGAGTCATTAAATGATTTGTCCCCAAGAAAACCGGAGTAAACAAGAGCAACCTTAAGGGGCTTTTCGGCTTGTGCAGTTGAGTCCGCATTGCTATCTGCAGAAGCTGCAGTACTCTCAGCCGGTTTTGGTCCACATCCTGTAAGCATTGCGGCTACCAGGGTAAGTGCCAGTAACACTGCTAATAGTTTTTTCATTCTTCTTCCTCCTTAAATTTAAATACATCTTTATTTGCATTGCCAAAGGCAAATTGCAGCTACACTCGGCAAGGGGGTAAGTAAAACGTTTTACCTACATAAATATAAATTCAACCTATGATTGCTGAATTAGATAAAACGTTTTACTCGTTATTATTTATTTTAGTATATATTGTTTCAATTGTCAATATTGTACTCAAATGATTTTATTTTCATATTGTCCATTTCCAAGACTCCACCTTCCGAATTCAAGTGGGGTAGAGTCCCCATCTGAATCCTCAATGCTCAGCTATGGCTGAACAAGTTCACTAGATTCAAAATTCATGTTATAATCTTTGTATGCTTTTTTAGGAATAGCCAAATGTTTACTATTCCTAGTTTTATATGTATAATAATACAGAATAGGAAAAATATCTGAGAATTAGGTGAGAAAATGCGTACAACAATTAAAGACATTGCCGCCAAAACCAATCTGTCAGTAACAACGGTTTCCTTGGTACTCAATGATAAACCGTCCAAAATATCAAAAAAAACAAGAGAGCTTGTGATTAAAACAGCACTGGAGCTGCAATATAGGCCTAACCAGCTGGCGGTTGGCCTGATTAAGAAAAGGACAAAAACCATTGGCCTGATTGTGCCGGATATTCGCAATAGTTTTTTCTCCACCCTTGCCAAGGGCATTGAGGATGAATGCCGGAAAAATGGCTGGACAGTCATTCTGTGCAATACCAGTGATAAACACGAACGGGATATTGAATATATTAATGTACTTGCAAGCAAAAGTGTAGATGGTATTTTGTATTGCATGTCTGCCGACAGCAGTCTTGAAAAATTTCAAAAAAGCCACGATCTTTTAAATAAACTGAATATTCCCTTTATAATGCTTGATCGTTCATTTGAAATGCCAAATTGTATTACTGCCAAGCTTGATCATGTGACAGGCGGATATCTTGCAACAAAATATTTATTGGAGCTTGGTCATAAGCATATCGCATGTGTAACCGGTCCAAGTAACCTTGATGACTCCAACTGCCGTCTTGAAGGCTATAAGAAAGCCTTGCAGGAAGTAGATATTGCCTATGATAAAAGCATCATAGTAGAGGGGAATTACAGTATGGACAGCGGCATCATCGCCGTGGAGCATTTGATGGACAAAAACTTTACGGCTATTTTTGCCTTTAATGATATGATGGCATATGGAGTGTACAAGGGCTTGAAAGCTCATGATCTTTTAGTACCCACAGATATATCGGTAATGGGCTACGATGATATCTTTCTATCAGAGATACTTGAAGTTCCTCTTACTACTGTGCATCAGCCGGTAGAGCGGTTAGGCACTGCAGCTACCCGACATCTCATCGGCGTTATAGAAGATGATTTTGCGAATAAAACCATCGCTACCTTTCCCCCTGAGCTTATCATTCGCAAAAGCACCACCCATTATAAACCGACCCGTTGAAAAAACTATAATTTGGAAAACTTCTAAAAAAATAAGTAACGCCAAACTACACTGTTGACGTTACTTAGTGAATACTTTAATAGCAACTTGTATTAAAGGGTCACTCATAAATATAAAAGCCATACATTGACATTATTCTTTCTAATGTACTGCTTTATTAAGATCTTCCACCAGCTTATCTGCATCGCCTTATTAAGATCTTCCACCAGCTTATCTGCATTCATCCTATATCTGAGAGCAGCCTGCTCTACTGTCATATACAAAGCACCGCCTCAGCCAAAGCATTTTATTCCGTGAGTCTTGAATATAGACTCAAGCTGCGGGTATTTATATAAGATGTCATCTATAACCATATTTTTACTTAGCATTATTTCACCCCCTATTATTATATGTAGTTTCGAACATTTTATATACCTATACGGGGTACCTGTTCATCTAATTTTATTATAATATGGTTTCCTTTTGTTGTCAATATTACATTTCCAATTTTATATTTTTTCAAGATATCTGACTGCGCTCAGTGATGCTACATTGCCCTCTCCCACAGCTTTCGCTATCTGGTAAGGCTTTCCGGCACAGTCCCCGCATGCGAAGACACCCTTAATACTGGTGGCCATATCCTTATCTGTTTTTATAGAGCCTTCGTAAAGCTCCAAGCCTTCTAAAAGCTGGTTTACCGGAATCACATTCCGTATAATGAATACTGCATCAACCTTAAGCTCCCTTTGATCGGTTGTCAGGCTGTAGACCTTGTTTCCATCACCTATAATACCGGTTACCTTTTCCTTCAACAGCTTAACACTATCCTTGAGCTTTGGTTCAGTATGATATGTAGGTATATAGAATACCTCTGAACAGATTTCCGAAAGGAAATTGGCTTCCTCTTCTCCTTCCGCATTCTCTGCTATAATTGCAATGGGCTTGTTCCTGTATAAAGGACCATCACAGGTGGCACAGTAGCCTATTCCCTTACCAAGATATTCTTTCTCCCCCTCAAAATACTTTGCTTTTCCATGTCCTGTCGCAATTATGATTGACTTCGCTTCATAGAACTCGGTTCCGGCATTTATGGAGAAGGACCCACCCATATCAAGTATATTATATGCCTTCTCCTTCTTTATCTCTACACCCATGGAAACGGCATGCTCTCTGAAGCTTTCTACAAGCTCGGTACCACTTATTCCTTTCAGTCCAAGATAATTATCTATTTGAGGTGCTTTCATAAGTCCTGTTACCTTTTCATTACCTCCAAGAAGTATAAAGCTTTTGTTTCTTATTTTAAGGTTTAATGCAGCGGAAAGCGCTGCAGGACCTCCTCCGATGACAGCAACATCCATCATTTTTCATCATTCCTTTTCTAAAGATTTATAAACGGTTTTCCACTTACTATAAGGCTGATTTCCATAGTCATCATTCCAATAAATATCAGAAGGCTTATTAATAAAGGCCAGGACAGCCTTATACTCTTTATAATATTGATAAAGCGAACATCAGCCCTATTTGCAGTCATTTCAGGATGTCTGTCGCTTATCGCCTTCAGGCATATAACCATAATAGTTCCTGCCAAGGGGAGTATTATACCGAAAAGAATAACAGCACCAATCAGGGATTGTGTAGTCATACCTTCCTGAACCTGCTCAATATTCATATCTTCATAAAAAGGCAGGTTCATTATTACATAGCCCCAGGTAACAGAAATTGCATTGTTTATAAAGTGCCCTAAAATCCCTGCAAATATCGAATTTGTCTTATATACTACAAAGCCGAGTATTATACCCAAAAAGAAGGGTGCCAAAATGTTTTGTATATTAAGATGCAATATGGAAAAAAGCAATGCCGTAATTATTATATTCGGCCACATCCCGAGTTTTTCATAAGCCCGGAGTATGAAGCCCCGGAACAATATTTCCTCACAAATGCCTGCAGAGCCTGCTATTATAAAAAGAAGCATGATATACTCTGCCGGATCAGTCGCAAATGGAATATCCGGCACAATAAGCCTACCCAGCATGCTGATCAGAATTTGACCAAGCAGATTTATAAAAACTGCTACAAAATAAGCTGCAACAAAAGCAACAATTACAAGCAGCGCATCAACAAGACTCAAGCTATTGAATCTAAGCTCGCTTTTTATAGCCGCACCCCTTGCTTTTACATATATTAATGTCGGCAGTGCAATAAGCAGAAACTCTGTTATCAATATCCCATAGTTAAAGTCCCAGTTTTGCGCAACATACCCTACAGTGACAAACAGAAGCATTATTGCCATGTACAAAATATTAGCACTGAAAAAGGATATTCCCCCGGTATTTTCAGATTCCAAATCTAAATCTCCTTACTGGTTATTTTATGCTCACTAGCCTTTACGGGCGATTCATGAGTCGCCCCTACCCCCTATTGCCTGTATATTATACTCTCATTCCTGACCAAAGGCTCCTCAACCACCATATGCTCTATACTCAGGGGTCCTCCATCCACCGTAGGCATTACTTGCTTAATATTCTCAAATTCCGTCATTGTGTTGGCAATTGAATTTACTGTCATCAATTCTCCTGCCGCCCCCCGCCAGTGCTTTGTATACATTTCCTGTGAAAAATCCACCTTCAGCAGATCCTCCTCCATCTCTATGTATTCAACCTTAACCTCTTCAGGTATCGTTCTATATAAATTTTCCGTATTGGGCCCTTTTATAAGCTCCTCAAGTACTACACGGTAAAATTCAGCATCTCCTATGTCTTTTTTCACAAACACAGACCTTTTCTCCGGAATCATATACATGGCCTGAGAATCTGCAAAGTATAGAATAATCTCCCGCTCCACCATATCTCCGATGCTGAAGTCTATAAACTCCATGAAGCCATAAGGCTCTCCGCCGGGGGCAATCAGTTCCTGCCCTTCTACAAGTATTCTCACCTTCTTAAGCTCGTCAAACTGCAACATTGTATCTACTACAGAAGCTACCACAGCCGCTTCATGAAGGCTGCCGGAAAAGACATTGAATTCCTTGGAAAAATTGACCGTCAAATTCTCATTTTCCACATCAACGCCCAGTATCCTTGTAGCCTTATCGATGCTTGTTTCAAATTTGCTGCCGTCAGAAGGCCCTTTAATCAGCTCACTGAGAGTATTCGAATATTTGCTTGCTGCATCCTTATATTCTATGTCCCTGTTTTCCACCCCCAAGCCGGCATTGCCTTTAACAGCATAATAAAGCTTGATACTCTCGGATTTTGTTTGATCCTTCGGAAAGCAGCCTGAGGTAAATAACATGACAAATGCTAGTAACAGGCACAACCTTTTCATTATAAAACCTCCATGTAATATATTTCGCGAAATACATTTTGCATTCTTCATTCAAATTTTGCAAATCTCACTAACAGCAGACTGCCAACCAGTATTGCCGCCATCTCTGCAATGTACAGGTAAGATATGCTGAAAGCCATATCAGTGAAAAAATCCTGCGGAAAAATATTTATCAGCCTATCTGTGGCCGGGTCCAGCAGCCACAAGTCATTGGTAAAGAATATCTCATGAAACACAGTGAAATACTTGTAAAAATCAATTCTCATCAATACAACAATTATAAGCACAGGTGCAATTCCTGCCACCGCTGCTGCAATACCGCAGCGTGCCAGCTTCCGCAGCCGGTCTTTAAAAGGCTTCTTCCAAAATAATAGCAGAAGAAAGCCTAATATGTATATGGACGAAAGGTTCCTGATAAAGCGCCCCTTGACAAAAAGATCCTTGACATCGACCATATGCTGCTTATCTCTTTGGCTGAAGAATTCCTCCTCACCTTTTGTGAAGCTCCCTTTAAAATCCAGGTCATCTCTTTTATTGTCAAGATATAGCAGAAGCTCTTCCGTTGAATTCATAAGATTATCCATACTCATGCCTATAGTTTCAGGAATACCGTATTTAGCGTATTCAGCCCTGTAATAGTCCCGGTTGTATGCCACCAGCTGTACGTCGGTAAGCAGCAGAGCAATTGGCACTAATACTACAAACAAAGCTATAAATATTATTCTTAACTTTTTCATTTGCATCTCTCCTAACCTCGCATCTCGTATCTCGTATCTAATATCTATACTATCAGAAAACTGCTAAAAAATCACTTCATACGTTTATCAAGCTTCTCATAATTGATCTCTTTTCCCGCGTAAGCTATTGCGCTCATTGCCAGCACCTCGGAAGAATCCACATAACTGCTGCATATATCGAACCTTCCAAAAACAATGGGAAGCTCAGTGCAGCCGAGAACCATCACCTCAGCCCCACGGTTCCTTAATGCCGACACTACCTTTATAGTGTTTTCAGGATCTATATCCTCGCCGTACTTTTTTACATCATAGATTAAATCCGTTATATGCCGCTGTTCTTCAGGCTCAGGCATGACAAGCTCCAATCCGGACCTTTCAAAGACTCTCCGGTATATTCCGGATTTGCAGGTGCCTTCCGTTGCAATCAAGCCTGCGCACTTTACATCAGGACAGCTTTGTCTTATATACTTTGCTGTTTCCTCAATCATATTTATAACTGGAATTTTAACAGACCTTACAATTTCATCAAAGTGATAATGCGCAGTATTGCACGCTATGATTATTACATCAGCTCCCATAAGCTCAAGTCTTGATGCAGATTTGACCAGCTCACCTGCCGGACTGTCCCCATTGTTCAATATATGTTTTGTCCTGTCCGGTATATTTGTATTATTGTCAATTATTATCGGAATATGTTCATTATCACATTTTGCTTTTGTGAGTACGACTATTCGCTCAAATAATCTGGCAGCAGCCAAAGGTCCCATTCCGCCTATTATTCCAATGGTTCTCATAAACCCACTCCCCGTCATCATTGAATTTTGCTTGACATTACTGTAATTATAACAAATTCAAACCTTAACTAACAACATCTACATACAGTTGAATTTCCAAAATTGGAAAGATATTTAGAAACGATACGTAAATCATATCCGCTTCTGAGATAATAGAAAAAAACAATTAAGGAAATAATAAAGTTCAAGAGGTGATTTTTTTGAATATCTCAAAGTTTATATATAGATATATGGCACCGGTACTTATCATATTATCCCTATTGAGCATTGCTTCCTGTTCCCCCCAAAAAAAGCCTGATCTGGAAAAGGTACGGAAGGAAGAAGAGGAAAAAAAGCCCCCCGATGAATTGGATAAACTGAAGGAAAGCATTGAGAAGGTGGAAAAAGCTCTTGAGGCAGTACACGAAGAGGGTAAGAAACCGATGTTCATACAGCAGGAGAAAATTGAAAAGCAAGCCTCTGAAGGCGATAAAAAGAAGGAAGAAGAGCAGGGGGGACAGTCAGGAGGAGGAGAAAGCGGCGGTGGCGGCGGCAGCGGTGGTGGCGGCGGAGAAGAGAAGCAGCAGTCACAAGCCCCGAAGCTAACCCCTGAACAGTTAGCGCTTAAGCTGGAGCAGGAAAAATATAAGAAATTTGAAAGCATTAAAAAGGATATATTAGAACTCCATAGCTCATGGAATAGTTATGAGGCAAAAGCCATATCCGATTTTGCAATGCAAACAGCAATCAACGATTTTGAATCATCGCTGAATAATCTAACAAGGACAGTGGAAGCCCAGGATGCTTATCAGAGCCTCCTGGAGGTAAATCAACTGTACAAATACCTTCCGGACTTCTATATGCTCTATGAATCAAAAATTCCACCCGATCTTGACAGACTCAGGTTCGCTGCAAAGAAAATAAAGCTTTTAAGCGAAAAACAGGAATTTACAGGTGCAAATGATGTACTGTTATACTTTGAAAGTGTCTGGATGGCTGCCAGGCCAAAGCTCAAAAGTAATAATGCCGAAATTGTCAGTAAATTTGAGTTCGCCTTTGCAGATCTGAAAAATGCAGTCATTGCAAAAAATGATATGATAGTTGAAGCTAAAACAGAGGTTCTTTTAAAACTTACCGACGAAATTGAGAAAGCGGCTGAAAAAGCCGGCGAATGATAAGAACCCCAATATTCAATTGGGGTTCTTATCATTCATCATATTATATGCTATAATTACAAAAGAAAAACTTTGAGCGAGGTATTATATGAAAACACTCAAAATTATTCTTCCGCTTATCAACTTACTTCCTGACAGCTTTATTCATCTTCTGGGAAGGGCACTCACAAACTATTTGCTGGGTAAGTACGCAGAAGTGGAAATACAGGGAAAAGAAATATTGTCTGAAAGAGAAAACACACCCACGATATTTATATCGAACCACCTGAGCAATATTGACGGTGTCATATTGAACAATCTGTTGAAAAACAATTCGGCAGCCTTCATGGCAGGAACCAAGCTTGGGAAAAATGCTTTCACCTCCTTTTTTCTTAAGAGCATAGACCATATACCCATAACTCCCGGAAGTCCTGATAAGAACGCGATAAAATCCGCTCTCAGGCATCTCAAGACAGGAGGCTCGGTGGTAATATTCCCGGAGGGTACACGCAGCAGGACAGGCTCCCTTATTCCTGTCAAAAAAGGTTTCATCCTCCTTGTCAAGCTGGCTGATGTGCCTGTGGTGCCCATAGCTATAGAAGGAACGGAAATAGTCCTTCCCATTGATGATAATGACATGGGTGGTGAGAAGCTCAGAAGGTCAAAGGTTATGGTTAAAGTTGGAGAACCTTTTACGCTTCCGCCTAAAAATGAATGTCCTGCTGATTCAGACTGGGAGGAAATGTGCGCTGATTATTCCATGAGAAAGATTGCGGCAATGCTGGAGCCCGGATATAGGGGAGTGTACAGTTAGGGTATTCCTGTTGGGTATGGATTACGCGTTTCGCGTTACGGGTTGCGCGTGTTTTAGCACGGCGCTGGAGTAATGCAAGGGGTTTAGGTATTCCTGCTGGGTATAGTTTTTGAGGTCACGGGGTTTCGGGGTATTTAAAAAGGGCGACCATTAATAGCCTTTAGGTAAAGACAAACAACGTGGCTGCTCCAATTTTCTGCTTTGCTCATAATTAAAGAGGCAACCTGTTGGTCGCCCCAGCTTGATTACAAACAACCCAAAAGCTACGTAGTCTGAATAACGGTGTATACTTATACAAGCAGCCATGTCATAGCTAAGGGATA
>LOES01000140.1 GCA_001515955.1 Clostridia bacterium BRH_c25 | reverse complement strand
TTTCCAGTGCGTAATTATGATATCCCCTTTTGAATATATATCCCAGGCTTCCTCTTGCGACTGCCCTATGATTTGGTGAGAACATAACCACTTTTTTTATGTGATTAAGAGGAGCAAGTTCCAGAGCATATTCCCTTTTTAGATATTTTAAAGGATCCGATATCGGCCTGTTGATAACTCTTGGCCATATGGCGGAGTAATCAAGAGCCTCTCCTACATGAGCTCTCTTTTCAATAATAACCGGCTTTATCCCATGTCTCTCCAGCTCAATAGCACAGGATAGGCCGGATAAGCCTGCGCCAATTATCGCCACTTTCATTCCCATTCACCTCTAAATAAAGCTATTTAAACTGATCTAAGAATAATATCTGCAAAGCTGCGGAAAATATTTGTAGTAATTGTTGTGGCAGCATTTACATGTTGTCTGCCGGCCAATAAAAAGGAAGTGGTTGTATGGAGGAATTTTCCCAGGAGTATGTGCTTAGCATAGTATTCAGAAACTCAATAGACAAGGAAGAGCTGCTGCTTAAAAAGTATGAGGGATATTATGACAGGATAAAAAATAAGGAGCTGAAAGAAGTAATTAAGGAGTTCAAAAAAACCTCCCAGGAGCATTTGAAGGTGATGAAGGAAAAAATGATAAAGCTCAAGATACAGTAAGTAAAGGGAGTGAAAGTATGGAAGATATCGATATCCTAAAGGATATTCTTCAGTATAGAATCATCAACCAGGTGTCATATAATGAAAATCTTGTAAATGTGAGAAATCCTGAAGTAAGGTATACCTTTACCCAGCTAAGGGATGATGAAATGAGGGACATTGTGAAGCTGCAGCAAAAAATAGAAAGAAACAAGGGTTCAGTGGGCATAATAGCCAAGATAATTCCAAAGAGACCGAAATATTAAGGGTAATTATAAGGAGATATAGTATGAATATTTACTATTTTTCTCTATTGACTGCGGTAATAGGGGTTCTGGTTTATACATGGTTTACAGTGCTGAAAAAATATGGGGGAGATAGTTGATGAAGGTAGCTATTATAGGAGCAGGAATGGCAGGGCTGTATTGTGCCCATGAGCTGGAGAGGCTTGGTATAAAGCCTGTAATTTTTGAAAAGAACAGCTATATAGGGGAAGCGATAAATCATGTCACAGCAGTGCTGGATATTTCACACAGACCGATACCTGACTTTATTAAGTTCATGAGTAAAAAGCATTATATTGGCATACAACCTCTGGCACCAATTAAGGTACTGGAACATCATGCTCCAAATATAACTACTACAATACGCGGCTTTTTTGGATATCTTTTCAAGTATTCCAAGGAGGCGGATTCCTTGAAGTGTCAGGTATACGGCAAGCTTAAAAATATAAAGCTCCATCTGAGTGAGGTGGGAGATTATGTTACCCTTTCACAAAAATATGACTATGTAGTGGTTGCAAACGGAAATTCAAGCTATACAGAGGAGGCAGGAATCTGGCAGGACTGGCTCAAAACCTATGTAAGAGGAGCAATCATACTTGGCGATTTCGATCCTAACAAGCTTATTGTGTGGATAAACAAGGATTACTGCAAGAACGGATATGTATATATGACACCTTTTGACCGGCATAGGGCATCTTTAGTGGCAATAGCAACCGATGTCAATGAGAAGGAAATAGACAGGTACTGGGAGCTGTTCTTATATGGAGAAAGCATTAAAAACCCCATAGTGGAGGAATTCACCCTGGTGCACAAAAGCGGGTTTGCATATCCGTACCAGCTAGGCAATACTATATTCATAGGCAATGCAGGGGGAGGGATAGAACCGTTCCTGGGCTTCGGGCATCTGAATGCATCGATAATGGGTGTCTCTGCTGCCAGAACCATTGCATTGGGCTGGAGCTATGAAAAACAGATCAGAAGCATTATGCAGAGAAATGACGAGATGCGGAGATTAAGAATGCTTTTCAATACAATGACCAATAACCAATACGATATGCTGATAGCAAGCCTGGGACTTCCAGGCATTAAGCAGCTGCTGTATTCCACTAATATAAGCGTGTCCAAGTATGGTGCAATAGCCAGTAAACTGATATTGAAAAAGGCCCATAGATAATAAGGCTTGTGATGTAGAATCAAAGGCCTCTTTTTTTCAGATATCTGAATAGCAGGTTTATCCAGGCAAAAGTTACAATATAAGTGATTACGGACCAGGGCAGAACCCTCCAGCCCGTAAGTACCACTGTTTTTGTATAAAGGCTTGCCAGCTCAAAGGCCAGCATAAATACAATCCATGCAGCGGTGTACATGACTGCGGCAGAAGCTTTTTCCGGCAGGAACATTGCATATATAACATCAATCATTGGGTATATGAGGACTGCAGACAGTATTATATAGAAAAGGGAGCTTTCCGGAGTTATGTAGTAATATAACCGGGCATATTCACCCAGTGATGTTTCATAAAGTAGTGAATAACCTATAGCAGTGATAGCAATCAATATATGCTTAAAAGTCAGAGGCCTTTTTACAGCACATATGAAGAGTACTATCCATATTGCCGCAATTGAACCATAAAAAAAAGCAATTGCCATATAGAAGCCTCCTTTACTTTCATTCAAATGAGTAGTATAACCCCACTGAGAGTAAATATTCAAAGCAGGAGGATGAAGTTGTAAGTTGTGCAGCTATATGGAGAGTTGAATACTTAACCAGAATAACCCGCATAATATTTAAAACGTATTAAACTCCTTATATTGTATTATGGAGGAAGTAGCTTGGAAAAAGAAATAAAGAAATTTGTACAGTTATCATCAATAATTGCCGTTATTTTATTGACGGTTATACTAATATCCTCTCTTGGTCTTATATCAATTTATCTTGCTGTATACCGCAGGATAATAGTATATGTTATTGTTGCAGCCTCGGCGATTTTTCTGCTTTTATGGTTGGTATCCGCAGAGCTGGTTAAAGCAAACAGATCAGGCAGTGCAAGGGGCTTGGGCATATATGCCTTAAGGCTGGGAATGAGACTGGTGCTTCCGGCTTTCATGTATTTTGCCGGGCTTTTTAAAGGGGATAAGGATTGGCTTGGAAGGATATATATAAACATCAATAACCTGGTGGTGAAGTACGGACTTAAAAAGAAGCCAACAGCTAAAATGCTTGTGCTGCTTCCTCACTGTATGCAGAGCAAGGACTGCAGCTGCAGGATTACCGAGGATATAGCAAATTGCCGCAGATGCGGCTGCTGCAGGATTGGAGAAGCAGCGGCCATAATGGGGCAGTATGGTATCAAAGCAGTTGTGGCAAAAGGGGGAACGGCGGCCAGAAATACAGTAAAGGAATTCAGGCCGGACTTCATTCTTGCCATTGCATGTGAAAGGGAGCTTGTAAGTGGGATAGGGGATGTAGGCAGTGTGCCCGTTATAGGTATCATTAATCAGAGGCCTGACGGATATTGCAGCAATACTACAGTAGATATGGTGCAGTTGAAAAAAACACTTAATGAGTTGATCGGCAAAGAGACCGGGTTACAAGATGCGGCTATCGGCCGTATGTACAGACTTAGAAAGCATACCTGACCTATTGCCTATTGCCAATTTATTGTATGTTATGTAAAATTTATATATAAATATTATAAAGGAGAGCTGAAATGAGTTTTTATGTTAGAGTATTCTCTCAGGTGGAGGACTTTCCTTCCTTATATGCGATATGTGAGGAGCTTAAAGATTCAGGCTATGAATTTGCTACTTCTCCAGGCTCGGATGAGCCTGAGTTTAAAGAGACTGATTGGAGAAATATGGTCATTCAATACGATGAAAGCTCCAAGCCTATTGAGCTTGAAAGGGATACAAAGGAGCATGAGGAAAGCGTATTCAAGGAAGAGCAGGAAGAGTTCCTGGATGAAATAAGAAAGCTGCCATATGCCAAAGGTCAGAAAAAAGCTTTGGAAATAGTGAAGAATGCCGAGCAGATATATGCTTTTGAGGTGGACGAGGATATTACTGAGGGAGGATGGGATTTCCTCGAATGCATGCTGGACTTCCTTTGCGATGCAACTGACGGCTATGTGCAGGTGGATGAGGAAGGCCTATATGATAAGGATGGGGGGTTGCTCATAGAAATGGAGTAGATTCTTTTTCATATTCTGTATAGGGTAGGAATCCTGGAAATGTGATAAAATATGGAAACGGGGGATTGAGATGAATGATATTGTTTCTATGGTTGCTAAACATGTCAATACACTAAGGACAGAGGATAAGATATTTGCAGTAAGCAGAGAAGCAGGCAGCGCCGTACTGCAGTTCGGCAAAGAGAAGGTTGTAAATGCTACAGTAGGCGCCATACTGGATGAGGATGAAAAGCTGGCAGTTTTACCAACTGTAATTAAGACATTAAGAAACCTTCCGGATACTGAATTTGCTGCCTATGCTCCAATACCAGGGACACCGGATTATCTGGAGTCAGCAATCCAAAGTACCTTTAGGGAGAACAGGCCTGAAGGATATATAAAAGCATCGGCAACCCCTGGAGGGTCCGGAGCTATCAGGCATACCATATGGAACTACTCAGACATAGGGGATACAATACTAACCTCTGATTGGTTCTGGGGACCCTATAAGACTCTTGCAGAAGAGAACTTGAGAAAGCTTAGTGCTTTTTCCCTCTTCGATGATGAAAAAAGCTTCAATTTACACTCCTTTGAAGTGAAAGTAAGTGAGCTGCTTGAGAGACAGGATAGTCTTGTTATTCTGCTGAACTCACCTGCTCAGAATCCGACAGGCTATACATTGAGTGATGATGAATGGGGGCAGGTTATTGAGACGGTCAAAGGAGCAGCTTCAGACGGCAGCAAGCGGATTACACTGCTCTGTGACATAGCATATATAGATTATGCAGGCAGGGCTTCAGACACCAGAAGCTTCATGAGCCATTTTTCAGGACTGCCTTCCAATCTGCTTGTGATAGTAGCCTTCAGCACGTCAAAGAGCCTTACCATGTATGGACTTCGTACAGGGGCTGCAGTCTGTGTAAGCTCAAACAAGGATGTAGTGCAGGAGTTTTCAGATGTTTTTGAGACCTCCAACAGAGGAACCTGGTCCAACGGAACAAGATGCGGCATGAAATTGCTTTCTGAGATTATGAATAACAAAGAATTACTCCTAAGGGTAGATGAAGAGCGGGAGGAGTTTAGACAGCTGCTGGAGAAAAGGGCTGAAATATTCATTGAGGAAGCGAGAGGCAGCCACCTTGATATATGCCCTTATAAGTCGGGTTTTTTTATTACAATACCTGCTATACAGCCGGAGGAAAGCTGCAAGCTCCTGAAGAAGGAAAATATATTTGCGGTACCGATTTCCAGGGGTATAAGATTTGCTATTTGCTCAGTACCGCTTTACAAGATGAAAGGTATTGCTGAAAAGATTAAAGGTGCGATAAGTTAGAGCAACTATATATGAGTATATATTATCATGAGACGTGCACTTTCCGTCATTCATTTCATATTACTGATATTACGATGAATAGATTGGGAGGTTATCAAATGGGCAAAAAGTTCAAATGTCCTATGATGTGCGGTATGCCGATGATGCATCAAGGGGAGCCCATGGGTATGGAAAATGAAATGCCTATGGTGGAAGAGCTTGAAATGGATAATTACTATGCAGATGAAGAGGACGACAGGCAGTTTGTGAAAATGTATCCTGAGAGCTGCAAAAAAATAATGGTTTATGTAAAAGTAGAAATCGACAGGATGGAAGAAAAGGATGAAATGATGCACGAGAACCGTCCGGACAGGGAAATGATCAGCATGATGGTTGACAATGCATACAAGAAAATGGTCAAGGAAATGCCTGAAATGGCTGAGGAAGAAGAAACCAGACAGTATCCGGGAAGAAGATTTTCAAGGGATCTTCTGCGTATACTCCTGTTAAACGAGCTTTTCAGAAGAAGACGCAGACGCAGGAGAAGGGATTATTATGGTTATCCCTATGGCGGATATGATTTTGACTACTATTATTAAAATTTTGATTGAAAAAAATAATAATGAAATAACTAAGCGAGAAACGCTTAGTTATTTCATTATTGCTCCACTTGTCTCGTCAACCGTGAGCATTTGTTCTCCAAGAAATTCTGCTGCAATGCTTCCATTTGTCCATTGGGCTATATCTTCGATAAATGCGTCTCTATGCTCTGCTGCTGTCAGAACCTTCATAGTCACATTTTCCAGATATTCTATATTCTCAATTATATAATCCTTTTTGGATAGCTCGTATTGCAGCTTGCTTAAAAAAGAATAATCCATCTGAAGCTGATGTACTGCAAAAGGTTGTACCCACACAATACCGGCGGCTTTGATGCCTCTGACCGCACTCTCCGTATATGCCCTGATGAGTCCCCCGGCACCAAGGAGGATACCTCCGAAGTATCTGGCTACAATTACAATTGAGTTAGTTAGTCCCTCTTTCTTCAGTACTTCCAGTATGGGGACTCCTGCAGTTCCCGAGGGCTCTCCATCGTCACTGGAACGTTGAGTATTCATGGATTCTCCCAGTATATAAGCATAACAATTGTGTCCTGCGTCATAATGTTTTTTTCTGATGCTGCTTAAAAACTGCATAGCCTCTTCTTCTGAATAAACAGGCTGAGCATAGGATATAAACCTTGATTTTTTTTCTATGAAACAGGTGTCGGCATAATCTTTTAACATTCTATAGCGGATAGACATAATATCACCTTCATACTTATTAACTAAAGATCTTCGAAGCCATACTTTAGCTCTCGAATCTCGTATCTGTTATTATTATATAATAAAAGCAAAAAAACCACCATTGCAGAAATTGTAAAGGGATTTTGAGCACGATTTGGGGAAAACATAAATGAGAACGGCTAATTAAGTAGTCAATTGACGGTGTTTTTAAATAAGATATTCTATAAGTTCTGTTACACTGCACGTGGATTCCCACGAGCAGCCCACAGAAAAGAATATCCAATTTAAAAATCACCTATTTGGAGGTTAAAAATGGATACTAGAATATGGTGCGAATTCACTCCTCCGGAGGAAGTCTGCAGTAAGCATATCATTGAAGCCCTTAAGCGGTATAATGTGACCTTGAATTACAAGCTGGAATATGGACATGACAACGAAGACTTCTACAATATGATAAAGACATACAATGAAAATGATGTGCCGGTTTCTATCTGGGCAACTCTTTCTGATGAAATGGGGTATTGGATAAATGAAAGGAATGCAGGACATTTTGATACGTATGTCAGAAAATTGGTAGAAAAGCTGGAGTATAAGGCTCTGAAAATAAAAGGATTGTGCATTGACCTGGAATCGCCATTGGAGGATATTAAAAGACTGTGTGAACCCAGAAACGTTATCAGTCCTTTAATAACATACACAAAAATGCTCACTGCAAATCTGAATAAGCAGCGTTTTAATGAAGCAAGGAAAACTTTTGCTGAGACCGCCCATTACTTGCGTTCAAAGGGTCTTGAAAGCTATGCTGCCTGTATAAGACATTGTTATTATGACATACGGTTCAACTCTGAGCTTATGCAGAATGCTCTTGAAATTCCGGTGTTTGATGTGGATTGGGATAAATATAACCTCATGTACTATGCAACTATGATTAGAAATGAAATGAAGAAGATCAAGAAGGTAGATGTGGATTATCTGATATACCATCAGGTGTCACATCTGAAAGAGGTGCTCAAGGATAAGCTGGCCATTTCGGTAGGTGTTACAAACGTTGGAAAACTGGGAAATGAGCCTTACTATGACGATATCAGAATATTTGAAAAGGATATGGGAATATTGAAGGGAATAGGTATAGACAGTATTTCTCTTTTCAGCCTTGACGGCATAATGGAAGAAAACAGGCTTCTGGAATTTCTGGATACTATTAACAGAGCAAAGCCTTATAAACCGGCGGTATGCAATTATGTAATAAGAAATGAAGTGCTTTCAGAGCTGCTTTTCAATATAGGCAAGATTTATTACCGGATAAGGAGATAACTACAATTCATGTAATATCTTGTAAATAAAGAGTGTAATTTGTCAGATAAAAGTAGTATAATATACATAGATATTAAAGATGAGGTGAGCGGATATGAAAGTTATGAATGTTCCCTCCAGTATTCTGAAACCCGGAATGGTAATCTTTGAAGATGTTTATAATACTGCAGGCGTTGCTATTCTTATGAAAGGTACCGTCATCGACAAATGGCATATTGAAAAAATACTCATTAATAATATTGATAAAATCAGAATAAGGCTTAGCGAAAATGATGGACTATATGCAGCAAAGGAAGAAATAGAGAGTGTTTATATCCAGGAAAATGTAATAAGCTTCAAACAGAAATACGAAATCAAAGTGGATGAGGTCACTCATATTATAAAGGAAATTGGAAGGGGCGTCGCTGTAGACGTCCACACAGTCAATCAGATAAGCAGGCATATAATAAAAGAGTTTAGTACTTTAAGTGATGTAATAAACTACCTTCACTTTATAAGACCCATGGATGATTATACATATTCACATTCACTGAATGTATCCCTAATGTCAATAATAATTGCAAAGTGGCTGAAGCTTAGTGAAGCAGAGATTGATGAAATTGCAACTGCAGGACTGCTGCACGACATAGGCAAGACTAAAATATCCGAAAAGCTGCTCCTGAAACCGGGTAAGCTTACCAGTCCGGAATTTGATGAGTTGAAGAAGCACCCCGTTTTGGGCTATATGATGATGGAGAATGTAAAGGATGCCACTTTAAACATGAAATATGCAGTACTGATGCATCATGAGAAAATCGATGGCTCCGGCTACCCGGTGGGAGCTGTTGATGAAGATATACCGCTTTTTCCCAAGATAGTGGCAATAGCGGATATATATGATGCAATGACCTCCAACAGGTCGTACAGGAACAGGATATGCCCTTTTGAGGTAATTAAGAATTTCGAAATGCAGACTTTTGGCAAGCTGGATACAAGGATACTCACAGTGTTTATAAAAAATATAGCAAATACATATATAGGGGATTTTGTGGAGTTGAATTCAGGGGAAATCTGTGAGATAGTATTTATAAATCCAAACAGGATCTGGCAGCCTATTGTAAGGTTTGGCGATGAATTTATTGATTTATCCAATGACAGCGGTAATAGGTTTATAAAAGCAATAGTTTAAAATAAGGCTATGGATTGATGAAATCCATAGCCTTCTGTATTATATTTCATAGCTTGGGCAAATAATAACATAAGAAGAAATACATTGTTTTAGGGGTGAACACAGTGAAAAGATACTTATGCTATTTTGCCACTATGCTTCTTGTCCTTGTCACAACAGATTTATACCTGGGCGGGGTACTGTTCAGATTTGGAGAGCCGGTCCCTGATGATATATCAGCCAGATTAAGCAGTGTGAATCATGCCGGGAGGCAATTCAGGAGACAAAAAGAAACAGAAGAGGAGAATGTAAAGGAACTTGGCGAATTTATTGCATCAGAATCCTGCGAGTTTGTGCAGGCAACTTTCAGAAGGGATAAGGCCAGAGTTACAAGTATGCTTTCTGAGGATACGGAGTACATGATATCGGAGAATAATTCCAGTTACATAAGATATGCCACAGAGGATATGCATGTGGAAGGGTATATGGCAACTGACAGGAATCTGGTACAGGTCACGCAGAGCTGGTATGTCATAGAGGACGACGGAACTATAACCTCCGGAGTACAGGTGGAAATAGAAGGGAAAAAGGACTGCCAGACATGGTATATTCATTATAGGAAAAGCTCTGATGAATGGAAAATATTTATGCTGGAAAACGGAATATAATTATTTGAAATCTGAATGAACAATACAAGGATATTTCGCAAAACGTATGGTAGAATTAGACTATGGGGATCTTGAGCGGCAGAGCATGCTTATGTATATTTTGGGAGGCGGCACAATGGAAGTATATAGACTGAAGGATAATAATCTGTGTGAAACAACCTTTGAGGATATAAGCAGGGATGATAAGTCCAGGTACTGGATAATATCAACCCCTGAAGAGCTATGTGAGAATAATGGCTTTTTCAAATTTCACAACACTACTGTTGAGGAATGCATAAGCTCCAGGCAGAATCCAAGGCTGGAGATTTATGACGAATTCAGCTTTTGTGTAATAAACATAATGGACAAGGATGTATCCGGTAATAAAAAGTTCTGGCTTACTGCCAGAGAACTGGATTTCTATCTCACATCGAGATATCTGATACTGGTGTCCAAATCAGCCAATAGGCTGATAGATGATGTAAAGAAGGAAGTATTGGAAAACGCCAATAAGTCCAGCAATTACTTTGTAAATCTGTCAAAAATTCTATACATAATGCTTCATAGACTGACTTCCATGGATAATGTCATACTCAAGGAAATAGAAAGCAGGATAGCTCTCCTGGAGGAGCAGGTCATGCAGGAAGCACGCCGGGATTTTACAAAGGAGATAATTGAACTGAGAAAGCAGCTGTTATTCTTAAAAAGATATTATGAACCTTTGTTGGATATAGCAGAGGGCTTGGAGGAAAATGAGAATGGACTGATTGAAGAAAGTGCACTGAAATACTTCGCCATACTGAAGAACCGCATAGAAAGGCTTAATGATAACGTACTGCACCTTAGGGACTATGTGACCCAGGTCAGGGAGGCATATCAGGCACAAGTGGACATAAGTCTCAACCATACAATGAAGCTGTTTACTGTAATAACCGCTGTTTTTTTACCTTTAACACTTATTGCAGGCTGGTATGGAATGAACTTCACGTACATGCCGGAGCTGAAATGGATATATGGTTATCCTTTTGTCTTCGTACTGAGTGCAATTGTAGCAGTGATAAGCCTTATGTATTTTAAGAAGCATCATTATATATAATGATAGTCACTAGTCATTAGTCGCTAGTCACTAGATTCAAGCAAAGGCTTCGGAGCACTAGCTCAATTCTAGCGACTAGTGACTGTTATCATATCACCTGCAAAATTACACATTTCAGGTACATTGACTCATCGGAGCCGTAGAGCACCGGATGGTCCTTAGCCTGAGTCCTGAATTCCACTTGTCTTGCAATTTTCCTGGCATCCTTCGCTGCATCCTGTATCATCTCCATGAACAGTCCGGGATACATGTAGTGGGAGCAGGAGCAGGTCATAAGGAAGCCTCCGGGCTTCAATATCTTCATGCCCCGCAGGTTTATGTCCTTGTAGCCTCTGTAGGCTCCTTCCACAGCCGACTTGGATTTGCAGAAGGCTGGAGGATCAAGTATAACCACATCGAATTTTTCATCTGTCATCTGATATTCTTTAAGTACATCAAACACATTTCCGACCACACCTTTTATCTTATCCTGAAGACCGTTAATCCCTGCATTTCTTTTGACATATTCTATTGCATGTCCGGAAATATCCACTGCAGTAACTTCTTTTGCGCCGTAGTAAGCTGCATGGAGTGCAAAGCCTCCGGTATGAGTAAAGGTATCCAATACACGGGCATCCTTCACAAGGGGCTTCAGTGCTGCACGGTTTTCTCTCTGGTCAAGGAAGTAACCGGTCTTCTGACCGTTTTCTATATCTACAAGCATTTTAATTTCGTTTTCCATTATCTCAACAGTAGTATCAAAGGGTCCTTTTATGAAGCCCTTTTGCTGCTTCAGACCTTCCTTTTCCCTGATCTTCACATCGTTTCTTTCATATATACCCTTTGGCGCCAGTATTTCTTCCAGAAGCTCCACTATAGTGTCCTTGTGCTTTTCTATTCCAAGGGACAGGGTCTGAATGCTGAGATAATCCCCGAACTTATCCACTATGAGAGCAGGCAGGAAATCAGCCTCTCCGAAAATAACACGGCAGCTTGAGGTGTCTACAAGCTTTTTTCTGTAGTCCCATGCCTGAATAATTCTTTTTCTGAAGAATTCCTTGTTTATTTCCTCGTGATCCCGGGTTAATAGTCTGACCAGTATCTTGGACCTGGGGTTTATGTATCCTCTTCCAAGGAAATGGTTCCTTGAGTCATATACATCAACTATATCAGCAGGATTGAAATCTCCATCAATATTTTTAACTTCGTTGCCAAAAATCCAGGGGTGCCCCATCTGTATTCTATCTTCTTCACCCTTCTTAAGTATAACTTTAGCCATTAAAATACCTCTTTTCAATGTATAACATATTTATAACGTTGTTTTTAAGAATAACCCGTAGGGGCGAACAATGTCCGCCCGTATATATTATAACCCAAAGGACTTGGGATTTATATCAAGGGCTGATAATAATGCTTCAAACACAAGCTTTGCAGCATTATCAAAGGAATAGGAAACGCAAAGTCTCTCGGTGTACTTATGGGCATCCTTTCCTAGAGGTCCGATATTCATAAAGGGTATATTAAGTCCGGCTATGGCATCCAATGGAATGGTATATTTGTCACCCCAAAGGGGGAAGTTGTCCTTTAAACTATTTATATCTATATTATCCGGCAATCCTAGATAGCTCATATCAGATAAGCCTGGGAAGAAGGGCTCCAGAGACATGTGATCACCATATTTCAATTTTGCCTTTTCTATAATCCCTTCTGCTATTTCAATAATCTTGCTGTTGTTTCCTTCTATTCCGGAGTGAGGGTAATATGGAGGTGCATAGAACAGCACTATCATGGGATCCCTATAGGGGCAGAATTTGTGTGCTTCTCTTACTATACTGACGGACAATTCTCTTAGGTCACTTGCAGGCAGTTCTTTTATAAAGGCACTCATATGTTCGTCAAGCTCTTTGCCCTTAGCTTCAAGACACATCCTATAAAGCTCCTGATATGTCATAACACAGGGCTTCATGGAGGGAAGCTTCGGCTTGCTGCCAGTCAAGGCTTGCAGTTGATCAGCCCTGCTCCGTATGTTGTATAATACTTCCATAAATGCTTCCTTACCTATACTCTTAAGCTTTTTAAGTATTTCCTCCGGTGAAGAAACAACAGTCATGAAATTAAAATATGCATAGGCGGCGGCCGGAGTAGATACAGAATAGGCAGCTTTTATATCAGACTGTTTCAAACACACCGGCTCGGGCACTTTGTAGCTTCCAACCGCATCTGACAGCTCCGGATTCAGTTCAATGGCTTCAATAATCTTAGCGGTGAGAAGATTAGGATTAAGGCCGGAAAAGGGGTCACCTGCATGAGTTTCTTTACCCACACAGAAGAAAACCGGCAGCAGTTTGCCGACAGCTCCAGTATATATGTACTTGCCGTCATCTCCGGGATATTTGGGGAAGTGGGGCTCTGATACTATACAGCATACATATTCCAGTCCTCTTTCTTCCTTCAATCTTACTAGGAGCTCAACAGCGGCAAGCATTCCTGCAGAATTGTTTTCTTCGTCAGGAACCGACAGCAAAAGGATATTTCCCGGGAAATTATCTAATTTACTCTCAATTTGGCACATTATTTCGACATCAAGAGCTATTCCGAACTTCATATCCATTGTTCCCCTGCCAAAAATATAATCCTCTGAGGCAAGGTCTTCTTTAGCTTCCTTTGAGAGACTGATGCTGATGTCCTGCCTCAGAAGCTCTGTATACTCCAAGGGCTTGAAGGCATAATCCTTATAAGGGCCGTAGTCTGCAACATCCACTACATCAAAATGGCTTAGAAGTATGACTGTTTTGGGACTTTTTCTCTTTCCCTCCATAAGAGCATGGACAAAGGATCTGTTCAACCGGTCATTTTTCATAGAATCAATTGCTGCATTGCTTGGGTTAGCTTTAAAGTAATCCATTCTCATGAGCACTTCATAAAGCTTTTCGGCCATATCAATTTCTCCGGTTGTCTCAGATATGCTTGAAACACTACAAAGCTCAACCAGCAAGTTTTTCATTCTAGTTGTATCCATCTGTGATTCCTCCATTTCTATTTCTATTTTACCAGAATAATGGATACCTGCACATGTTTAAAATAGTATTAATACGTGCATAGGGTGTAAGTTTACAAGTGGTAGTAAATGGGATAATATATATATAAATAAGTTGTATGTATGAACGGTAAGCGGAGGTTTATATGTTCAAGAAAAAGAAGAATTATCTGAAACAGATATACAAAGTGAATCCGGAAACGAACGCATTTATTATAGAAATTTCATTAGTTGATTATAATGAGATTTTCAATGGTTGGGATCCGTCCCCAATTAAAAGAAGGGATCTTGACCCGGATCTTGTAAACTTTATGGAAGTGTGTTCTTCTGATATTCCATTAGGGTTCCCTCTGGAATTGCAATTTTACATGCCTGAGGATCAATTTAATGAGGATAAAGAGAAACTGTCCAAGGTGGGCATAAAAAACAATTTTGACTTTACCACTCATTTTATTAGAAAAGAGATAAAGCAAATAAGGGAAAAGATAATTTTATATATTGTCATGGCTATTGCTTTTTTATCGGTGGGATATTTGTCTGTACAAAAAATTGAGAATAGCTTTTTCACTACTATATTAATTGAAGGGCTTTCCATAGGCGGGTGGGTATTTTTATGGGAAGCATTTTCGTTATTTTTCTTCTCCAGACAGGAGGTTTACAGCAGACTGAAAACATACAGAAGATTTCAGGATACAGCAATAAGCTTCAAATATAAGTAAGCCAATAATGGCTTGCTTATATTTTTGCAACAGGGAATGCATACAAGGCTCCTCTCAGCGATTGTAAAGCAAATGTCATAATCCAGCTATTGGATAATTGATTTCTGTAGGTTAGAATATTAGTTGTAGCAATGGATTACTATATATCACAGAAATGTATATAGCTGTGATATATAGTTTGAAACATTTACAGGATATATAACGTCTAAGTATGGGTAAAAGTATGTACAAAATTATAAGGGTAAAAATCAGCGTAATATGGGGGTTTATGGATTGAAAGAGGGATTGAAAATCACAGCAGTATTTATTATAATGCTCGCAATAGTCATGGGACAGCTTACGCAGCTTGATGTGCAGGCTGCAGTTGATGATGAAATAAAAATCGATATGAAGGTGGGTTTTGACAAGTTCTACAAAATCGGTTACACAACGCCTGTTTATTTTGAGATTGAAAACAAGCTGAGGGACATAAATGGTGAGCTTCAGATAGAGATGCCCAACCAATCTGACAGCATTACGATATATGCAATGAATGTGAGTCTTCCCAAGGATTCCACCAAAAAATTCGTAATGAATGTACCTATGAATGTTTTCAACACCAAGCTCAATGTGAACCTTGCAGAGGGCAAGAATGTTGTGAGTACAAAGGCTTTTAGGGTAGACCCAGGCTCAAATGCGGAGACCTACGCCATAGGTATTCTGAGTGATGACTTTGACAGTGTAAAATACATAAATAAAATGACAGTAAAAGGTGTTGGCAATTTTGGTACAAAAAATATCAGGCTGGATGAGAACTCCTTCCCCGAAGATATTGACGCGTTAAAAACCTTTAATGTCATAGTAATAAACAATTTTGACACCTCAAAGCTAAGCAAGCCTCAATATGAAGCTTTGAAAAAGTGGGTATACAATGGCGGAGTTATGGTCATAGGAACAGGGCCTTCACAAAATAAAACCCTGGCAATTTTCAA
>LOES01000139.1 GCA_001515955.1 Clostridia bacterium BRH_c25 | reverse complement strand
ATCATACCTTTAAATACATTTATTATAGGCTTTGGGGCACCTATGGAAACATTACCGGCTTTGTAGACCTTAGACAATTATTTCATCTCCTCCGCCTCTGGAGATTACAATTTCTCCTGCATCTTCCAGTTTCCTTATTACATTTACTATCTTCTGCTGTGCTTCTTCAACATCTCTGAGCCTTACCGGCCCCATATAGTCCATATCTTCCTTTATCATCTCTGCAAGACGTTTTGACATATTGCTGAAAATAGCCTTTTTGACCTCTTCTCCTGCATTTTTGAGAGCTAGAGCCCAATCATTGTTTTCAACCTCTCTGGTGACTCTCTGTATAGATCTGTTGTCAAGGGTGACAATATCATCAAATACAAACATTCTCTTTCTTATTTGTTCAGCCAGGTCGGTATCCTGTACTTCCAGGGTCTCCATTATGAACTTTTCCGTACCTCTGTCTACGGAGTTAAGTATATCGACAACTGCAGTCAAGCCGCCTGCAATGGTATAGTCCTGTGTAACCATGGAAGAGAGCTTCCTTTCAAGGACTCTTTCAATCTCCTTGATAATTTCAGGAGATGTCCTGTCCATAATGGCAACTCTTCTCGCAACATCAGCTTGTTTGTCCTGGGGCAGCGAGGATATGATGGCAGCAGCCTGCTGGGGCTTCAGATAAGCTAATATAAGCGCAATGGTCTGAGGATGCTCACCCTGTATAAAGTTCAAAATCTGCGCCGGATCGGCTTTTCTTACAAAGTCAAAGGGTCTGACCTGAAGTGAAGCTGTAAGCCTGTTTATAACATCCAATGCCTTCTGGCCTCCAAGAGCTCTTTCCAATATATCCTTGGCATATGAAATACCACCCTCTGAAATATACTCCTGAGCAACACATATCTGATAAAATTCATTCAGCACTTCTTCTTTTTCCTCTGGGGATACTGTCCGCATATTTGCAATTTCCAGAGTAAGCTGCTCAATATCTTCTTCTCTCAAATGCTTGAATATAGCTGCAGATTTTTCCGGTCCAAGGGTTATTAAAAGCACTGCTGATTTTTGCCTGCCATTTAGATTACCTTTCGATCCTCTTGCCACTATTAACCACCTCTACTCCTCGTTTAGCCAAGTTTTTAAGAGCTGCGCAACTGTCTCCGGCTTAAGCCCTACAAACTTTTCTATCTTCTTCTTAACCTGATTCTTATCCTCAAGGTCAATTTCAGCAACCGGATCTCCGGTCAGCATACTTACAGGTATTGTTCTTCCAGTGTTGTCTTTAACATATTCAACATCACCCGAACCTCCGGATCTTTTTCTGAGCAGCAGGAACATTGCAGCTCCAAATACCAGTACAGCGCCAATTCCTGTTCCGATCATTACAAAAAGCTCTCTTGACCTCATTTTTGCTTCTTCTGCCTGCGCACTCCTTATACCATCCTCCAAGGTAGTGTCAAACTTCATAAGTGCAATGTTTATACTATTATCCGGTGTTGATGCTGCTGCATTAAAGCCTTGTATAGAATACTTTACCAGGTCCTTTACTTTCGCCGTAAGCTCCTCTGTATCAGCCAGAGCCTCTTCCTTAAGTCCATTTTCATTAATAAGCACTGATACTGACAAGGACTGAATATTTCCTATTTCCTTTACTATAGTTTCTTTAATTTCATTTATTTCGTAGTTTACAATCGTACTTGCTTCATTGTATTGGGCTTTTGAAGCATCAACCTCGGCATATTGATTTATATCAGTATTGGTGTCAGTTCCCGGGACGCCTCCCTGACCCGCATCCACCCATTCTTTCTTTATATCCTGCATATTTCTTACTATACCTGCGTTATTTTCATCATCAGGTGCCGTAAAGGTTGTTTTATCCTGGGTGACACTGTTGAAATCAAGCTTCACTGCTGCCGTTACCTTTACATTATTCATTCCAAAGGGAGCTTCCAGGAATTTTGTGATGCTTTTCTCGATTTTCTCCTTCACTGCTTCCTGCATCTCCATCTGAGTAGAAACCATTGCATTGGCTGTTCCAGCCTCGGGTACCAGTGACCTTCCGTTTTCGTCAATTATAGATATCCTGTCAGGCTGCAGGCCTTTGACACTTTTTGATACATACTGCACAATGCCGTTAACCTGATTCCTGTCAAGAGCCGGATACCCAGGCTTCATTTTTATAATCAAAGAAGCAGTGGATTCATTGCTGCCCTGATCAATGATGAAGGTCTGATCCTCAGGGATATATAGATTTACATCAACATATTCAACACCTTTTATAGCTTTCAGGCCCTTCTTAAGCTTGTTCTGCTTAGCTATGAGGTATCGCTGGCTCTTATCCTCACTGGTCTCGTAAAAGGATGCCTGGGTTTCCTCGGGATATGTAGAATCCTCACCCAAGAAACCGTCAACTGCCAACTGTGCTCTCAGTTCATCGACCTTATCCTTGGGGACATATATGGTAGTGCCTTCTATTTTTGTGCTCATATTCATTTCTTTAAGCTTGGAGTATATTTGTCCTGCATCGGCCTGACTCAGGTTTGAATACAATATCTCCATCTGTGGACGGCTTGCATACATTACAAAACCTGTTATCAATATAAAAGACAATGCAGCAGCGATTATTATTCGTATTCTTTGACCCTTTTCCAAACCGCTCCAGAACTCGTTGAAACCACTTTTAAACTTGTTAAGAAATTCGCCCATTCAATCACCTCATGTAACCCCTATAGTATATAATGTAACTCGGTCCTCGTACATTTCTAAACAGGCATCCTCATTATTTCCTGATATGCTTCAAGAATTTTGTTCCTTATCTGCACTGTAAACTGCAAAGCTAAATCCGCCTTTTCAGCAGCTATCATTACTTGATGTATGTTGTCATTCCTGCCCATTGCAAAAGCTTCATTTAATTTTTCTGATTCCAGCTGAAGCTTGTTTACATCAGAAACAGCATTGTTTAAGAAATCTGTGAAGCTTACTCCTTCACTCTTGGCTCTGCCATTAATGGAATTGCTGTTAATATTTAATGGCTGATTCGGAAAATTAATTTTCATCCTCTTTCAATCCCTTCAACAAAATATGCCGATTATCACCTTTTACTTTATCCTTTTCCTATTTCCAGTGCTTTAACTGCCATACTCTTTGCAGAGTTAATGGCAGTAACGTTGGCTTCATATGCCCTGCTTGCAGATATCATATTCACCATCTCAGTCATTACATCAACATTAGGCATTTTAACATAACCTTCTTCATCAGCATCGGGATGGCCAGGGTCATATACTGATTTGAAGGGTGTTTTATCTTCTGTAATTCCGGTGACTTTGACCCCGGAGCCTATGAGACTCTTGCTGGCGTCACTCAGATAGTCACTGAAGGACATCTGCTTGTCCCCTTCCTGAAAAACAACAACTTGTCTTCTGTAAGGTGTTCCATCTGCTGTCCTGGTAGTATTTACATTAGCAATATTTCTTGATATTACATCCATCCTGAGCTTTTCTGCAGTTAAACTGGAAGCACTAATATTAATAGAGTTTAAAAATGCCATTATTCCTACCTCCCGTTAATTACCATCTTAATTTTGTTGAATTCCTTTGACATCTGAGCTATCAAGGCATTGTACTTGATAGAATTCTTTGCCAGCTCAGCCATTTCAACATCAATATTAACATTGTTGCCATCTCTGCGCATAGAGGTGAAATTCTCCTGTACTACTTCTGGAGATACTGTCATTCCTATGTCCTTACCTATGGGCAGGAATTTTTCATCTTTTTTTATGCCTGAAATCTGAAACTTGTCTGCAGCGTCAGTCAGAAGCTCCTCGAACTTAACATAGGATTTCTTATACCCTGGAGTATTAACATTTGCAATATTGTTTGATATTGCTTCATTCCTCATCCAAGCTGCATCCAAAGCCTTTTCAAGGGTCAAGGTCTTATTGCTTATCCTATCTATCATAACTGGAACCTCCTTTTAAACTATATTGAACGCACAAAAGTATATATATTGGGCAAAGTGCGAATTCAATAACAATCAAGGTAACATTTACGCGAAATCTGAATTAATAATGCAAAATGTTTTTCGCGAAATATATTACATTTAACTACTCATTTTTACCAACAAAAACTTATACCAGTTTACTATTCGACACTAATCTTTCATTTCCTCTGTTTCCTCCATAATTAATACAGTATAACATTAAAAACTTTTAGACAATTTTCGCATACAGCTTGAGCAGCATGGTTGAAGATCCTTCACTCTGTTCAGGATGACGTGCACCTCGCATCTCGCATCTCGCATCTCGTATCTCGTATCTCGTATCTCGTATCTATATTATATTATCGTACATAAAAAAGGATTAGTTGAACCTTTTGTTCAACCAACCCTCTAATAAACTATTATCTAACTTTTTTAAGCTCTTCCAGCAGCTTTTCATTTAAAATTCTTATATGTGTACCCTTCATGCCAAGAGATCTGGACTCTATGACCCCGGCACTTTCGAACTTTCTTAATGCATTAACGATTACCGACCTTGTTATACCTACTTTATCAGCAATTTTACTGGCAATAAGCAGCCCTTCATTTCCTTCAAGCTCTCTGAATATATGTTCAACAGCTTCCAATTCTGAATAAGACAGTGTACCTATAGCCATCTGAACAACAGCTTTCTTTCTTGCCTCTTCCTCTATTTCATCGTGCTTGGATCTAAGAATCTCCAGTCCTACTACTGTCGCTCCATATTCAGCCAGCACAAGATCTTCCTCTGTGAATTCCTCATTGTACTTGCCGAGTATTACAGTGCCAAGCCTTTCGCCGCTGCCATTCACAGGAACTATAGTTGAATACTTTGTACCCACAGCGCACTTTTCGCTGTTGTCGATCACACAAACACTCTCTTTGTTTATTATATTTGACCTGGTCTCATGATATCCAAGTAATGACTTGTTATAATCCTCAGGGAATCTTTTATCCGCCAGAAGATCGTTTATCAGGAAATCACACTCTTCAACGGTGCCAAGTGCATAACCAAGTATTCTTCCTTTTCTGCTCAATATATAAACGTTAGCATTCAATACTTCACTGAGTATTTTACTTAGATCATGAAAAGATACTGATTGTGTATCCGATGTCTGTAGTACCTTGTTTACCTTCCTCATTTTTTCTAAAAGTGTAGAGCTCATATGCTTCCTCCTTATTAAATAATATACTTGCTGACATCTTTTCCTTTAATGTCATACATTAACGCTTTGTGTACGTAATCTTTTGAAATAGTCAGTTCTTTTTCTTTCATGTCCGGAGCCTCAAAGGATATGTCCTCAAAAAGACTTTCCATTACCGTATACAACCTTCTTGCTCCTATATTCTCATACTGCTCGTTCATGAAGGCTGCAATTGAAGCCAGCTCTTCGATGGACTCCTCCTCAAAAGCGACATTAATTCCTTCTGTTTCAAGAAGAGCCTTGTACTGCTTTATAAGAGCATTGTTAGGCTTGGTCAGTATCTCCTTGAAATTCTCCTTGCTCAAACTGGATAGCTCCACTCTGACGGGAAACCTTCCCTGAAGCTCCGGTATAAGGTCGGATACTTTTGCAACGTGGAAGGCACCTGCGGCTATAAATAACATATAATCCGTCCTTACAGGGCCATATTTTGTTATCACTGTACTGCCTTCTACTATAGGAAGTATATCCCTCTGCACGCCTTCTCTGGATACATCCGGTCCACCCCCGTATCCTTTTCCCGCTATCTTGTCGATCTCATCAATAAAGATTATTCCACGCTCTTCTGCTTTCTTGACAGCTTCATCGATTACATCATCCATGTCAATAAGCCTTTGCGCCTCTTGCTGCGTCAACAGTCTCAATGCTTCCTTTACCGTCACTCTTCTGCGTTTTGTCTTTTTGGGAAGTATACCTCCAAACATGTCCTGAAGGTTAATATTCATTTGATCTATGCCAAGTCCGGACAACATCTCAATATTGTGTCCTGACGAGTCCTCAACCTCAATTTCTACAATCTGGCCATCCAATTCACCGTTTATAAGCTTCTCCCTGACATAGTACCTGTTGGTTGCCAGATCATCTTCCTTTTGCTTTTCTGTATCATCCTCTTCCTTTTCCCCGCTGCCCCCATAATTAAAAATCATTTCAAAGGGGTTCTTTGGCATATTGCTTTTCTTAGCGGAGGGGACCAGTATCTCTGAAACCTTTTCTGCTGCCAATTCTATGGCTTTTTCGTTGACCTGTGACATCTTCTCTGCCTTGACCATTCTGACAGAGAATTCTACCAGATCTCTGATTATTGACTCTACATCCCTTCCAACATAGCCGACCTCTGTAAACTTAGTCGCTTCAACCTTGACAAAGGGTGCATTGACAAGCTTGGCCATTCTCCTTGCTATTTCAGTTTTCCCAACCCCTGTAGGCCCTATCATCAATATATTTTTAGGTGTAACCTCAGCTCGCATCTCATCATCAAGGAGATTCCTCCTATATCTGTCTCTTAGTGCTACTGCTACAGATTTCTTTGCTTTCTCCTGTCCTATGATATACTTATCCAATTCTGCAACTATCTGCTTTGGAGTTAACTCGTTCATAGCATCCTCCTATAATTCCTCAACAATGATGTTATTATTTGTGAAAACACATATGGAAGCAGCTATTTCCAAGGACTTCCTAACAACCTCACTTGGTTCCAATCCGGTGTTTTGAGTCAGTGCCTTTGCTGCTGCCAGAGCATAATTACCTCCTGAACCGATTGCTATTACACCGTCATCCGGTTCAATAACCTCTCCGCTTCCAGAAATAACAAGCAATGTATCATTGTCCAGAGCTATAAGCATAGCCTCAAGATTTCTCAATACCTTGTCGCTTCTCCATTCCTTCGCCAGCTCGACAGCAGCTCTTTTAAGATTGCCGCTGTGCTGTTCCAGCTTTTCTTCCAGCCTCTCCGACAAGGTAAAGGCATCTGAAACCGATCCGGCAAAGCCAACTATGACTTTACCTCCAAACAATCGTCTTACCTTTCTGGCTGTTGCTTTAATAATTGTACTTTGGCTGAAGGTCACCTGTCCGTCACCGGCAATGGCACCCTTTCCATCTCTTTTGACTGCTGCTATTGTAGTTCCATGAAACATATTATTCCTCCAGATATTATCTATCCCATAAGTGTTCTAATATTCATAAAAATCAAAAAACTTATCAAATTTAATATAGCACAAGCATTTTTATATTTCAACCATTAGAGTTCTGAACGGGTAAATATTTCTAACTGCTTTAATGCTCTTTCAGCATAATAACTGCTCTTCTCCTTCTTATTCCTTATCTTGTACTCAGGCTGGGGAAATATGCCGAAATTCACATTCATAGGCTGAAAGCTCTTTACAGTGTTATCGGTTATATACCGGCATAATGCTCCATGGGCTGTAGTATCAGGAAATACAACAGGCTCCATACCCTTGAGAACTCTTGAAGCGTTTATTCCTGCAATCAGCCCTGAAGAGGCTGATTCAACATAACCCTCAACCCCTGTTATCTGGCCTGCAAAAAATAGTTTGCCGTTATCCTTCAATTGGAGAGTAGGCCTCATTAGCTTGGGTGAATTGATGAAGGTATTTCTATGCATTACACCGTATCTTACAAATTCTGCATTCTCAAGTCCGGGTATCATGCTGAACACTCTTTTCTGCTCACCCCATTTCAGGTGCGTCTGGAAGCCTACTATATTAAATAAAGTACCATCCTTATTGTCCTGTCTTAGCTGTACAACAGCATGAGGTTGTTTTCCGGTTCCCGGATCTATGAGTCCAACCGGCTTCAGAGGTCCGAAAAGCAGTGTCTGGGGCCCTCTTTTTGCCATAGTTTCAACGGGCATGCAGCCTTCAAAAACAACTTCCTTCTCAAAGCATTTTTTTGGAGAAACTTCTGCATTTACAAGCTCTTTGTGAAATAGCCTGTATTCTTCCTCAGTCATCGGACAATTGATGTAATCACTATCACCCTTGTCATATCTTGATGCCCTGAATACCCTGTCCTGATTTATGGATTCATGGGTTACAATCGGAGCTGCTGCATCATAGAAATATAAGTAATCACTGTCCATCATACGGCCTATACTCTCAGAAAGCTTATCAGAGGTAAGGGGACCCGTTGCGAATATCACATATTCATCTTGCGGAAGCTCAATGATCTCTTCTCTAAATATCTCTATATCAGGATGATTTGTTATTCTGTCAGTTATTTCCTGGGAAAAACCCTCTCTGTCAACTGCCAATGCACCACCCGCAGGAAGTGCTTTATTATCGGCACACTCCATTATAAGTGAACCAAGCCTGCGCATCTCCTCCTTTAACAGTCCAACAGCATTTTCCAGCTGATTGGAACGAAGTGAATTGCTGCAAACCAGCTCGCCGAATTTGTCTGTATGATGCGCCGGCGTATTTTTCTCAGGTCTCATCTCATACAGCTTAACTCTGATACCTCTTCGGGCAATCTGCCATGCTGCCTCACTGCCGGCTAATCCCGCACCAATAACTGTCACCTGATCCTTCAAATCTATTCCACCTTCTTGTCTCCTGCGGTTTTGAAACCGCAGTCTGCATTAGTGCATTTATGTTCAGTACCTTTTTTTGAATATTTCTTCACCATCATACTGCCACACTCAGGACATTTGTCTGCAATAGGCTCATCCCAGCTGACAAAGCTGCATTCCGGATATCTGTTACAGCCATAGAACTTCCTGCCCTTTTTGGTTTTACGTGCAATAAGCTCTCCCGAACACTGAGGGCAGGCAATACCTGTATTTTCTACTATCGCCTTTGTGTTTCTGCACTGAGGGAAGCCCGGGCAAGCCAGAAACTTGCCGAACCGTCCCTGCTTGTATACCATGTTTCTTCCGCACAGCTCACAGATTACATCACTGACCTCATCCTGTATCTCAATTTTACCTATTTTTTCTTCCGCACTGCTCAAAGTCTTCGCAAAGGGCTGATAGAACTCTCTTATTACCTGCACCCATTCCTTTTCCCCATCTTCGATTTCATCCAGTTTGTTTTCCATATTTGCAGTAAATTCTATATCTACAATATCTGTAAAGAACTCTTTAAGAATCCCTGTCACCTTTTCACCCAAATCAGTCGGAGTCAGGAATTTTTTCTCCCTTACAACATAGCCCCTTGTCAATACGGTAGAAATTATGGGGGCATATGTGCTTGGTCTTCCAATGCCTTTCTCTTCCAGGGCTCTTACAAGTGTCGCTTCGGTGAATCTCAAAGGAGGCTCGGTAAAGTGCTGCTTGTGATCCAATTTTTTTAGCTTCACAAGCTGTCCTTCAGAAAGATTGGGAAGCGTTACCTCTTCCTCTTCCTTATCATCCCCGCCTTCTTTGTATATGCTCATAAAGCCTGCAAACTTCATTATGCTTCCATATGCCCTGAAAATATATCCATTGGCTTCAATATCCGCCGTAACAGTATCAAATAGAGCAGCCTGCATCTGGCTTGCCACAAATCTTTCCCATATAAGCTTATACAGTCTGTATTGGTCCTTTTCAAGGGAATCCTTGATATTCTCCGGCTCCCTGGATATTGAAGAAGGCCTTATAGCTTCATGGGCATCCTGAACCTTCTTCCCTGCCTTGCTTTGTTTTAATTCTCCACCAAGATAGTCCTTACCGTATTTATCAGTTATATATTGGGCAGCATCTTTTTTTGCTTCGTCAGATACTCTTGTTGAATCTGTTCTTATATATGTAACAAGTCCAAGTGTACCCTCACCCTTTACATCCACGCCTTCATAGAGCTGCTGTGCTACCATCATGGTCTTTTTGGTTGTAAAGCCTAACTTCCTGTATGCCTCCTGCTGAAGTGTGCTGGTGATGAAGGGGTTGGGAGCATTTCTTTTCTTCTCGCCCTTTTTAACCTTCTTTACGTTATACTTTGCACCCTTAAGTCCTTCCAGTATTTTATCCATATCGCTCTCACTGGAAATTTCCAGCTTCTCATTTTCCGTGCCGTAAAACTTTGCATCAAAATTCTTTTTAGAATCAGGATCATTAAGCTTTGCCACAAGAGACCAGTATTCTTTCGGAACAAAGGCTCTTATTTCATTCTCCCTGTCACAAATCAGTCTTAGAGCAACAGATTGAACTCTTCCGGCACTCAAACCCTTTTTTACCTTTTTCCACAATAACGGGCTAATCTTGTAGCCTACCAGCCTGTCAAGCACTCTTCTGGCCTGTTGAGCATCAATAACATTAAAATTAAGCTTCCTGGGATTTTTAATAGCAGTTGTAACTGCTGTCTTGGTTATCTCATTAAACTCAATCCTTGAGACATTCTTCATGTCCAGATTCAGTATATTGGCCAGATGCCATGAAATAGCCTCCCCTTCTCTGTCAGGGTCAGTAGCAAGAAAAATTCTATCACAATTCTTTGCTTCCTTGCGAAGCTTTTCTGTTATTTCCCCCTTACCTCTGATAGTAATGTATTTCGGCTCAAAATCCTTCTCTATATCAATACCCAACTGACTTTTGGGCAGATCCCTGATATGCCCCATGGATGCTTCAACCTTATAGCTTGAGCTAAGAAACTTCTTGATAGTTTTTACTTTAGCAGGTGACTCAACAATTACCAAAGATGTTTTCAAACAATTCACCCCATTTTAAAAATTCAAATCATATTATAACAGAATACAGAAAAAAATCAAATTAAAAGGTAATTTCCACCAATCTGTTGTATCAAACCCTTTATTTCGAGTTTTGTCAGTGCAGCCATAACCTTACCTGGGTGCAGCTCTGTTGCCGCAACAATTTCATCCTTATCGCCCTCTGATTTTATAAGAAAAGCCAGTATACGTTTTTCTTCCTCACTTATATCTGATTTTTCATAATTATTAGTATTCTTTTTTTCTTCATATATTATATTAATATTCAATTCTTCTAAAATGTCTTCAAGGTTGCTTACAAGCTTCGCACCGTTTTTTATCAGTGTATTTGTACCCTTGCTGTTTGGTGAGCTTATGTTTCCGGGAACGGCAAAAACCTCTCTTCCCTGCTCGAGGGCAAAATCTGCCGTAATCAATGAGCCGCTTTTTTCCCCGGCCTCCACCACTATGACTCCCAGGGACATCCCGCTTATTATCCTGTTTCTTGCCGGAAACTGCTGTGCGTAAGCCTCTCTATCGAAAGGATATTCAGAAATCAACGCACCGCATTTTTGAATATCCTGACTTAGCTGGTAATTCGTCATAGGGTAAACATGCTTGAGACCGCATGCAAATACCGCGATTGTCCTTCCATTTGCCGAAAGGGCTCCTCTATGGGCGGCAGAATCGATTCCAAGAGCCATTCCGCTTACAATTGTAATACCTAATTCAGCAAGGCGCAAAGCAATTCTTTTTGCTGTCTTGAGTCCATAGTCGCTTGCTTTTCTTGAGCCTACCATACCTATTGCAAGAGAATCCCCGGGCAGGAGCTCACCTTTAACATGCAATACCGGCGGTGGATCATAGATATTTTTCAGGTTCTCAGGATATTCATTTTCAAGTATAGTATAAACTTTTATTCCATTTTCTTTCACTATTCTTAAATATTCATTAGCATTTTCCAGATTTCTATGCAGAGAGACTGTCTTTGCAGCTTGCTCGCTTATAATTCCCGGAGCCTTCAGCTCGGAATAAGAGCACTTATATACATTTTCAGCAGAGCCGAAATGCCTGATAAGATTCAGGCAGCTCTTGTTTCCTACTCCCGGAAGTGAGGACAGCCATATCCAATATTTTTTATCTTCCATATAATCCCCTTTTCATTACATGTTTGTTAAATATTTTGATGTCCGTTCATATATTGTATAAATGTCTTTAAAATACCTTCAAATGCAGGCTTTGGATACAATTTTGTTACAATCTTCATTAAATTGTTACACTATGATAACAACTTTGTAACAATGATTTGATATAATAAAATCAGCAAGGATGACAAAAAAAAATTAATTCTTCCCCCTCCTATTTATAACCGGTAGAATTTTACTACCGGTTTTTAATTTCTCAAAATATCTTAATATGGTCTTTTTCTTCTAAGCTTTCTTATTCCATACAGTACTGAGTACCCTGCAAATTTTACTGTGTTGGAAACGACCTTGACAGTACCTCTTCCAATTGATTTCAAGGTCTCACCTGTGAGCTGGATATCTTCCTTTATCTCATCCACGGATGTACCTGCTTCATCCAAATATTTCCCGGTAATTTTTACATCATAGGCGTCAAGCACTTTCTCAAGACAGCGCAGCATAATGAGAAGGTTATCCAGCTGGCCTGCCACAGGTATAATACCGGGTATAAGGTCTATAGGGGACGCACTGTAAGCTATCCCCATGGATAGCAGCAGCTTATGCCTCTTGCGTATATCAGGGCTCTTATACAGCTTTACAAGCAGCTTGCTGTAACGAGGCAGCCTGCCGATCACTGAAAATATGTCCCGCTCTAAATCGTCCATTACTTTACCTCCTGTACTTAAGCGCCGTTATTCTCGTAATTATTGATACTCTCTTATGCAACTAAAAGAGCAAATAATGTATCCGTGTGATCCGTGTTACCCGTCCCTGGACCTGTGAGGAATACCCGAACTTTCCTCGTATCTCGTATCTCGTATCTCGCATCTCGTATCTACAACGTATACTTCCTATCCAGGCTCCTATGCTGTATTGCTTCTGCCAGGTGGTCCAGTTTTATATCATCACAGCCCTCCAGATCCGCTATGGTTCTTGCAACCTTCAGGATCCTGTTGTATGCTCTTGCACTCAGGTTAAACCTGTCAAAGGCATTTCGGAGAAGCTCCTTTTCCTTTTTCCCTATGCTGCAATAGCTTGTCATCTGTTTTGGCTTCAATTGTGAGTTGAAGTAAATACCTTCATTTTCATACCTTGTAAGCTGGAGCTTTCTTGCTTTGTTGATTCTCCTTTTTATGCTGCTTGAGCTTTCTGCTTTAGAGGTGCCGGATAAGTCATTGAAATTCACTGAAGGCACTTCTATATGAAGATCTATCCTGTCCATCAGGGGGCCTGATATTTTACCCAAATAGTTTTTTATCTGAACCGGATTGCAGGAGCACCTGCCGGATTCATCTCCATAAAAGCCGCACGGACATGGGTTGATTGAGCTTACCAGTATGAATTTTGCCGGATAGGTTATTGTGCCGTTCACTCTTGATATGGTTACACACTCATCCTCCAAGGGCTGCCTTAACACCTCAAGCACATTCTTTGGAAATTCAGGCATCTCATCCAGAAACAACACACCATAGTGGGATAAAGAGACCTCTCCCGGATGAGGAACTCTACCGCCGCCAATGAGAGCTGCGGATGACATTGTGTGATGCGGTGACCGGAAGGGTCTTTTTGTTACAAGACAGAGCTTGTCTTTAAGCAAGCCTGCTATACTATATATCTTTGTAACCTCAAGACTTTCCTCGAAGGACATTTCAGGCAATATCGAAGGAAGTCTCCGGGCCAGCATTGTTTTCCCCGAGCCGGGGGGTCCAAGCATAATTACATTGTGAGCACCTGCAGCGGCAATTTCCAAAGCTCTTTTCGCCATATCCTGGCCTCTTACATCTGCAAAATCATACTCATCAGCTTCAGTGCCGCCCAGTATGGTTTCTAAATCTACCTTGTGAGGTAGTATATCCTTTTTGCCATTCAGGAATTCCACCATATCTGTAATGCTCTCCACCGGATATATTTCCATGCCATTGACAAGTGCTGCCTCATCAGCATTATCCTTAGCCAGCACCAGCCTTCTGAAGCCATTTTGCTTCAAAGACAGACACATAGGCAGTACTCCCTTCACACCTTTTACCGTACCATCCAAAGACAGCTCTCCAAAAAAGGCAAAGCTTTCAAAATCCTCATTTAATATGAACATGGATGCCTTAAGTATTCCAGCTGCAATTGCCAAGTCGAATATGGAGCCTTCTTTTCTTATATCTGCCGGAGCAAGGTTTATAGTTATTCTTTTCTGAGGAAACTGAAAATCAGAGTTTTTAATTGCTGCTCTCACTCTTTCCCTGGATTCTTTCACTGCTGCATCCGGAAGCCCTACTATGTCAAAACCCGGCAATCCGTTGGACAAATCCGTTTCAACCTCTATGACATGTCCTTCAATTCCGTATAAAGCGCAGGTATTGGTTTTGCAAATCATCATACCACTCCAAATATATATTATTTTTATTAAATATTTCTATATATACAATTTTTTTCCTTCTTTTTCATTAAAAAAGAAACGTGCAAGCTATTTTGCATGTTTCTTCCTGATTGAAAACTCATACATAAGTATTGATGCGGCTACACCCGCATTGAGGGATTCTGCGTGCCCCGGCATAGGTATTTTTACATTTATATCAAGAAGTGCAGCGACTTCATCACCTATTCCTTTGGATTCGTTTCCTATTATTATTGCCGACCTTTTATAGTCCGGCAGGTCTATACAGCTTTCGCTGCTGTGGGGGTCTGCCCCTATTACCGTTACATTGCCGTCCTTCAGCTTGAGGACAGCCTCTGAAGTGTCCAGATTCTGAATAACCGGAATGTGGAACAAAGAGCCCATGGTTGCTCTTATTGTCTTGCCATTGTATAAATCCACACTCCCCTTTGACAGCAGTACTGCATCGATTCCACAAGCGTCGGCAGTTCTGATTATTGTTCCTGCGTTACCCGGGTCCCTTACTTCATGAAGCAGCACCATGCAAAGCTCATCCCTGGAAAGGATACTGCCAAGCTCAAACTCCGCTTTTTCAACAACAGCTATTATTCCTTGTGGTGTATCAGTTTCGCCTGCTTCTTTAAATATCCTGTCTTCGGCATAGTACAACGGTATATTGTCTTTTTTCAAGGCAGACGCTAATTCGTTGTAATCTTCATTTTCAGAAAAACTCTGGCTTATCAGAACCATGGATATAGACGCTTTATAGGCCAACGCTTCTTGCAGAAGCTTTTCACCTTCAATCAGAAACACATCGTATTCATCTCTGAATTTCTTCATGTGCAAAGATTTTATGTACTTGATTATCTTGTTTGAGCTGCTGCGTATTATTTCATTCATGCTTTCTACTCTGTTTTCCTCTCCAATTTTTTCAGATCATCATTATCACCTATAACGATCAGTATATCTCCTTCCTTGATCTCATTATCAGCCTTTGGAGATATATTTATTTTCTCATCATTCCTGTTTCTTATAGCAACTACGGTAACGCCATATTTTGCCCGTAGATTGAGATCTCTCAGATCCTTTCCTATCCAGCTATTCAGTATGGCAAACTCAATAATGCTGTGTTCAGGTGACAGCTCAATAAATTCCAGAATGTTGGTTGCAATAAGATTGTGAGCCACTCTTTCACCCATGTCTCTTTCAGGGAATACCACTCTGTCGGCACCAATCTTCAGAAGCACCTTTGCATGCAATTCATTTTGTGCCTTTGCAACAACATACTCAACACCCAGCTCTTTAAGCATAAGAGTTACGATAATACTGGACTGTATATCAGAACCTATTGCAACAACACCGACATCAAAGTTTCTGACTCCCAGAGATTTCAATACGCTTTCATCTGTAGCATCAGCAGTAACTGCATGAGTTACTTTCTCAGATATCTTCTGTATTGTATCCTCTTCTGTGTCTATCGCCAGAACCTCGTGACCCAATGCGTAAAGCCTCTCGGCTACAGCCCTTCCAAATCGTCCTATACCTATTACTACAAATTGTTTCATTCCGATTCCCCTTTCACTTATCCAACCATTATCTTGTCCTCTGGATATTTCAAGTTCCCCTTATTCCTGCTTGCTCTCTGAGCCAAAGCAAGTACAAGGGTCAAGGGTCCCACCCTGCCTGCAAACATTGTAATACTAATTATGATTCTCCCCAAAATACTTAAATCAGGGGTATGCCCTAATGAAAGTCCAACCGTACCAAAAGCAGACATAGCTTCAAAAAATAGAGTCATAAAATCTGCATTTTCTGTTATGGACAAAACCATAGTCACAATTACAACCAGGCTAAGGCTTACTGCAACGATAGCCATTGCCCTGTATACCAGATACTTTGGCAAATGCCTTTCAAATACCTCCGGATCTTCTTTTCCTTTTATTACAGCCAGTACGGTCAGAAAAAGAATTGCAGCTGTGGCTGTCTTGATGCCGCCGGCTGTTGAACCCGGAGAGCCGCCGATAAACATCATAATTATTGTCATAAATTTCGTAGGCAAGCTCAATGCGGCGGTGTCCAAAGTATTAAAGCCTGCAGTTCTGGGGGTCACAGAGTGAAAGAAAGCTGCCATCACTTTCCCGGAAAGAGGCAAGTCCTTTAAAGTACCCGGATTATTCATTTCTAAAATAAACACAAACACAGCGCCAACTAAAATAAGTATAATAGTTGCCGACAAAACCACCTTGCCATGAAGTGTGAAACTTCTAAAACTTCTTTCCTTTACTGCTTTGTAAATATCCATCCAAACCGAGAAGCCAAGGCCACCTGTTACAATCAAAAGCATTGCATTGATGTTGAGAATGAAGTTGCTGGCATAAGGAGTAAAGCTTCTGAAGCCCCCAATCAAATCAAAGCCTGCATTGCAGAAGGCAGATATTGAATGGAACACCCCAAAGGCAATTCCCTTTTTCACACCAAAATCAGGTATAAACACAAGAGAGAAAAATATCGCTCCTATAATTTCAATTGAAAAGGTTACAATTATTATGTTCTTGGTAAGCCTCACTAATCCCTCCAGATCAAATCGGTTCAAGGACTCTTGTATCAGCAGCCTTTCTCTTAAGGTTATGCGTCTTCCCAACAAAAGAGCCAGAAGTGTCGACATCGTCATAAAGCCAAGACCGCCTATCTGTATGAGAAATAAAATCACACCCTGCCCGAATAAAGTCCAATGAGTACCGGTATCAACCACAACAAGACCTGTAACACATACCGAAGATGTTGACGTAAAAACCGCATTTATGAATCCTATAGGCTGTCCGTCCCTTGATGCCATTGGCATATTCAGAAGCAAAGCACCTATAAATATAATTACTGCGAATCCTGCAACAATCATCTGCGTGGGTGTAATTTTCAGTTTTTTTCTAAGTAAGCTGAATTCAATTATATTTATCACCTCATCAATTTAACAGCACCACACACTGTTAAATATTTACTACATTATTATAACACTGCTATGTATAGAATCAAACTCTATTTAATCTTTACACAATTGCGCTTATTTATTAATTATTACTGATTATATAGAAAAAAGACCTTTTGGGTCTTTTCAGGAAACAATATATGAAACTAAGCGTTAAGCTTTTCTTTTGCTGTATCAACAAGCTTTGAAAATGCTGTTGCATCGTTTATTGCAAGCTCTGACAACATCTTTCTGTTGATTTCTATGCCGGAAAGCTTGAGTCCGTTTATAAGCTTGCTGTAGGATATTCCGTTGGTTCTTGCTGCTGCATTTATTCTGGCAATCCAAAGCTTTCTGTAGTCTCTCTTTTTAAGCTTTCTTCCTATATATGCAAACCTTAAAGCCCTGATAACAGTCTCGTTGGCTATTCTATACTTTTTGCTTCTGGCACCTACATATCCCTTTGCCAGCTTCAATATTTTTCTACGTTTCTTATGTGCGTTTAACGCTCTTTTTACTCTTGCCATCTTCTGATGCCTCCCTGTCTATTATTTATAAGGAACTAATTTTCTTATCATTTTTGCTTCTGTAGCAGTTGTATAAGCACCTTTTCTAAGCTTTCTGGTACGCTTTGTGCTCTTCTTTGTAAGAATATGCTGCTTATATGCGCACGCTCTTTTTACTTTACCGGTTTTAGTAAAGCTGAATCTTTTGGCTGATGCTCTGTGGGTCTTCATTTTAGGCATTAAAAATCCTCTCCTTCTGTACCATTCATATTTTGAATTTAAGTATTTACCCTGTATACCGACTTACTGCTTCGGTGCCAAAACCATAATCATGTTTCTGCCTTCCAGCTTGGCAGGCTTTTCAACGACGCAGTCGTCCTTTACAATATCATAAAATCTTCCCAAGGCTTTTTCTCCAAAGGTAACGTGATCTACTTCCCTACCTCTGAATCTGATTGTAATCTTAACCTTGTCACCCTCCTGCAGGAACCTTTGTGCATTTTTTGCTTTGAAATTCAAGTCATGGTCTTCAATTTTTGGTGAGAAGCGAATCTCCTTGATATTAATAACCTTCTGATTTTTCCTTGCTTCCTTCTCTTTTTTGCTTTGTTCAAACTTGAATTTGCCATAATCCATAACTCTGCACACCGGCGGCTTTGCCTGTGGAGCAATTTTAACAAGATCAAGCTGTCTTTCTGTCGCAAGCTCCAAAGCCTGTCTTGAAGACATTATTCCAAGCTGATCTCCATTGGCATCGATGATTCTCAGTTCCCTGTCTCTGATTTCCTCATTAATCTGTAAGTCTTTGTTACTACTTATAACCATTCACCTCCATTTAAAATAAAAAAGCAGGTAGAAATATCCACCTGCCCATAAAAACAATGCTTTTGGACTTTAACCTTACTAACAATGTTGTAAGGTGAGAAGTGGAACTTCTTCTTAACCTCTGAAAAGCGTATAATTGCATATTAAGTTGACTTTCACATATTTACCTGTCGATTATATATACTACCATTGTACTAATTTAATGTCAAGGAATTTTTTTGGGCAATGGGCTATTGGCAATGGGCAATGGGCAATGGGCAATGGGTTTAGCATGCCTTCGAAGCCCTGCTTAATCCTCTTGCCTATTGCCTATTGCCCCGCGCCTGTCAAATAAATTTAAATTTATTTGACCAACTCACATATCGCCTCAGCGTATATCTTCGTGCTCTTCATCAAATCTTCAACTTCTATGTATTCATCCTTTTGATGCGCTGTTTCTTCCCTTCCCGGGAACAATGGGCCAAAGGCAACTGCATTTTTTATTGCCCTGGCATAGGTTCCTCCACCGATTGATATCAGCTCCGCCTTTTCTCCTGTCACGTCTTCGTATACCTTTTGCAGGGCCTTTATCATGAAATTGTCGGCCGGTACGTATAGAGGATCCTTCCCAGCGCCTTCTACAAGGCTTATACCGGGGGCAGAAATTTTCTTCCTGATTATATCATATACATCATTCTTGGTCTTAGTTACAGGATATCTGATATTTATTCCTATACTGCCCTTATCTTCACTTACATCAATTGTGCCTAGATTAAATACCAGCTTGCCTGATACATCATCACTCATAGCAACCCCGAAGGAACTGCCGTTCACTTCCATTCCGATATGCTCATCAAGGAAATTTATGTATGCCGTCTGTTCCGATACACATAGGGGCAGCTTGCAGAGACAGGAAATAAGCTGGGAAATTGCATTGATCCCCTTTCCCGGTGTACTTCCGTGGGCTGATATTCCGTAGGATTTTATAATGCAGCTGTCCTTGTCAAAGACAAGCTCAAGCCTGGCATTCTTTTTATCCTTCATATATTCAACTGTCTTTTGAATTCGTTCAGTAAAATCCTTCTTCATCTCAAGCTCGCACTCACAGTAGTCAGGAACCATATTAACCTTGTTTCCTCCCTGTATGCGTTTTACCTTTAAGCCTCCACAGCAAGACTCCTCGTTCTTTTCGAATTCTTTTTGCAGATTAAATATTAGTATTCCCATTTCACTATTAATTATTGGAAAGTCTGCGTCAGGAGAAAAACCGCATATAGGCATTTCGGCATTTTCAAAATAATGCTTCATGCATGCCCATCGGCCGCTTTCCTCATCACAGCCAACTATTATCCTGACTCTTCTGTTGAATTTTTCACCTGAATCCATGACAGCCTTAAGTCCATATATTGCAGCAATTGCCGGGCCTTTATCGTCACTGGTCCCTCTTCCGAACAGCTTGTCATCTGCGATTTCTCCGCCATATGGATCATGAGACCAGCCGGAGCCCTCAGGAACTACGTCTACATGGACAAGGATTCCAACTATCTCATCTCCTTCTCCGTATTCCGCATGTCCTGCATAACCGTCAAAATTCTCTGTCTTCATACCAAGCCTGCTGCATATTTCCAGAGTCTTGTCCAGGCACTCCCTTATTTCCTTGCCGAAGGGTGCTCCCGGTTCCGGCTTCGATTCCAGGCTTCTTATTTTCACAAGCTCCTGGGTGCCCTTTATTATATCGTCCTTCATCGAGTCAACTATTTTGTCAAATTTCATTTAATATCACCTACTTATTAGTTTTTTCTCTATTTTTCATCTTATTCACATCATTAAATCATTGTAAAATGAGTGAAGGCAGATTAGTCCGCTATCACTCATTTCATTAACCTTTATTTATTCTAATCCATCTGTGCCTCTGACTCTTCTGCCTTTTGTTTTGCCATTGCCCGCTTCTGGAAAGCATGAAGTACAAGAGACATTGCTATAACGCCGTAAGCTACAAATGCTCTGAAGAATTCTCCCAGCTGGGCATCTCCAAACAAATTCTTACCGGCGTTAGGGGAAACAATAAATAGTATGTGGAATAATATTGTACCTAATATCGCCTGTCCTATTGTTGCTTTTGAAACTGTCGCTCCACCTACAAGTATGGCTGCTACCGCAAACATACCAACCTGTTCATGACTGCTGTAGGTCTGAAGGGTGCCGATGTTCTGCAGGAACATTATCTGTCCCCAAGCCGCCATAACCGTGGATATTGTTATTGCAATAAGTCTTTTATTATCTACATGAATACCTGCGACCTTTGCTATGTGAATATCCTGTCCAAGTGCTCTGAAATCCTGCCCAAGCTTTGTTTTTACAATGAATCTTATTAAGTAGCAGAATAGGACTATTATCAGTATTGAAACCATCGGAATTTTAATGCCGAAAATATTAAGCTTCCATATATTATCCAGAGAGTATTGTATAAACTTCAGATCTACGGCATTTTTAAGTCCAACACCTCCAGGCAATATTATTTCTGGATTCTTTACAGGAATTATAGTGCCCATGAAGAGCAAGAATACCAACTGGTACAAGCCCATTGCAAAGTAACCCAGTATAAGGCTGGTTATCATTTCCTGACCTTTTGTCTTGTTCAATACCTTACCAGTTCCCAAGCCGAACAACAGTGCAAAAGGTACGGCTATCAGCATTGCAAGCAGGAGTCCCGGTATACCGCCTACATTCAACAGCTTAATGGCTACCAGGCCCATTTGTCCTGCCATAGCCCCGATTACCAATGCAAAGTTAAGACCCATTCCTGCGATAACCGGAATAATAAGAGAAAGCACCAGAAGCAGATTCCTATCCAACCTGAGAACCAACTCATTTAATATATAGTTCATATTCAGCTTTGATGCATATATACCGGCAAAACAAATTATAAAAAACATTATAGGAACAGAGTTCTGAACCAAGATATTAAGTATATTAAATTTCTTTTCCTTCTTATTTTTCAATTCCATCTGTGTACTCATCAGTCACTACCTCCTACCTTGGTCAGGGCATACAGAATAACACCGTTCTGTACTATAATCCTTATTACTTCTGAAAGATTACCCTCCGGCATCAATTTATTGATGGTCGGGAGGGATATTGTCAAAAGCATCTGGAATAGTATAACACCGGAAATAACATTGGATATTGACGCTTTCTTTGCACTTGCCCCGCCCAGAAGTATTGCAGAAATAGCTACAAAGGGCATCATGAGAGGGCCTTGATAAAGCTGGAAGAAACCATAGCTCTGTGCGTAGACAATAATCCCTATGCCGCCTAATATTGTAGATATTACCATGCCAATTGTCCTATGTTTATCAACATTAATCCCTGATGCCTCTGCAAATTTGGGGTTGTCTCCTGACGCAAGCATTGCAGCACCTGTTTTGGATTTCATAAACAGCCAAATAAGGAAGCAAAGTGCTCCAAAGAAAAGAAGCGTACCAATAGGTATATTCATATCCATGAATTTTATATTCATAAAGTTGTCCAGTACCTTATCATATCTACCTGCAAGAGAAATAGTCTGACGCAGACCCTTTCCACCTATTGCCCAGATCATCTCAGGACTCTTGAAAGGAAGAAGAAGCCATGCAATACTCATGAGAGAAACAATTGCCCACCCCATGTATGTGCTTATAGTCATCTCATCCCCCTTAACCTTGTTGATGAGCTTTGAGTATAAATATCCGGATACTGCAGACATCGGTATTGATACAACTACTGCAGTCATAAAAGCAGAAAATCCTGTCATATTCAATTCAATAGATATACAGCCTGCCAGCAGACCACATATTATACCTATTGAAAGTGCGAAATTAAGACCTGTACCCGAGGCTATACTTGGGACCATTGCCAGTACCAGAACGCTGTTCATTCCGATTCTTACTATGGAATCCCTGAAAAGCCCTGGAATATCCTGTCTTTGTATAATTGCAGTAATAATAAGTATAACCAGGAAAATTACAATATAGACCTTTGGATAACCATATTTGTTTATAATCTTGTTCCACATGCTTTTCATCTAAACAACCTCCTTTGAACGGGAGCTGTATTCCCCTGCCATCATGAGACCAAAATCAACGTCTGATGCCTTGGGGCTCAGGATGCCTTCAATCTTGCCTTCATATACAATAGCTATCCTGTCACAGATTGATCTTAATTCACCCAGTTCACTGGATGTCATTACTATTGTCATGCCCATCTCTCTGTTCAATTTGACCAGCAAATCAAGGACAAGCTTTTTTGCACCTATATCG
>LOES01000138.1 GCA_001515955.1 Clostridia bacterium BRH_c25 | reverse complement strand
AGTGCGAATTCAATAACAACCAAGGAAACATTTACGCGAAATCTGAATTAAGAATGTAAAATGTTTTTCGCGAAATATATTGATGTATTATATAATAAAAATTGGTAATAATTCTTGAAAGAGGTGATACCAGGTTGAATGAATTAATGGAAAAGAGCATGTCCGAGCTTAGAGAGCTTGCGAAGTCAATGGATATCAAGAGCTATTACAAGTTCAAGAAGGACGAGCTGGCAAGTGAAATAATGAAAAAAATAGAAGAGGCAAAAATAGCTCAGGGAATTACAAAGCCCATTCCTGTGGAAGAGAAGAGGCAGGAGGAAGCCCAAGCAGAAAATGGCTTGGAAGAAGCATATATCAAGAAGGAAGTTCCTGAGAAGCCTTTAAATGAGGAAGAAAAAAAATTCCTTGAAAGCAAGGATGTTGAAAAAGGCGGCAGAGCTGATGGAATACTGGAGATACTTCCCGATGGATTTGGTTTTCTAAGATCGGATAATTATCAGTCCGGAGACAGGGATACATATATATCTCCATCTCAGATAAGGCGATTCAACTTAAGGACGGGTGACAGGATAACAGGAATAACAAGGGCTCCCAAGGAAGGGGAAAAATTTCCGGCACTTCTGTATGTGCAGGGAGTAAATGGTGATAATCCTGAAAGTGTAATTCGAAGACCATATTTTGAAGATCTCACTCCAATATATCCCAATAGAAAAATTGTTCTTGAAAGCAATCCAAAAGACTTATCTACAAGGCTTATTGATCTTCTCGCACCGACAGGCATGGGGCAGAGAGGCATGATTGTATCACCTCCAAAAGCAGGAAAGACAATTCTTTTGAAAAAAATTGCCAACAGCATTACTAAGAATTATCCTCAGACAGAATTGATAGTATTGTTGATAGATGAGCGGCCTGAGGAAGTAACCGATATGAAGAGATCCATCAACGGAGATGTGATATATTCCACCTTTGATGAAATGCCTGAAAACCACTGCAAGGTTGCTGAGATGGTTCTGGAAAGAGCCAAGCGTCTTGTAGAGCAGAAGAAGGATGTTGTTATTCTCATGGATAGCATTACAAGACTTGCAAGGGCATATAACCTGACAATTGCACCTACTGGAAGGACACTTTCGGGGGGATTGGATCCGGGTGCATTATACAGGCCCAAAAAGTTTTTCGGCGCAGCCAGAAACATCGAAGAAGGCGGCAGTCTGACTATTCTTGCTACTGCCTTGGTAGATACGGGCAGCAGGATGGATGATGTGATATATGAAGAATTCAAAGGTACAGGGAACATGGAAGTGCATCTGGACAGAAGGCTCTCAGAGAAGAGGATATTCCCTGCAATAGATATGAACCGTTCCGGTACACGAAGGGAAGAAATGCTTCTTAGTTCAAAGGAATACGATGCTATTATGGCAATCAGAAAAGCTTTCAGCAGCGGTTCCAGCTCGGAAGTCACAGAGTATCTGATAAACAAGCTTGTACAGACAAAGAGTAATGATGAATTCATTGATGCATTGAAATTTACTAATTTCAGAGATTAGAATAATTCATAATTTAATTCCTGTATTCAGGGAAAACTAAACAAAACCCTTGATAAAAAATATTTGCCAAGTATGAAATTCTATGCTAAAATATATACTTGCAGGCGCGAGGTTCGGGGTACGAGGTTCGAGGTGCGGGGAGTGCCGAAGGACGAAATTAATTCCGCGCTGCCTGAAAGAATTTAATACGATAGTGTGTGATTTAGTCGCACGTATATACATTCCATAAAGAAAGAGGTGAATAAAATGAAAGAAGGAATCCATCCGAAGTATGGAGAGGCAGTTGTTAAATGTGCTTGTGGAGAAGCATTTGAGACAGGTTCAGTTAAAAAGGAAATAAAAGTAGAAATTTGTTCCAAGTGTCATCCTTTCTTTACAGGAAAGCAGAAGCTTGTAGATACAGGCGGACGTGTTGACAGATTCAAGAAGAGATTTAACTTGGACAAAGCAGAAATCAAAGAAGAAGTTAAAGAAGAAAACAAAGAAGAATAATTCACGGAGGTTAAAGATTGCTTTAACCTCTATTTATTTTAATTTAGATACGAGATACGAGATACGAGGTTCCGGGTTGTAGGGGCGAACAGTGTTCGCCCGCCTTCGAAGCTTAGCTTAAATCTCGCATCTCGAGTCTCGCATCTCGCATCTATCTATTCTCTTGCCATAAATTATCTGAGCATTTATAATAATGAAGTAAGGGAAAATTCTGCATATGGGGGTTGTAATATGTATGGACCGAAGGATCATGGATGGATTGAAGTAGTTGTTGGACCAATGTTCAGCGGTAAGAGTGAAGAATTAATAAGGAGAATTAACAGAGCAAAAATTGCAAGACAAAAAGTGCAGGTATTCAAGCATTGTATTGATGACCGTTATGCAATCGATCACGTTGTATCTCATAACGGAATTAAAATTGAAGCATTAAAGATTTCAAACTCTGAAGATATTATGAAGTACATAGAAGATGACACAATTGTTGTAGCAATAGATGAAGTGCAGTTTTTCGATAAAGGTGTAGTGGATATATGTACCAAGTTGGCTGATGAAGGAAGACGCGTAATTGTGGCAGGTCTTGACCAGGATTTTAAGGGAGAGCCTTTTGGCCCTACACCCGAATTGATGTCTGCTGCAGAATTTGTGGACAAGATCCAGGCTATATGCATAAAGTGCGGAAATCCTGCTACCAGAACCCAGAGGCTGATAGACGGAAAGCCTGCATGCTATGATGATCCGATAATATTGGTAGGGGCCAAGGAAAGCTATGAAGCTAGGTGCAGGAAATGCCACGAGGTTCCGGGGAAGAAGTAGGGATAAAAAGGGGTTGTTGCAAAATGTGGAAAGGTCAAGACCGTTCCCTACAAATTTTGCAACAGCCCCTTGATTTTATCATTTTTCTTCGGGAGGCTCTGTATCCAGGGTCTTTATTGCGGTATTAATATTATCAATAGACTGATTGATACCAACAATGGTGGTGTTAAGTACACTCGGAGGTTGTTTGCAGGGCTTGTCTGCTTTTTTGACGGCTTTGCCATGGGATGAATTCAGTACTTCATTTACCACAGCTATTACTTTTTCCGTACTGAAGGGTTTAATTATGTAATGTTTGGCTCCATTCTGAATAGCAGTCAATACCATAAATTTCTGATCAAGGGCACTTATCATAATTATCTGGGCCTCCGGATCATAGTCAATTATCTTCTTGACTGCACCGATGCCATTCAGCACCGGCATGGTAATATCCATTGTCACAAGATCTGGCTTATGCTTTTCATATTCTTTAGCAGCCAGTTCACCATTGGCGGCTTCTGATACAATAGTATGACCTGCATTTTTAAGTATAGCTGACAGATTTCTTCTCATTATTGATGAGTCATCTACAACAAGTACTTTTGCCAAAACATTTCCCCCCTTAAATATTTCGCGAAAAACATTTTACATTTTTTATTTAAATTTCGCGTAAATGTTTCCTTGGTTGTTATTGAATTCGCACTCCTCCCAATGTAAATACTACGTGTGTTCAATATAGACAATATTATTAAGTATTTTCCTTCAAGCTGACAAATAAATAAACATGGGTTTTACAAAATATATTTTAACACAAAAATGGATGGTAATAAATATTAATTGTTGCATATTTGTATAAATATTCATAAATTTGTCGAATAAAGTCCTGCTCTTGTAAATCACATCAAGTAACGATATACTACTATAAGAGGATTTTGAAATAACCAATTCATTTGAAAGGTAGAAATATATGAAAATATTAGGTTCTGAGAACAAAATAAAACCAAAGGCTGTAGGTGGCCAGGCCGTTATTGAGGGAGTAATGATGAAGGGAGCCGAGGATGTTGCCATTGCAGTGAGGAAGCCTGATGGAGAGATAATTGTAAGCAAGGAAAAGCTTAAGGGCAACAGGAAGGTAATATCCAAGATACCTATACTAAGAGGCATGTATGCATTTATAGATTCAATGGTACTGGGTGTCAAAGCACTTATGTACTCCGCCGAGTTCATTGAAGAAGAAGAAGAGGAAAAGAAAAAGAAGCCTTCAAAGTTTGATGAATTTTTGGGCAATAATATAATATGGATATCTGTTGTCATTTCAATAGTGTTCTCAGTAGGTCTTTTCATACTGCTTCCTACTGTAATTGTAGATGCTTTCAAGATATATACCAACAGCAATGTTATGCTAAATGGAATTGAGGGCATAGTAAGGATAGCCATTTTCCTGGGTTATATACTTGCGGTATCCAAAATGAAGGATATCAGAAGAGTATTTGAATATCACGGAGCAGAGCACAAGAGCATATTCTGTTATGAGCATGGAGAAGAACTGACTGTAGAGAATGTAAAAAAATATGGCAGGCTGCACCCAAGATGCGGTACCAGCTTTCTTTTCATAGTAATGATAGTGAGCATACTTCTTTTTTCAATGTTCAGTTGGTCAGGAGTATTGATGAGGCTTCTAATAAGGATAGTACTTATACCTTTTGTGGCCGGTATATCCTTCGAAATTATCAAATGGGCGGGAAAGAGCCAGAGCAAGCTATCCTGCATTATATCGGCTCCGGGAATGTGGCTGCAGAAAATAACCACCAGAGAGCCGGACGACAAGCAGATAGAAGTAGCTGTTGAAGCTCTTAAGAGTGTTCTTGTAGTTGACCCGGAGGCGGATAACTGGTAATGGGAAGCATAAGGGAGCTGCTGAAAAATGCAGTGGAAGTCTTAAAAAAGTGCATGAATACCGATACCCCGGTACTCGATGCAGAGCTGCTGCTAATTTTTGCCCTGAAACAATCCGGAATGGATTTTAACAGAATAAAGCTTATGACACAACAGGAGTATTTGCTTGATGAGCAAGCTGCCAAAGGGTATATGGAGCTTATAGATGAACGGAGCAAGGGTAAGCCTGTACAGTACATTACCAAAAGACAGGAATTTATGGGTCTTGAGTTATACGTAGATTCAGGGGTGCTTATACCCCGTGGCGACACTGAAATAATTGCAGAAAAGGTAATTGAGCTGACCAAGGGCTTGGAAAGCCCTGAAATAATTGATGTGTGTACCGGCAGCGGAGCAATAGCAGTAAGCCTTGCGATCAATATACCCAATGCAAGGGTGTTGGCTGTGGATATTTCTGATAGTGCTTTGGACTGCTGCAATATAAATGTCAATCGATTTGGATTGGAGAACAGCATAAGGGTAGTAAAGAGCGATTTGTTTGAGAATATCAGGGAGGAAGGGTTGCTGGGGATTACTGATGTAATAGTGTCCAACCCCCCTTATATAGAAAGTGCTGCTATACAAGAGCTGGATATAAATGTCCGCAGCTATGAGCCTCATTTGGCTCTTGACGGAGGCAAAGACGGGCTTGTATACTATAGAAGAATTATTAAGGACAGCGTTGAATTTCTCAAGAATAAAGGAATACTCGCATTTGAGGTGGGACATGATCAAGGGGTTAGAGTGAAAAATATTATGGAAGAGAGCGGTTATTATGACAATTTAAATATTGAAAAAGATCTTTCGGGTTATGACAGATGTGTATGGGGACGTAAAATACGATAGTTTTTGGGATATGGAGTGTGATAGGATGTTGGATAAACTGGAGTTTATCGAAGAGAAATATGAGGATCTGAGCCATAAGATAAGTGATCCTGAAGTTATAGGGGATCAGAGCATGTGGCAGAAGCTTGTGAAGGAGCATGCGGGCCTTGAGCCTTTGGTTGCAAAGGTCAAGGAGTATAAGTCCGTGCTTAAGGGTATAGAAGATTCAAAAGCTATGCTTTCAGATAAGCCTGACAAGGATTTTGAAGAAATGGTCAGATTTGAGCTTTCAGAGCTGCAGGAAAAGAAGGAGAGCATTGAAGAGGAGATCAGGGTAATGCTTCTTCCCAAGGATCCCAATGATGATAAAAGCGTTATAGTTGAAGTAAGAGGTGCTGCAGGAGGAGAAGAAGCAGCATTGTTCGCCGGGGACCTGTTCAGGATGTATGTAAGATATGCGGAAAGATTGGGCTGGAAGGTAGAAATGCTCAGCTCCAATGCTACAGATATAGGCGGTTATAAGGAAGTAATATTTGAGATCAACGGCAAAGGTGCATACAGCAGGCTCAAATACGAAAGCGGAGCCCACAGGGTTCAGAGGATTCCTTCTACCGAAGCCAGCGGGAGGATACATACTTCAACTTCTACAGTTGCGGTGCTCCCGGAGGCAGAAGATGTAGATGTGGAAATAAACGCCAATGATCTGAGAATTGATGTATTCCGTTCAAGCGGACACGGAGGACAGAGTGTAAACACAACGGACAGTGCTGTAAGAGTAACGCATCTTCCTACAGGCTTGGTTGTATCCTGCCAGGATGAAAAATCACAGCTCAAGAACAAAGATAAGGCTATAAAGATATTAAAATCCAGACTTCTGGATATTGAAATTGAGAGGCATAATGCCTCCATTGCCAGCGACAGGAAGAGTCAGGTAGGTACAGGAGACAGAAGTGAAAGAATAAGGACCTACAATTTCCCTCAGGGCAGGGTGACGGACCATAGGATAGGGCTGACCTTATATCAGTTGGATTCCTTCATGGACGGAGACATTGATGAGATGATAGATTCACTGATAACAAGTGCACAGGCAGAAAAGCTCAAAGGGGCGGAATAGATACGAGATGCGAGATACGAGTAGGGGCGCCCATTGGGCGTCCGCACCATATATATGTGTTAATAGAAGCAGAGGCAGGTTAACTTGCCTCTGCTTTTTACGTCTATGCATGTATTTTGTAGAAATACAGATATTATTCACACAGACAGCTGCAAATAAAGCCGTATCGCCTGTATTTGCCAATAAGCCATTTTGAAATAATAGTTTCAAAGTTATATAATTTATATTTGTGCTCTGAATTTTGTAATTTTTTCTTAGGTATATGTAAGGGAGATGGAATATATGTTTATAATAAAGCTTGCGATCGTACTTATAGCAGCTGAAATAGGAGGATATATAAGCAGAAAGCTCAAGCAGCCTACAGTACTTGGAAGGCTTCTTATGGGTGTTGTGATCGGACCTTCGGTTCTGGGCCTTGTAGAACCAAGTGAAACTCTGACGCATTTATCCGAATTGGGAGTCATACTGCTGATGTTTATTGCGGGACTTGAGACAGATCTGAGGCAGCTGATCGAGTCGGGAAAATCCTCTTCGTTAATTGCCATGGGAGGTGTACTGCTTCCGCTGGTTTTAGGCACAGGTGTGTCAATGCTGTTTGGAATGAGTGCGATAGAAGGGGTATTTGTGGGTGTTATCCTATGTGCAACCAGTGTTAGTATATCTGTGGAGACTCTGAGGGAAATTGATAAGCTCAAAACTAAGCAGGGAATTGCCATTTTAAGTGCAGCAGTTATTGACGATGTAATAGGCATTGTACTGCTATCGCTTATTACCGGCTTTGTAAAACCCGGTGCAGGACAAAGTGTTGTTATCGTAGTCTTGAAAATATTAGGCTTCTTTGTGCTGGCAATATTCGTAGGCATCATCGTAGTAAAGCTTGCAAAATGGTTTTTTAGAACGAAGGTTGTTACAGGTCATATTGCTATAATGGGATTGATATTCTGCCTTGTTATGGGGTTTGCCTCTGAGGAGCTCGGGGTAGCCGCCATTACCGGAGCCTATATTGCAGGAATAATACTATCGGTAACTCCTTTCAGAAATAAAGTTACAAAGGGTATCCAGGAGGTGTCCTACATACTGCTTACTCCTGTTTTCTTCGTTGTGACAGGTATGAGGGTGGATATAAGCTACTTGATGAAAGGATGGGTATTTGGACTGGCACTCCTTGCAGCGGCTGTAATAGGAAAGCTTGTGGGGTGCGGAGTGATTGCCGGACTGGCCGGATTCAACAGACAGGAGTCCATGCAGATTGGAATAGGAATGATACCAAGAGGTGAGGTGGTTCTTATAATAACTGATATGGGCCTTCGTTTTGGAGTAATACCCGATAGTGTGTTTGCGGCAGTAATATTCATAGTTCTGGCTACAACTATTATAACGCCGCCGGTATTAAAATCCTTATCCGACAGGAGTGCAAAACTAGCGGCATAGGTGTCGGATGTGAACCCCAAAGCGTCACCCGAATCTAGAGATTAGTGTTACTTTGTTATATCTCCACTAGTTGTCATCCTGAGCGTAGAGAAGGATCTTAGACCTTAGAGGAATACATGCATTTGCTTGGGTCTTGCCTTTTGGGTCTTAGACTCTTCCTGCGTCAGAGTGACACAGAAAACATAGTTTTTACAAGGTAACAAAGTAGTACTAGTGACTAGTGACTATTATTGTGTTAATGTATAATGGAAAACAAATATGTATGGATTGTAGGAGTGATTCTTATGTATGTACTATTCGTGGTATTGAACCAACCGGAACATTTGGGTGAGATAGTAAGAAAGCTTAAGGATGTGGGTATATACAGCGCAACAATAATTGACAGCGTTGGAACTGCCCAGCTGAGGAAGAGCATGGGAAAAGAGATACCGTTTATAGGAAGCCTTATGAGAAGCCTGGACGAGGTTGGAGATAATAATAAGACTATGTTTACGGTGGTTGAAAGCAAAAAGCAAGCGGTTAAGATCATGGATGAAATAGAGGAAATCTGCGGCGGTGACATGTCAAAGCCCGGCACCGGAATAATGTTTACGATACCGATCGATATGGCGAGAGGCGGAAGCGTCAGCAGGAAAAGCCTGGACCAGATGTATAAAGCAGAGTAATCTGCACCTTCCCCAAAGGTATCCGTTCTATAAATCCCCCTCATGAATATAAATATAAAGAGCTAATGCATATTCTTGAATTGGGGGCAATGAAGTGAGCAGACTGTTTGCTGTAACTTGTATAGGTTTTTTATGCGGAATGATAGGTACCGGTTTGGGTGGGCTAATAACATTGTTTCTTGGAAATCCTACGAAAAGGTTTATGGCCGTTCTTCTTGGATTCACAAGTGGAATTATGATATCGGTAGTGTGCTTTGATCTGCTTCCCGAAGCCTTTGGAATGGGGGGCGTTTTCTTAAGCCTTGTGGGTATTGTGCTTGGAGTGGGAATGATACTTACGGTAGAACAGTTCATACCTGAAAGGATAAGCCAGAAATACAGTGAAGACTTTGATTTTGTAAGAAGCGGAATACTTTTGGGGATTGGAATTGCCATACATAATTTCCCTGAGGGACTTGCAGTGGGCTCCGGATTTGCTGCCAGTGATTATTTAGGCTTGGGGCTTGCGATTGTAATAGGACTTCATGATATGCCGGAGGGAATCGCTATGGCAGCACCTTTAAAAATCGGCGGCATAAGCAGACTGAAGATATTGCTTTATACAGTACTTGCGGGGATACCTATGGGGCTTGGAGCCTTTGTAGGAGAAATGCTGGGTGAAATATCCCACACCTTCATCTGCCTGTGCCTGAGCTTTGCAGGAGGAGCTATGCTGTATATAACCTGCGGGGAGCTGATACCAAAGACTCATAATATTTATAAGGGAAGAATTTCTACCATTGGTATGATAATAGGAATAATATGTGGAATTATTATTTCAACCAGCCTCTAAACAGATATTATGAAAGTTGTATATGATATTTTGCTGTGTTATTATGTATTTGAGCATATTAGCACAGTTTTTTATGCATGTTGCGCAGGTGCGGGGTTCCGGAGAACGGGTAACACTGAACACACGGAAATCCACGGAGTACACGGATGGGATATGAAGAAGGTTTCAACGTTTTGACATTGTCATTGTCATTGTTATGAATGCCACTGGTGTTTGCAGTGTCATCCTGAGGGAGGAACGACCGAAGGATCTTAGATTCTTCACTACGTTCAGAATGACATACACTCTGTTCAGGATAACATCATAATATATTTGAGACTAAACACTAATAATGTGACTAATAATATCATAATAACTATAACAGTTGTTTTTTCGGAGGAGTCATTTTGGATACAGAGGTTTTTTTTCTGGACGAAAGAAGTATTGATTCTGATATAATAGATAGGGCTGCAGAAATAATAAGGAGCAACGGCACTGTGATATTTCCCACTGAAACAGTATACGGACTGGGAGCCAATGCCTTATCCGGAGAAGCTGTCAAAGGGATATTCGCTGCCAAAGGAAGACCCAGTGACAATCCTCTGATTGTACATATTTCATCTATGAATATGCTTCTGTATCTTATCGGGAGTCCTCTAAGTGAGGCAGCAAAGCTTCTAATTGAGAAATACTGGCCCGGCCCTCTTACTCTTATTTTTAAAAAGTCCGGGAAGGTACCCTATGAAGTGACTGCCGGCTTGAATACTGTTGCAGTAAGGATGCCTGATAATAGAATTGCTTTGGAGCTTATTAACAGAAGCGAGCTGCCCATAGCAGCACCCAGTGCCAATATCTCCGGCAAACCGAGTCCTACACTGCCTGAGCATGCTATTGACGATATGCAGGGCAGGGTGGATATGATATTATGCGGCAGCAAAAGTCGGATAGGGGTAGAATCAACGGTTCTGGACCTTTCGGGAGATATTCCTGTGGTATTGAGACCCGGAGGTGTGACTGTGGAAGAGCTGGAGAGCATACTGGGATCAGTGGGGCTTGACCGTGGAAGTATCGGAGGGTCAGGAGTACCCAAGGCTCCGGGCATGAAATACACCCATTATGCCCCCGAGGCTGATATGATTATTGTCAAAGGGGAATTGGAGAGTATTAAGAAGAAAATACAGGAGCTGGCCGGCGAAAATGCAGGCAAGGGTCTGAAGGTGGGAGTGCTGGCCTCTGATGAAACAGAGAGCTATTATGAGAACTGCAGAGTGCTTTCTCTCGGAAGCAGAACAAAAGCAGACGTTATTGCGTCTAATGTCTTTGAGAAGCTGAGGGAGTTTGACAAGATGGGAGTAGATATAATATTCGCAGAAGCTTTGGATGAAAAGCATATGGGCATGGCTGTAATGAACAGGATGAATAAAGCGGCCGGCTTCAATATTATTGAGGTGTAGGTATGAAAAGGATATTGTTCGTTTGTACTGGGAATACATGCAGAAGCAGCATGGCTGAAGCACTTTTGAGACATTTGCTGGATAAGGAAGGCTTGGCAGGGAAGTTTGCAATAAGCTCTGCAGGAACTTCAGCTTATCCCGGAATGCCTGCCTCCCATAACGCTGTACAGGCTCTCTGTGACGCAGGTATTGATTTATCCCGGCATTACTCAAGCTGTGTGGACAATGCCTCAATTGACAGTGCAGATCTTATACTTACAATGACCGCTTCTCATAAGCTGCACCTGCTGCAGCTCAGACCTGATGCGGCTTTCAAGACATATACTCTGACGGAGTACTGTGAAGCTGCAGGTAAAGCAGATATTTACGATCCCTTTGGAGGGGACCTTGATATATACATAAATTGCCGTGATGAAATCAGCAAGTATATTGAACTGCTGGTAAAAAAGCTTAAAGAGGAAGGAGAAGACTAATTTGAGAATTGCAATTGGTAGTGACCACGGAGGTTTTTTGCTGAAAGATGAAATAATAGAGCATTTAAAACAGAAAAATATTGATTTTGATGATCTTGGCTGCTATACCACGGAATCCGTTGATTACCCGGATATTGGACAGGCGGTAGGGGAAGCAGTTGTCAAAGGCGAATATGACAAAGGAATAATCTGCTGCGGAACGGGTATTGGCATTTCAATATCTGCAAACAAGGTGCCCGGTATAAGGGCGGCTCTTTGCGGAGATTGCTTTTCCGCCAGAGCATCAATAGAACACAATGACGCTAATGTACTTGCCCTCGGTGAGAGGACTATCGGAGCAGGACTGGCGAAAATGATAGTAGATATATGGTTAAGCTCAGAGTTCCAGGGTGGAAGGCATGGCAGAAGAGTAGAAAAGATAGCGAAGATAGAGGAGAAATATTATAAGGAGGGAAAGAAATGAAGCAGTATAAGAATGTTACAGTAATGGAGCATCCACTGATACAGCATAAGCTCACAATCCTAAGGGATAAGAGCACAGGAGTAAAGGAATTCAGGGAACTGGTTGAAGAGCTTTCTTTGCTGATGGGCTATGAGGTAACAAGAAACCTTACGGTTGAGGACACCGAGGTAGAGACACCGATATGCAAGACCAAGTCCAAGGTTATTGCAGGCAAAAAGCTTGGCATAGTCCCTATACTCAGGGCTGGACTGGGAATGGTGGATGGAATGCTGCGGCTGATTCCTGCTGCAAAGGTGGGGCATATAGGACTATATAGAGATCCTGAAACCTTAATGCCTGTTGAATACTACTGCAAGCTTCCCTCAGACGTGGCAGAAAGGGATCTGATCGTACTTGATCCTATGCTGGCAACCGGAGGTTCTGCTGCAGCAGCAATATCCTTCCTTAAAGATAAAGGTGCAAAAAGCATCAAGCTGGTAAACCTGATTGCTGCTCCAGAGGGGATAAAGACTGTTGTGGAAGCCCATCCGGATGTAGCGATTTATGTTGCAGCAGTGGATGAGAAGCTTAATGACCACGGATACATAGTCCCAGGACTGGGTGATGCAGGTGACAGACTTTTCGGAACAAAATAGAAAAAATACGGTAATAGCAGTAAAGGGGTGAAAGGTGTGGATAGGAGAGATAAATACAATTACTATCTGGACATTGCAGAAACTGTATTGGAGAGAGGAACCTGCCTTAGAAGGAATTACGGAGCTATTATAGTGAAAAACGATGAAATAATATCTACCGGCTATAGTGGAGCACCAAGAGGCAGAATGAATTGCAGCGATTTGGGCTATTGCATCAGGCAAAAATTAAATATACCCAGGGGACAGAATTATGAGAAATGCAGAAGTGTACATGCTGAGGCTAATTGTATAATATCAGCAAGCAGAAGAGATATGATAGGAGCTACATTATACCTGGTGGGAAAAGAAATGGAATCAGGTATTTATATTACAAATTCAAATTCTTGCGCAATGTGTAAAAGGCTAATACTAAATGCAGGTATAGATAGAGTTATTATCAGAGATTCTTTTGATAAATACAGGGCTATTGTGGTAAGTAAATGGGTTGAGGATGATGATTCTTTAAGTGAGCTTATGGGGTATTAGGTTTCGGGGTACGGAGCGATAGTGTCATTCTGAGCTTGCGAAGAATCTTAGATCCTTCACTACGTTCAGGATGACATACACAATAAATTTATTTGATTTTTTATTGTGTTTTATTTTTAATACATTGGGGAAAAATATATTAGAAGCATTGAAAATAGTGAATTGACAATAAATTTTCCTTGCAGTAGAATATTTATTGAATGGATGAAAATTACAGAAGAAATAATAGTACTTGGGAGTGATAAAATGACTAGAAGCATTATAGCATTCATATTAGCTGCATCTGTTGCTTATGTGGCTACGCCTCTTATGATCAGGCTGGCAAAGCTTGTGGGTGCTATAGATGTACCTGGGGACGACAGAAGAGTGCATAAGGTTCCTATCCCGAGATTGGGAGGACTTGCGATTTTTCTGGGCTTCATGGCAGGATTATTGTATTTGATTGATATAGACTCCAAAATGTTTGGAGTACTTATTGGTGCGGCTATAATCGTTACTTTGGGTTTCTTTGACGATATAAAGCCTCTTCCGGCAAAGTTCAAATTTGTTGTGCAGGTGATAGCTGCCATAATTGTTATACGCAGCGGAGTGGTTATACCTCGTGTCAGCAATCCGTTATACTTTATACTCGGAGAAGAGTATATCGAATTTGGAATATGGGCATACCCCCTTACTCTTTTTTGGATAGTCGGAGTAACTAATGCCATTAATCTTGTAGATGGATTGGATGGTCTGGCTGCAGGAATATCTACAATATCAGCAGCCACCTTGTTTGTAGCGGCACTAAATACCGGGCAGCCTTTTGCAGCAATTCTGGCAGCTTTACTGGCAGCTTCAACCTTGGGTTTTCTGCCGTATAACTTCAATCCTGCAAAGATATTCATGGGAGATACCGGGGCTTTATTCCTTGGCTACATGCTTTCTGTGATTTCTGTAATAGGTGTCTTGAAGGGAGCTGCTGCATTGTCAATCCTGGTACCGATTTTCGCAATCGGACTGCCGATATTCGATACACTATTTGCAATGATACGCAGAACATTAAGTGGAAAGCCTATGATGGAGGCAGACAAGGGACATCTGCACCATAAGCTTTTGGATGCAGGGATGAGTCAGAAACAGGCAGTGCTTACTCTTTACAGTATAAGTGCTGTATTGGGCTTCAGTGCCGTTGCATTGGTAGAGGTGACTTTGAAGGCAGCATTCATACTGGTATTTGCGGTTTTTCTCTTGGCCTCTATGGGGGCAAAATACTTAGGTCTAATAAAGACGACTCAGGAAAGCAATAAAGAAATGTGATGTTATCACATTTCTCAGTCACGAGTCACTAGAGACTAGCGTCTAGCGACTAAAAACACATTTTTATACTAGTATTCAGAATAGTAGGTGAGAGTAAGTATTATAATATTCTCACCTTTATTTATAAGTAAGGAGTTGAGGTTTTGATAAAGGTATTATCGATATTCGGAACAAGGCCTGAGGCGATAAAGATGGCACCTCTTGTAAAGGCATTAAAGGCGGACAGGCGGTTTGATTCTCATGTATGCGTGACTGCGCAGCATAGGGACATGCTTGATCAAGTGCTGGAAATATTTGGTATAAAGCCTGACTTTGATCTGGATATAATGAAGGACAGGCAGACCCTTTCAGATATAACCATAAATGCACTTTCGGGACTTGAGAAGATAATCAAAGAACTGCGTCCTGATATTATATTAGTACACGGCGATACAACTACGACCTTTGTAGGTTCCTTGGCTGCCTTCTATAATAAGGTACAGATCGGCCATGTGGAAGCAGGCTTGAGGACCTTCAACAAATATTCTCCTTACCCGGAGGAAATTAACAGGAAGCTTACCGGAGCAATGTCGGATATACATTTCTCACCAACGTCCACCTCAAAGGCGAATCTCCTGAGAGAAGGCGTTAAGGAAGAGAGCATATATATAACAGGCAATACTGCCATAGATGCATTAATAACTACAGTAAAGAAGGACTTCACGTTTTATACGGAAGAATTGAGAAAGCTTGATTATGACAGTAAGAGAGTTATAATGGTGACAGCCCACAGGCGGGAGAACCTGGGTGAGCCATTGGAGAATATTTGCAGGGCACTGAAGACAATAGCAGAAACCTATGAAGATGTTGAAATAGTATATGCCGTACATAAGAATCCTGAAGTAAGAGAGACTGTTTTTGGTATATTGGACAATATGCCGGGAGTACATCTTCTGGATCCCCTGGATGTAGCAGAAATGCACAATCTCATGGCCAAGTGCCATATGGTGCTGACGGATTCAGGCGGTCTCCAGGAGGAGGCTCCTTCCCTAGGCAAGCCGGTGCTGGTGCTCAGGACTGAGACTGAAAGACCGGAAGCCATCGAGTTTGGAACCCTGAAGCTTGCGGGAGTTAATGAGAAGGACATTCTTGAACTTGCAGAGACTTTACTTAATGATGAGAAGGAGTATCTAAGAATGGCTAATGCAGTCAATCCATACGGTGATGGCCATGCATCAGCCAGGATAATTGAAAGCCTCTTGTTTCATTTCGGAGTGACCAAGACCAGACCGGAGAATTTCCGGCCTCACTGCGAGCTTTCAAAGTGAACCTTGTGCCGAATAATCGGCGGATTTTCGGCATTGCCTGAAATTGCACAGTTCTTCCTGAGTCACTACCTGAATGTATACTTAAGTGCCTTCGGTATCAGAATATGTGACGCCGAAATTTAGGCTATAACTGGAATAATTCCATTAAAAACTCATAAGGAAAATTAAAGTTTTCATTGGGAAAAGGACCTTTGTCTATCAAATTCTAATCTATGCTGTAGTTGGCATATTACTTGCATATTAAATGATTAACAAAGTCTGCACAAAATCTGTTACTCATATATGCAGCAGTAATATTTAGAAAGTCATGTTTCATTTTTAATATTTTGGAGGTGGAGTTGTGAACAAAATAAAGACAATTGATGAAGCAGCAAGCTACATAAAGGACGGTATGACTGTGGCCGTTGGAGGGTTTATGGGCACAGGGACCCCTGAAAAACTTGTCGATGCTGTTGTTGCCAAGGGCATAAAGAACCTTACACTCATTTGCAATGATACGGCCTTTACCGACAAGGGAGTTGGCAAGTGGGTAGTAAGCAGGGCAGTAAGCAAGGTAATAGTATCTCATGTAGGAACCAATCCTGAGACAGGCAGGCAGATGAATGCAGGTGAGCTGGAGGTGGAATTGGTGCCTCAGGGGACTCTTGCAGAGAGGGTAAGGGCCGCAGGAGCAGGGCTTGGAGGAATACTTACCCATACAGGTGTCGGTACAGTGGTGGAAGAAGGCAAGCAAAAAATAACTGTTGATGGAAAGGAATATCTTCTGGAGCTTCCTCTCAAGGCGGATATAGCCCTTCTAAGGGGCAGTATTGTAGATAAAAAAGGGAATGTATATTACAGCAAAGCTACAAGGAATTTTAACCCGCTGATAGCAACAGCAGCAGACGTAGTTATAGTCGAAGCTGAGAAAATAGTGGAAGTGGGAGAGCTGGATGCCACTGACGTAATGACCCCTTCAATATTTGTGGACATAATTACGCAGTAGCTGCGCTACTGCGTAAGTCACTAGATGCTAGACACTAGTCGCTAGGTTTGGGCAATGCTTCGAAGGCTTTTCTCAAAGCTAGAGACTAGCGACCAGAGACTAGCGACTTGACCCAAAACGCATACCCAAGAGTAAATACGTAAAGGAGTGAATTGAGTGATCCAGGATAAGGATAGAAAAAGAGAAATCATTGTCAAGAGAGTTGCAAAAGAACTGAAGGATGGGAACCTGGTCAATTTGGGCATTGGAATGCCTACATTAGTAGCTGATTACATCCCGGAGGGGATTGATATACTGCTTCAATCTGAAAATGGTTATGTAGGGCTGGGACCAACCCCTGAGCCGGGTGATGAGGATGCTGACATCGTAAACGCAGGGGGGCAGCCATCAAGTGTGGTACCCGGAGGCGCATTTTTCGACAGCGCAATGTCCTTTACTATAATAAGAGGTGGACACCTTGACGTAACTGTACTTGGGGCTCTTCAGGTGGACCAGGAGGGAAATCTGGCCAACTGGATGATTCCCGGCAAGATGGTTCCCGGAATGGGTGGGGCTATGGACTTGGTGGCAGGGGCCAAGAAGGTTATAATAGCCATGGAGCATACGGCAAAAGGGAATCCGAAGATACTGAAAAAATGCAATCTTCCTTTGACGGCTAAGGGAGAGGTTGACCTTATCGTTACAGATATGGGAGTCATTAAGGTAACCCCTGAAGGACTGCTTTTGACTGAATTGGCACCTGAGACTACAGTCGAAGAGGTAATAAGTGCTACTGAGGCAGAGCTTATAATAGCAGAAAATCTCAAATTAATGGATGTTTAATAGTATTTAATATATCAAATGAAATGACGGCAAATTAATTGCCGTCATTTTTTTTCGTTGTGCATTCAATATTCCAAACTGAATATTAATCCTCTCAGGAGGCAATAATTTAAAAGAAGCCAAAGGGAGGAATCAATATGCTTAAAAGAATTTTATTGATGCTTGTCTGTGCGTTGCTCACTGTCGGAAGCTTTGATGCAGCAGCATACCCAGTCAAATACTATACGGAAGAGGAAGCGCTGATAACTTCGTTTGAGAGCACCGGAGCAGCTGTGCTGGAAAGCACAATAAGCTGCTGGGTAAAGCTTAACGGCAAGTTCCTTGATATAAAACAGATTGAAGCTGAAATGAGCAGAATAGTAAGCCGCATATATCTGGACAAGGCAACGGTTGAAAAAAATGTTGAAAGCGATGACCGGTTGAACAAGATAGTATTATACGGTTCTCAAGGGGATAAAGCTTATAATATCGCAATAGAATCAATAAAAGAGGAAACGGGTGGAGAGACCTATATTGTTTTTGATGTATCCATGGGCAAGAATTATAAGGATTTAATAAACGAGAGGCAAAATATAATAAATGCAGTACAGTTGGATGAAAGCTCAATAAACTGCAGCAGCTGCATTATAGGTACCTATAAAGGCAGGCTGGGGGAGAAGGATGTGGAGAAGAAATCCAGAATTGCACTGCAATCCATAAATGCAAAAAAGGTGGAAGGCATTGAAAATGATGAGCTGAAAAGCATATCTGCCTTCAGTACCAGTGTAGGGGGTTATGTAATGTCCGACCAGAACAGAGTGAATGTTCAGCTTGCTATAAGATACAGCTCCTATGATGATAAAACCTACATCTGGATAGGCACACCGTTGATTCCTATGGGGTATTAGGGAGCTGGCCGTACAGCAAGATGTTACAATGGGAGGAAGAATTTTGACTAGAATAATCATTGAAGACAGATGCGTTCTGAAGGGTGATGTGAGGGTGAACAGTGCGAAAAACGCAATACTCCCGGTAATAGCAGCATCCATGCTTACACCTGAGGCCTGCATTCTGGAGGAAGTACCTTATCTTGATGATGTTGATATAATGGAAGAGGTTGTAAGGTCTATAGGTGCAGAGGTGGAAAGGGCAGACAGCAGCCTGATCATCAAAGCGGAAAGCATAAACAGCTTTGAGGCAACCTATGAGCTGATACGCAAGATGAGAGCATCCTTTCTGATAATGGGTCCCATGCTGGCCAGGATAGGTAGGGTAAAGATTTCCCTTCCGGGTGGCTGTGCTATAGGAACAAGACCAATAGACCTGCATCTTAAAGGATTCTCACTGATGGGAGCAAATATTACACTGGGACATGGCTATATTGAGGCATATGCCGAAAAGCTGAAGGGCGAAACTATATACCTGGACTTTCCCAGCGTAGGAGCTACGGAAAACCTTATGATGGCAGGCTGTCTGGCAGATGGAATAACTGTCATAGAGAACGCAGCAGAGGAGCCGGAGATAGTAGATCTGGCAAGTTATTTAAGTAAAATGGGAGCGGTAATAAAAGGTGCCGGTACTGATACGGTAAGAATCGAAGGTGTAAAAGAACTGAAGGGCGCAACCCATGCTGCCATACCAGACAGGATAGAGGCAGGCACCTTTATGGTTGCTGCAGCAGCCACAGGCGGAGATGTGATTGTGGAGGGAGTGGTACCCGAGCATTTGAAGCCTGTCACTGCAAAGCTTAAGGAGATGGGCGCCGAAGTACAGGAATATGAGAAGGCTATAAGGGTAAAAGCGCCGGACCGGTTAAACTCAGTAGATATCAAGACAATGCCGTATCCGGGATTCCCCACCGATATGCAGTCTCAGATAATGACGGCAATGTGCCTGGCTAAAGGAACAAGCATAGCTACAGAGACGGTTTTTGAAAACAGGTTCATGCATATTAATGAACTGAAGCTGATGGGAGCACTGATAAAGGTGGATGGGCGAAGCGCAATAATTGAGGGCTGTGACAGACTTAGCGGTGCAAAGGTTAAGGCCACTGATCTGAGAGCGGGAGCGGCATTGACCATAGCGGGGCTCTGTGCAGAGGGAAGAACGGAAATATCGGATATATATCATATTGACAGAGGGTACATAAGGATAGAGGAAAAACTGAAAAGACTCGGTGCAGACATAAAAAGAATAGAGGAATGATAACTTCCCGGTGCAATGCGCCGGGTTTTTTGCTTTTTGTGACATATAACCTCCCCCTCCCAAATAATATATTAAATATAACTTATAATATACGATACTGTCGGAAGGGGGTACAGCTTTTGAGGAAACTGGCTGCAGCCATTGCGGTACTAATGCTATTGCTATTTATCATTCCCTTGGTTTTGTTAAAGGACGAGGAAAAGGAGCTGGATAAAGACTTAAGGCCTGTTACCGATTTGCCTATAGAAGTATATATGTGTGATATTGACAAGATAGTCACAATGAATCTTGAGGACTATTTATTAGGTGTAGTAGCAGGAGAGATGCCCGCAAGCTTTCATCCGGAGGCACTTAAAGCGCAGGCTCTGGCTGCCAGGACGTATACAATGCTGAGAATGAACAGGTTTGGAGGGAGCGGCTGCAGCAAACATCCGGGGGCGGAGATATGTACCGATTCCAGCCACTGTCAGGCATACAGAAATCCGGCTTCCATCAAGACAGATCTGGATAAGCTTAAGGAAGCTGTTTATGGCACAGCAGGAGAGGTAATAGTTTATGACAATAAGCTTATAGATGCGGTATTCCATTCCACCAGCGGAGGAAAAACAGAAAATTCGGAGGAAATCTGGTCAAACAGAGTGCCGTACCTGAGAAGTGTAATGAGCCAGTATGAGGAACATTCTCCTAAATATATCGCTCAGCAGGAGATAAGTATTGATGACTTCATACAGCACATGAAGAAGCTTGACTCAGGTGTGACAATCAATAAAAAAAATATAAAGAATGAGATAAAGGTATTGGAAAGAAGCGAAGGGGGAAGAATAACAAGGCTCAAAGTAGGAGATAAGACCTTTAAGGGTACCGATGTACGAAATGCTTTGGGTTTGAATTCTGCAAACTTCAACTTCAATATCGGAGGAAGCTCAATCCTGTTTACAGTGGCCGGAAACGGACACGGTATCGGAATGAGCCAGTATGGTGCAGACGGCATGGCGAAAAACGGAGCAAGCTACCGTGATATAGTATTGCACTATTACCAGGGAGTTGATGTAGTATCCATGTCCGATTTGATAATAGGAACGGGTAACACGGAATGACACGGATGTTACACGGAAGACACGGTAAAATTTATTATCTTATCGTGAATTCAGTGAGCTTTAGTATCTTGAGTGAATTATGATAGTTCAGTATAATTCGGTACCACTGTAAAAGATATTTAAGCTGCTTATGACGCTAAAAGTAGATGATAATCAAAACATGCATATATTCTATTAATAAAATAACCGTGTGTTCCGTGGATTTCCGTGTGTTCCGTGTTACCCGTTCCCATAGAGCCAAAAATTCAATTTTTTACCGTAAAAATGTGTCTTTCGCTTGTATTATTTTTAAAACTATTGGAAATAATACAAGCGGAGGTGTAAATTATGAAATTTAACAGGGAGTTCAAGAATAGGTATATATATTTAGTTGTCTTATTGATAGCGGCATTGCTTACTGCAGGAGGGCTATTGCAGTATAGGGGCTACCTTGAGGATAGGCGGGCACAGCTGGAGTTCGAGAAGAGCCTAGAAGAATTTACCGGGGAATCTGATTATGATTCCATTGCAAAAATAATAGAGGAAAAAACAGAAGTAGACGCTTCCGAAGCTCAGGATGCGACGGAAGTCTCAAACAGCAGCTCAGTAAAAATAGCTGATAAAGAACAAAACAGTAAGGTAACGGACAAACCGGAAGAAAGCAAAAAAGTAAATGAAGATAAATCCATTTCTGCAATAAAGATGGAAGAACCAAAGATGGATACAATGGTAGTTCCTGTATTCGGGACTGCATATACCGAATTTTCGGATGAGGCACTTATTTATTCAAAAACACTGGATCAGTGGAGCACACATGCCGGAATTGATATAAAAGCAGAAGAAGGAAGCCCGGTAAGAGCAGCAATGGATGGTGTGGTGGAGGAACTTGTGAATGATCCCCAGCTAGGTCTGACTATCGTCATAAACCATGGAGGCGAAGTCTATACCAAGTACAGCAATCTTTCCACCCTGGATCTGGTTACTATAAATCAGACAATCAAAAAAGGTGATGTAATCAGCGGTGTAGGAAAAACAGCACTATACGAAATTGCGGATGATCCTCATCTGCACTTTGAAGTAATTAAGGAAGGCAAGAATATTGATCCCAAAAAGTATTTGCCTAAGCAATCTCTGAAGAACTAGTGCCTTCGAGGCACTAAACAGCGGTAATGCATTTTTAACATTTGAATAACTATATATTTCGCGAAAAACATTTTACATTCTTAATTCAGGTTTCGCGTAAATGTTTCCTTGATTGTTATTGAATTCGCACTTTGCCCAATGTAAATACTTTTGTGCGTTCAATATAGAAAATCTATTATGTTAAAAAGCATTGATTAATGAACAAATACGAGTGTTCTAATTAGCAAAAAAACAGCATATTAATGTAAAAAGACACCAATAAGGGGGTAGTAGTAATTGAAGGATTATATCGAAGAAAGAGCATTGGAAATTGCGAAATATATAATAAGCAGCAAGACAACGGTCAGAGATGCAGCGAAAATATTCGGGGTAAGTAAAAGTACAGTACATAAAGATGTCACAGAAAGACTTCCGAGGATAAATCCAAGTGTGGCACTTCAGGTTAAAGAGATAATGGACCAGAACAAAGCTGAAAGACATATAAGAGGCGGAAGGGCAACAAAGATGAAGTACCAGTCCATAAGCCTGTAGTGATGAAAGTTCAGGCTCCGGCAGTTATTTGTGTGCTGATGCTGGCATATTGACAATATAATTGCTGGAGCTTGTTATTTAATAGTATTTATTTTATAATCAAAGTGTAGACAAGCTGTAGTAACAGTCACTGGACATTAGTCGCTAGTCACTAGAATTAGGGAAGGGCTTCGAAGGCTTAGCGAAATCTAGAGACTAGAGACTAGAGACTAGTGTTACAACTACTAAATAACGCAAAATTATTATTAATGTCATCCTGAACGTAGTGAAGGATCTATGACCCTAAAAGAATGCCTATGTATATTTGTCTGGGGTGTGCTCATAAGCATAAGATTCCTCGCATACTCGGAATGACACGGGTAAGACGATGAAGTTATTTTAGCCTTATTTAATTGTATTAACACTAGAGACTAGTGACTAAGATTTTTAGCGTTTATTATCGATTCATGCAGGAATTATAGTATTTATATAGAATATGTAAATGATTATGCAAGTTTTGTGAACGATTTTCTATTATTTAGCGTAAGAAACTGTATTTGAAATATTATGGAGGTATTGAGATGTTCGGAGGACAAGACATAGGCATCGATTTGGGAACGGCTAGCGTGTTGGTCTACATAAAAGGGAAAGGCATTGTACTGAGGGAACCCTCGGTTGTTGCCATTGACAGGAATTCAAACAAAATATTGGCAGTAGGTGAAGATGCAAGGTTGATGCTAGGCAGGACACCCGGCAATATTGTTGCGATAAGACCGCTTAGAGAGGGAGTTATTTCTGATTATGACGTAACTGAGAAAATGCTTAGGTACTTCATAGATAAGGCAATCGGCAGGAGAAGAATATTCAAGCCCAGGATGGTTGTCTGTGTGCCCAGTGGTGTTACAGAGGTTGAAAAGAGGGCGGTTATTGATGCTGCCAATAATGCAGGTGCCAGGACAACCAGGCTTATTGAAGAGCCTATAGCATCTGCTATCGGAGCAGGTCTGGATATAGCCAAAGCCAGCGGCAATATGGTAATAGACATAGGCGGCGGTACTACAGATATAGCTGTAATTTCACTTGGCGGGATAGTTGTATCTACTTCTATAAAGATTGCAGGGGACAAGTTTGATGAAGCTATAGTAAGGTACATGAGGAAAAAGCATAACATAATGGTTGGTGAAAGAACCGCTGAAGAGCTGAAGATAAATGTCGGCACCGCATTCCCCAGGGACGAACAGATTAAGGTGGAGGTCAGAGGAAGGAACCTGATTTCAGGACTTCCGAAGACAATAGAAGTTAGTTCTGATGAAATGCTTGAAGCACTTTCTGAGCCTGTTTCCGCCATTGCGGATGCAGTACATTCAGTGCTGGAGAGGACGCCGCCGGAGCTTTCTGCAGACATAAGCGACAGAGGAATTGTTATGACAGGTGGAGGTTCACTCTTAAACGGCCTTGACAAGCTGATCAGCAAAAGGACAGGCATACCGGTATATGTTGCCCAGGATGCAATATCCTGCGTGGCCATCGGTACCGGGAAAGCTCTGGAGCATATAGACATGCTGGAAGATGCGGATATAAATGCCAACAGGAAGATAATAACAATGAACTATTAAAAAAGGACAACCGAAAGGTTGCCTTTTTTAATAGTTCGGGTGCGGGGTACGAGGTTCGGGGAAGGTAGGGGCGCATGCCATGGGAAAATTGCCATTGTTATGAGAGCCAATTACCAGCGGTGTCATCCTGAGGGAGGAACGACCGAAGGATCTTAAGATACTTCGCT
>LOES01000137.1 GCA_001515955.1 Clostridia bacterium BRH_c25 | reverse complement strand
CAGGGCACAACATCAATGAAGTGCATTATTAACATTTTGAATTGCCTAGGAATCAGTGATGTTAATAAGCACTAGTTCAATAGTGCGAAGTGTTTTCATTTTATACTACCAATTGGTTAAGGCCTTTTCGTATTTTTTCGCCTACAGGGCCTGATCTCAAAGAATCCAGCTGTTCCAGGTAATCCTTCTTCAACGTATCAAAATCCTTTGAGGCGTGCCCAAGATTTTTTGCAGCACACAGGCCTGCAAGCCGCCCTTCAACCATGGCACTGCTTGCTTCCTCGACACCTGCAACATCGCCTGCAACATATATGCCCTTAATGTTTGTCTGCAGCTCCTCATTCCTCATGGGAACATGGCCCCCAAGCTCCGGTATGAATTTCATATCGCAGCCTATTTGCCATAAAAGCTCTGCCAGAGGTGACAAGCCTACAGAAATACACATTACATCTGCTTCAATATCTTCTTCGGAGCCTGGTATCGGCTGCCATTTCTCATCCAGCTTCCAAACTGTGACTTTTTCAAGCTTATCCTTCCCATGAGCATATTTCACAGAACAGGAAGTCTTTATAGGCACGCCCATTCTTCTTATTTTTGATGCATGGACCAGATAGCCGCCTATTCTGGGAGCTGCATCTATGATGGCCTTCACCTTTATTCCGGCCTGCATAAGCTGGTAGCTTACTATAAGTCCTATATTGCCGGCACCTACCATAACAACACTATTTCCGGGGGCAACACCATAAACGTTCATAAGTGTCTGAACTGCCCCTGCTCCATAGATTCCCGGCAAGTCATTGTTCGGGAAGGTGAGGAATTTTTCCGAAGCACCCGCTGTCACTATTATAGATTCGGGGTTTATCTTTAAATACTTTCCATCCTTTTCGACAGTCAGTACTCCATCGTCATAAAGTCCTATTACTGTAGTATCCTTAAGGATTTCCACATTATCCTGGTATTTCAAAAGCTCTGCAGTCAATATTCCTGCGATATCTATACCTCTTACCGAGGCGTATTGTTTCTGGGAACCGAAGAACATATGGGTTTGCTTAACCAGCTGTCCCCCAAGCTGACTGTTCCTGTCAATAACCATAACCTTTGCGCCACAGGAGGCTGCATTTATGGCTGCAGATAGTCCGGCAGGACCTCCGCCAATAACGACTATTTCTGTATGCTTCACTTTAGATCCCCCTTTCCTATCTGAGTTTCCACGACCATTCCTTCCTTAAGCTTCTCAACACAAATTCTTACATTAGGCTCACCGTTCACTACCATAAGACAGGAAGAACAGTTGCCGATGGCACAATAAAAACCTCTGGGCCTGTTTAGCTTGTGACTATGGCCTAAGACTCTGATCCCTGCAGCATGAAGTGAAGCTGCAATGGGCTCGTCTTCATACCCTTCATATTCTTTTCCGTCAAATGAGAATTTTACTTTCTTACCTTTACTGAATGAAATAATTGGATGCTGATCTATCCTCACAGGAATTCCTCCTTTCACAAAGTACAATACTAATTAGTATAGCAATTTACATGCCAGCTTTTATATAAGGGCTTATTTAAGCAATAGCAGGCTTTGTAGGGAATTCCTTATTTCTCTTGTGTCAGCATATTGACATTAGCAGGGTATTTTTAAATTAAAACGTCAATATACTGACGCATATGCCAGTATATTGACGTTTGTATGGAGTAAATCAAGTTCACTTTTCCAGATTATACTTTTTAAGCTTGAAATACAGGGTGCTTCTTGGAATATTCAGTAGTTTTGCTGCATGGGCCTTATTGTTCCTGGTAATTCTCATTACGTTGACTATAGCTTCCCTTTCGGCATTGATTAAAATATGGTTCAGATCATATATACTGTCCTGCTTGGGAGCCGGTGTTACTTCACTGCTTCCGCGAAGATTCTGGGGTAGAAAGGAAGTATCAATTATATCGGTATTATTGTTTCTTGCCAATACTACAATCCGCTCAATAACATTCTTAAGCTCTCGAATATTTCCTTCCCAGCTATAGTTGATAAACCTATTCATTACATCAGGGGTTATACCCAGAATATTTATTCCATATTCCATACAATAATCCTCAACAAATCTATTTACCAGTATAGGAATATCATCTTGCCTCTCTCTTAAAGGAGGAAGTGAGATTACAACAGAATTCAGCCTGTAATAAAGATCCTTTCTGAACAAACCGGCCTCTACCATTTTGGAAAGGTCCTTGTTGGAAGCAGCTATAACTCTAATGTTGGCCTTTATGGTTTTTTCACTGCCTATTCTTGCCATTTCCCCGTTTTCCAACACTCGTAGTATCTTTGGCTGCATACTTAAGGGCATATCTCCAATTTCATCGAGAAAGAGGGTACCATTATGAGCCAATTCTATTTTACCGATCTTACCACTTTTCAATGCCCCGGTAAAGGCTCCTGCTGAGTAGCCAAAGAGCTCGCTTTCAATCAATTCATTGGGTATGGCACTGCAGTTAATTGGTACAAAATAACCCTCCCGTCCGCTTTCCATGTGTATGGCATGGGCAAGAAGCTCCTTTCCGGTACCGCTTTCACTGTTTATAAGTACATTTATATTTGATTTTGAGATATCTCTTGCAAGTCGGATACTATCTCTGAGGGCTTTGTTATTTCCAAATATCTGTGAAAAGGAATGTCTGTTTTTATTGATTATCGACATTTCCTGCTCCAGCACATTTAGATTTGTCTGAGCCTTTACCAGCAGCTCTGAGGTTTTTATAAATTCTGTAGCATCCCTATCAAGACTTATGCCACCTACCAGACGTCCATTTATATACAGCGGAGAGGCACTTATAACGTTGTAACAGCCTTCTCTGGGGCTGTTGTATATATTGTCGTAAGCCCTTCTTTCCCTGATAATTCTGGGAAGAAGTGACTTAGGAAAGAATTCTTTTATATGCCTGCCTATGATTTTGTCTTTTTCAATCTGGTAAAGCTTCTCGGCTGCATCATTCCAATAGTGGGTTATACAGTTTTCATCCACCAGGCAAATTGCATCATTTATACTGTCAAGGATTGCTTTTAAAAGCTCACCATCTTTTTCACCAAAAATATCAACCATTCCATTATAATTTGACACTCAAACACTTCCTTACTAAATAATATAGATATCTATTCGTAATATTTTCAAAATGTCCTGCATGAAGGCTAAATAATCATAAAAAGCATTTTCAATATACATATTATACAATAATAAAAAAGGCTTCCATTAAAGCATTTTAACGACCAAGGAAGCCTTTTATGAAACTCATTTACGGAAAGTGTACATTAATGAAATTTATACTTTCCTATTCGTTATAAGAAACTAAGAAAATACATATTTTGCATACTATTTGCGTGAAGGAATTCTCTCTTATTTGTGGAATATTAGGATATTAAATTAATTAAAGAAAAATTATATAATGCAATAATTAATGGGAATCATAATATAAGTCAAAAAGTCTTCAAGCTATATGATTGTGATAACTTGAGTAACTAAAGTAGTTATGATAGCGTCAATATATTGGCGCTTTTTAATTAAAAACAGCATGCTACTGTCAATATGTTGACAGTAGAAAAATAAAGATTTCCATGAAATGCCTATTCTGCCTTGATTAAAGCAATTTACAATAATTGGCATGTAATTTGCTATATTTATTGAAATATAAATATAGATACTTTTTATTAAGCTCGCACCATACCCGATGCAATACCTAATACATATAGCAAATCTTAATTTTACCAGTATCATAAGTATTATTCAAACTTTTGACTTTAACATACTCTTTTCATGAACTATAGCATTGGATAAAACTACCTGAATAAGACTGAAAATTTAGAATAATGAATAATTATTTCAAATACTATCTGCTATATATTTCGCGAAAAACATTTTACATTGCATTACTTTATAGGTTGCATAATTCTATCTTGAATCTTCTTTAGTGCAACCCATATGAATCAATTTAGGGAAAGGAGGTGAACTTTGATCTTCACTATTACTCAGGTATATTAATAAAAAAATTGAGGGAGGTATCTTATGAGCCAGAAGAAAGAACAATTTGGAAGCCGTTGGGGATTTGTTGCTGCTGCATTAGGTATGGCTATCGGTACGGGAAACATATGGAGATTTCCGAGAGAGGCAGCTCAAAATGGCGGGGGACCATTTCTTATTGCATGGACTGTTGCAATGCTTATCTGGGCAGTTCCTGTACTAGCGGCAGAGCTTGTAATGGGTAAAAAGACAAGGTTGGGAACAATAGGAGCTTTTAGAGATTTTGTTGGTAAGAAATATACCTGGATGGGTACCTGGGTCGGACTCGTTTGTGTATTAATTATGTGCTATTATTCAGTAATAACAGGCTGGTGTATGAAATATTTCTCATTGGCACTAATGGGTACCTTTAAGTCTGGAATAACAACTCAGACAACACAAGCCATATGGGATAACTTCACAGCTTCACCGGCACAAACAATTTTATTCCATGCGTTGGCTATCGGTATAGCTGGATTTGTTGTTGTAAAAGGCATCAAGGGAGGAATAGAGAAGGCATGTAAGATAATGATACCTACATTATTTGGCTTGTTGGTTTTAGCTGCAATCAGGGCTATTACACTGCCCGGAGCTGCTGCAGGACTTGAATATCTATTCAGCCCGAAGTGGGAAATGCTTAAAACAAGCAAAGTGTGGGTTGAAGCCTTTACACAGGCATCATGGTCGACCGGAGCCGGATGGGGCTTTATGATAACCTATGCAGTTTATATGAAATCTAATGAAGATATTGCAGGAAATGCTATGATTATCGGTGTTGGTGATAATATAGGTGCATTAATGGCAGGTTTGGTTGTTTTACCGGCAATATTTGCATTGTCTCCAAGCTTGGAAGTAGCTAATCAGACAGCACTTACCGGTGGATCAGGATTAACCTTCATATTTTTAGCTCAGTTATTTGGAACCATGCCGGGGGGTAATATTGTAGCAGTTGCCTTCTTTGGAGCGATGACCCTTGCAGCAATGTCCTCGTTATTCCCGATGATTGAGGTAGGGGTACTCAACCTTATGGACATGGGTTTGGACAGGAAGAAAGCGACTATAGCCACAGTAGCCTTTGGTTTCCTTGCTGGAATACCATCGGCATACAGTCTGACCTTCTTTGGCAATCAGGATAATGTTACAGCATATGGTCTGTGGGTCAGCGGTATATTAATAGTATTTGCAATAATAAAATATGGTGTTGAAAAAGTACGTAATGAAGAAATCAATACCCCTTGGACAGATTTCAATTTGGGAAAATGGTATACATACTTTACTTATTTGGCTCCCGTTATATCAGCATATTTATTGTATGATACCATAAAAGCCATGTTGGGAGAAGCGAATAGATGGCAGGTGTTTGGTACTGATTGGAGCTTGGGAACGGTACTTTTCCAATTTGGATTGTATCTCGCTATAGCTTTCCTTTCAATGAACTATTTTAATAACAAAATAGGCAAGGGTGTATTGCCGGACTTAGAAGGAGGGAAAACAGCATGTCAATAGAATCATTAATCATGATGATAGTTGTTATTGGAGGATATGCTTTGGGTGCGTTTCTACTTCTGAGTAAGGTGTTTAATGCGCAGAAGGCAAGGGAAGCGAAGAAATAGTCAGCATTATGCTGATATATGAAGATTTGATAAGGAAGATACCTGCTTTGCAGGATATCTTCCTTATTTGTAATCACAATTATCAAGTGCACTAATGTATATTGACATGGAAAAAACCATAATATATAATAGGTTTAACTTAAGACCTAAAGGTGATGAAGAGGAATAGTAGATGAAAAGATGCTGTAAGAGAGGGAAGCTCAGCGGCTGAAAGGCTTTCCAGGCTTATTTTTATTGAACCCGACCTCCAAGCCGGGGATGAACTCCTGTCGTATGCCTGCGTTAAAGGCTTAAGAGGAATGTACATGCTGATGCTGTGCGTTCAAATAGGGTGGTACCGCGAGTATACCTTCGTCCCTTACATGACGAAGGTTTTTTTATTTTTGCAAATAAATTATATGAGGAGAGATCAATATGGCTGATAAAAAGCAGCAGGAATTTGTAAAAGAGATTACACCGATGGAGGAAGACTTTTCCCAGTGGTATACTGATGTCATACTGAAAACAGACATGGTTGACTATGCTCCTGTTAAGGGCTGCATGGTAATAAAGCCTTATGGCTATGGTGTATGGGAAGGAATTCAGAGGGTAACTGACAGAAGGTTTAAGGCTACAGGACATAAAAATGCTTATTTCCCGCTTCTAATACCGGAAAGTTATTTAAAGAAGGAAGCGGAACACTTTGAAGGTTTTGCTCCCGAGGTGCTGTGGGTAACCCATGGGGGCAGCGAAGAGCTTGCTGAAAGATTGTTCGTCAGGCCGACCTCCGAGACAATAATCTGCGACATGTATTCCAAATGGGTACAATCCTACAGGGATCTTCCGCTGCTGATAAACCAATGGTGTAATGTTGTCCGTTGGGAAAAGACTACCAGGCCGTTTCTCAGGACTGCCGAATTCCTATGGCAGGAAGGGCATACGGTTCATGTAGATGAAGAGGATGCCCAGAAAGAGACCATGCAGATGCTTGAAGTATACAGGCAGGTTGCGGAGGATGAGCTGGCAATGCCTGTGTTGCTGGGTCAGAAGAGTGAAAAAGAGAAATTTGCCGGAGCTCTAAGGACTTATACAATGGAAGCGATGATGCATGATGGAAAAGCTTTGCAGGCAGGTACATCACATAATTTGGGACAGCATTTCTCCAAGATGTTTGATATAAAGTTCCTGGACAGGGACGGAGTTCATAAGTATGCCTGGACCACTTCATGGGGGGTTTCTACAAGGCTTATAGGCGGGATCATAATGGTGCATGGAGACAACAGAGGGCTGGTAATGCCTCCAAGAATAGCTCCGGTACAGGTTGTTATAATTCCGATTGCCTTCCATAAGGAGGGGGTCCTAGAAAAGGCTCAGGCAATAAAGGCGGAGCTGGATAAGAGCTTCAGAATCGAAATGGATGACAGGGATACCTACAGCCCGGGTTGGAAGTTCAACGAGTGGGAGATGAAGGGTGTTCCGATAAGAATGGAAATCGGACCCAAGGACATAGAGAAAAATCAAGTAACATTAGCCAGAAGAGATACTCTGGAGAAATTTGCCGTACCAATGGAGAATCTTTCAGAGACTGTTACAAAGCTTCTTGATGAAATTCACACAAACATGTTCAACAAGGCATTGAAGAACAGGGAAGATAAGACCTATACCACAACTGATTACGAGGAGTTCAAGAAGATAATGCAGGAGACTCCGGGCTTTGTAAAGACAATGTGGTGCGGAAGCAGAGATTGTGAGGATAAGCTCAAGGAGGATACAAACGCTACAATAAGGTGTATGCCTTTCCATCAGGAGCATGTGGGGGAGAAATGTCTGGTATGCGGAGAAAAGGCAGAGAAAATGGTTTATGTTGCAAAAGCATATTAATATGGCTTAAAGGATATTTGTTAAAGACAAAGCAGAAAACTGGAGCAGCCATGTAATAGCCACGCATGAGTATACAGAAATTGATGGCACTAGTTCACTTCGTCTAAGAAAATCCTAACGCCTTAAAATGGTCGTCCTTGACCTTTAAGGCTTGTTCGGCATCCGTGCCTCGCATACGGATGTTTCTAAGACTACGTTCACAAGAGCCATTAACAATTTCTGTATAAGCATACTTAGGCTATGACATGGCTGCTCCTTAGTTTGTCTTTAGACTAAAGCCGACTATACTTATTCAGGTATAGCCGGCCTTTCTATTATACTGCTATTCCGCCTTAAGCCTAAACTTCTGCCAGGGTTCTATATGATCAAGCAGGTATATTTCCTTCTCGGATACCCTTCCTACAACATTTGTCCTTCCGCAGTTATCCATATCCTTAAGTGCAATCTGCAATTCTCCGGCGTACCTTTCGTACAGGCTGCTGTCTATCAGAATATCTCCACGTCTTATGGGAGGAGCATTAAATATTTCAAAGCGATGTGCGCTGTATTTAATACGGCTTTGTGTAGATCTGATCATGTATTCGGATATATCTCCCCTGTTAAAGTGAAGCTCATCGAGAACAATTTTTTTTTCAGTATCCGGTATGTCTTCAACCAAAGCTACATTCAAGGTCAGAAGCTCTCTATCCAGACTGCCCAGGGCTTTGAGCTCGGTATCAGAGGCAAAGGCATTCGCAAGAATAATATCATCTATAAGGCCGGTAATGAAGAGATCCTTTGCCTGTACTTCAACAGGCAGGTCTCTATGCTCCTCCAGGGTGCAAAGTCCCTCATTCACCGGCCAGGGGCCAAAATCAGCCTCCCTTGATGAGATAAAAGCAGCCGTCCTGATCCCGTTTTGTTTAAACAGGTTGGAACACTTCTCAAAATGCTCCCTTGAGAGTCCGGTATATTTGTGAGGATAAAAGTTATGGCACCCTATCAGATTTTCCACATTTGGTCTATGGGAAAGAATATTGTCCAGATACCTGGTTCCATTGCTCATATTTATTTCAATCTTGAGCCCGTAAGGGTTAAAGGTCATGATGCTTTCTTCAAGCCCGCTGAAACCGAGATCCAGTCTGATCCCGGCCAGTCCCAGCTCATGAAAGAACCTCAGATCCTGAAAGCTGACGCCAAAAGCTTCAAATATTGCAGGGCTCACATCAGCAATAACTTCCATCCCAAGTATTTTTGCATGACCGGCAACATCACCGAAATTTTCTTTAACCTTGCCAATATCACTCTCCGCAGATATGAGACAGGTAAATATCCTTGTAAAGCCATATTGAGAGGCCTGAGAAACATATGCTTTGGTTTCTTCCTGACCGGATCTGTCAGGGTAGATTGAAATTCCCAACTGTTTCATTTTGGTTCCCCCGATAAACTTAAGAATTAGGGTTGACAGTGTACTAGCCTCTATTTGCATTCATTATTCGATACAGTTCAATGAATTCTCCTGCCAAATCCCTTACGGTCATTGCACCCATCAAATGATCCTGTGCATGGACAAGCAGCAAGGACAGTTTTGTTTCCCGGCCTTGTGCTTCTGCTTGAATAAGCTTTGTCTGCTCGGAATGTACCAACAGTAATTTATTATTGGCTTCATCCAGACATGCTTTAGCCTTATCAAATTCACCATTTCTTGCATGTCCAATCGCTTCCATGCTTGAGCTTCTTGCATCGCCACTGTGTGCGATGATAGTAAACACCATAGTTTCCAAATCCATAAAAAAACACTCCTTGTCATATTACTGTTGGATAATACCAAAGTACATTTTGGATAAATGTGATGAGGTAAGGAAGTATTTGCCCTTACCTCTCACACCAAAAATCATGATTAACATCTAAGAATACTTGAGGATCAAGCACTTTGATTCATAGACTTTCTACTTGTTTCATGGATGCTTGTATTGGGCTCATTTGCCATATTGTCAGCAAGCTTTGCAAAAGGCAGATATATGAGTATTGCGACTGCAAAGTTTACAACTGATAATAATCCTCCCATGATGCTGCCGCCTGTTGCCAGAAAGCCGCTTATACCAACCGGTGTAATCCATGGTATCTGTACATATGTCATTGGTACCAGCCCTGAAGCGGTTGCAATATAGGCAATGAAGGTCAGTATACCCGGTACAAGTATAAAAGGTATCAGCAATATAGGGTTGAGAATTATCGGCAGGCCGAACATCATGGGTTCGTTGATGTTGAATATTCCTGCGGGAGCCGACAGCTTCGCGACCTCCCTGTATTCATTCCTTTTTTTGGTGGCTATATATATGGCAATAATAAGGGCTAAAGTGGCGCCGCAGCCTCCAATGTGAACAAATGAATCATAGAAGGACTTTGTAACTATATTAGTAGCGGCAACACCCTGCTGAACAGCACTTGCGTTTGCTTCAAGAGCGGGCAGGTATAATGAGTTTACTATAGGATCGAAAATATTGCCGCCGTGCAAGCCGAAGAACCAGAATACATTTAAAAGTACTGCAAGAATAATGGCTGAGCCTAATCCTTGGCTAAAGCCCTGAAGAGGCTTCTGAATGAGGTTGTAAATTATATCATAAAGACTGTTTGCTCCAACATTTGTGATTATATGCCCAACTATTCCAAAAAGGTATAATGCTGCCATACCTGGTATAACTGCTGCAAAAGCTCTGCCAACTGCTGGAGGCACATTATCGGGCATCTTGATTGTAAGCTTCCGCTTCATAAGCTTGACAAATATCTCGGTTGCTATGAGTGCAACTATAATACCTGTAAATAAACCGGTAGCGTTCAAATACCCCCAGTGAATATATCCCCAGCCTGCATCGCCATGGGCCTGGGGTGTTACGGTGATGAAAGAGGCAACGGAAATCAACCCGGCAGCCAAAGCATCTACACTATAACTTTTAGCGAGGTTATAACCGATCGAGAATACTACTACCAAGGTCATAACAGCAAAGGTACCCCACCATACATTGCCGTTGATGCCTGTTAGAATGCCCAGTGCAGGCACCCATTTGAACAGTGTGTTGTTCAACAATACGGCAACTGAACCTGCAAGTATCAGCGGCATGATGCTTACGAAACCGTCACGGACAGCTGCAAGATGCCTTTGTGAACCGATCCTCCCAGCTACTGGAACAAAATGCTTTTCCATGATTTCCAGAAACTTTTTCATATTAATCCCCCTTATTATTATTTGTAAGCCTATACTGTTACTTAGTGTTAACAGTAAGCTCCAACGCTTGTTTAACTACAGCATCTCCCCTCATCAGGCCGTAGTTCATACCATCAATAACAGCCGTAGGAATTCCCTTAGGTTCAAGCTCCTGCTTCATTTTATTGAATAAAAACCTTACCTGCGGAGCTAGAAGCACAACATCAGCCTGATCAATATTATCTTTTACCTCAACCTCCGATACTGCAAAAATCTCAAGGTCAATCCCATTTTTCATTGCAGCATCCTTCATCTTGGTCACCAGCAGGCTGGTAGACATACCTGCGGAACATACAAGCATAACCCTCAACACAATCTTCACTCTCCTCTTATTAATTCCTTGCAGCACTGTCTTGGACACTTGGATATTTGCTATGCATTTGCTATGCGGAGGTCAAACAAATCCTTAATTGTATTAAATGCATCCGCTTCATCCTGACCCTCAATGACGATCTCCAATTCATCTCCATTTGAAGCCCCTATGCTTAAGACACTTAAGATGCTTTTGCAATTTGCGGTTTTATCATTTTTCTTAATAATAATATCTGAAGAAAATTTCATTGCCGTACTTACCAGCATGCTTGCCGGTCTTGCATGCAATCCACATGCGCTATTGACAATAACAATTGACTTTTTCATTACTTATTGCTGCACTCCCTTCGTTTCTTGTCATTTTTACATATTTGCAAATTTGCTGCCAAGTCAGATAAAATACCGGAAAGATTTGTATTTTTTTTAAAGCCTGCAAATATGCTGAAATTCCACCCTTATACATGGGTTTCTCTTCTGGAATTCAGATTATTAAAATAAAAAAAGTGTGTAAAATTCATTACACACTTTTTACACACTTTCTTGGGTTACACACTTATTCACTCAAGTTCATTATTTGATAAAAACATTTTACATATATATGCCGTTTCATTATCCCCTATTTTAATGCCGAAGTGCTTATCCAAGGGTTTAAGGCAGCGGCTGACTCTAATAAGCTGATGACTGTAAAGCTCTTTGAAGCTGTCCAGGTTATTGAATAAAGTCTCCCTTCCCCCCTGCTTCAGCTTATCCAGGAGAAAGCACATATGAAGGATAATCCCTATCTTTACTTCATTTTTAACCTGCACCTTCAAATCCCGTTCGATGCTGTCAATAACGAGTCTTGCATTATCTACTGCACTCTCACAGTCGATGGCGGACAGATGTTCCTTCAGAGATTTTTTTACTCCAAGGTAGGTATTCTCCTCTCTTATTATACTGTCAAGCCTTCCTATTCCTTCATAGGTAAGAAGCTCTACTGCAGGAATAAGCGGAATATTATCCAGCTTTACATCAATTGTGCTGACTACGGCCAGCACCTTGTATTTTTCCCTGCAGCGCTCTATTTTGCTTATAAACTCATTTTTATTGAGGATCTCTAAAGGTATGACTTCGACGTCCTCACTCTGTTCCAGCTTGTGCTCTATAATTTCCTTAAGCTTTCTGGATGCACCTTCTCCTGTAAAGCAAGCCGTTATTATTATGCTCCTTTTTATAGGATTGGCTCTTGGATTTTCCGGGGTGGCCCATTGATAAGCTTCTTTAATACTGTCATAAATGTAGTAAATGTCTCTCCCTAGTACAGCCTTGCTGCAGGCATCCATGACCAGAGGAGTACTTACCATTTCAATTGTCTTTATCAGTGTGCCGGTTTCCTCACTAATCATATCTCCGAAATTTATGAGAGAGCCCATATCAGCCATAAGCAGTACACCGTTTCCCTTATCCAGCTCCAACACAGCATTCTTGGTGGCGATATACATTGTCCCGGGACTCATTGTAAGGGGCATGTCCAAGGCTGCAGCATGATTTGTTCCGACCAGGGAGTTGCATACCTCAACCATGCTGCTGGCAGTCGAATTGCCATGCATTATCACCAGGATTCCAACAGGGGCATTTTCTTCCGTTCCGGATTCCAGAGGGTTTGATGCCAGGAACATTGTCAGATATCCAATTTCATCAAGGGGTGTATGTATTCCCATGCTGCAATCCATAAGCTTAGCTGCTTCCATAGCGACAAAAAACTCATCAGGATATTCTACACGAACCGAATTGAGCTTTGGATGATATATACTGATCCCCTTTCTTGCCCTTTCTATGAAGCTGTTAATATGTAAAAGCAGTCCGAAATGGATTCTTTCATCATATTCCCGCTTGAGTTTTTCCTGTGCCAGTTTGATTATTTCCTCAACCAAATCCATTACTTCGGCGGCCACGATTTTAGAAATCTCATTACTTCTCAATTTTTCAGGGAGCTCTCCTATATATTTTTTAAAATGACTTTCAATGTCCATATTTACAATATGGTTGATTTCCTCTTCCTTCATTCCGGATTCCTTAAGAAGCAGAAGTTTTTTCTCGATTATGTCATAAAAATCCTCATTGTCCTGATGCTTGTACTCAGGGTTCTGCTCCTGCTCCTCCTTATAGCTGTACCTTAGGATATCTCCTTTGTTTTTAAGGAGGTAATCAATCTCACTTCTGTTATTTTGGAGGTTAAGCATACCCTTTTTGACGTGCTGCGGAAGATCTGCCTGTGCAACCAGTATATATCCTTCGTTCTTTGATTTGTAGCTGACGAATGCCCTGGCACAAGCCAACTGTATGTCACTTTTCAGCTGACCGATATTATTTGGACAATCATATAGTAAAAAAGATGTAATGGAGCTTTTGTCAATATATATACCTTTCCCGATTCTCTTTGATTCCTGTCTTAGAAAGCTTTCGACAAGATAGAAACGCTCATTGAGCCCTCGGTCTTTTAGCGACGGCAGCTTAATAATCATTGGAATTCTTCTTGTAAAGGTATTCAATAGAAAGGATTGCGGTTCTTCTGTAGTGGCGGCAATTATCTGCACATTTGCATACACTTTTTTCTCTGTTTCTCCCAGTGGTTCGAAGCAGCCCTTGTCGATAAAGGTAAAAAGCATCTCCTGTCCTTGGGGTGATAGTCTGTGTACTTCATCCAAAAGGAGCATTCCGCCATCCGCCTTCTTCAAGAGTCCTTCCCGGTCTCTGTCGGCACCGGTATAGGCTCCCTTTCTGACTCCAAAGATTTGAGATATAAGAAGCTGAGGGTTATCTGCATAATCCGCACAGTTAAAAGTAATGAAGGGTGCATTGGCAGCTATTACTCCGGATTCTGCTGCGAACTGGTACATCAGCTCGGCAAACATGGACTTTCCTACACCGGTTCCGCCCAGAATCAAGGTGTGCAGTCCGTTAGGCGGATACAGAATAGCTGCTTTTGCCTGTTGTACAGGTATCTGAAGGCTCTGGTGGATCACTGCAATTTTATCCAGGCTGTTTTCTCCGGTTGGTATGTTTGGGATTCTATCGCCTGTTTTATACTTCGGGGAGCAATACAGAACAGGTCTGCCGTTAATTCTCAGAACCTTCTTTTCAGCGTAAAGCCGGTTCAAATATCGGCTGATATTTGTCCTGTCGATATTCAGCCTTTCGCTTATCTCGCAGGCAGAAACCCCGCTCTCTGCATTATCCTCCAGTTCGAGCAAAGCTTGAAGCACCTCTTCAATTTTCTTCACACTGATCCCCCCACAGCAATATAAGTCGTGGTGTGTATAATTGGTATATCTGCATTTTATGAATGATTAGTAAAATATGATGGTTTTATTATAATCTACCATATTTTAGTTCAAATCGGCAAATATAAAATTTACTTATGAGATCAACTAATACCGAATCTATTGCTACGCCTTATCTCAGCAAGGGTTTGGTTCTCTAGGAATTGGGCTTTTTCTGCCACTTCACACCTTTCCAGAACACCTTTTTCAATAAGCAGTTCTATTATACTTGTTATTGCAAGTGTATTCTTGTAGTCTATTTCTTTAAGGTCTGCAATTTGGCTTATCATATCCAGCTTGTTCATATGATTTCCTCCTTTTGGGTGCATTTCAATTATTTATTAATGTACCTAGATTATTATCATGTTATTGGACAAATATACTCAAAGGTTGATATAATAATAAAAACAGAAGCAGCATTTATATAAATCGCACAAAGAAGCTTACGTGGAATAGCTGCGATTTATAACATCAATGAAAACGTTTCGCACTATTGAACTCTTATGTAATGGATTTAGTGCGAAACATATAGTTAAGAAGTCTTTTTATGAAAAACGTGTTTGTTTTTTGTTGTGCGACTTCAATTAATCAGGGAGAGGATGGTGTATATGAGAGCACCATATGTTGAGCGTTCCCATAAACGCTGTACGGATATGGGGGTTCCCTTGGACCGGGTTTATAGTGCCAAAATCATTACCGGCAACGAACTTCAAAAGAAGCTGCAGGAGCGGCGTGAATTAGTTTTAACAGCAGGTCCTTTTATGGATCAGCTCTATAATTTTGTAAAAGGTTCTGGTTTCTTTGCCATGTTGACTGACGAAAGCGGCTGTATTCTCAATGTAATAGGAGATGAAGGAATTCTGGCTGAAGCCTTCAAGCTAAAAATGATTCCCGGTGCCTATATGGATGAAGAAAATATCGGAACCAACGCAATGGGAACAGCGGTTGTGGAGGGAATACCCGTGCAGATATCAGGCAAGGAGCATTTTGTGACGGCTTATCACCAGTGGACTTGCTCCGGTGCTCCGATCCGGGATCCGAAAGGACATGTTATCGGTTCTTTAGACCTGACGGGATATAGTGAAAACGTACATTCCCACACCCTTGGAATGGTTGTGGCAGCAGCAGATGCCATTGAGAAGATGCTCGTCATAAAAGAATACAACGCGAAGCTGACTTTGTCCAAAAATCATTTTGAGACCATTATTGAGTCGCTTGTTGCCGGTATATTGACATCGGACATGGATGGGAAAATCATTATGGTCAATAAGAATGCGTTGGATATGTTCGGCATATCCCAAAAAGAAATATTGGATAAATCGATATATCAGCTTTTTGAAGGCTGGGAAAAGGTTGTTGATACGTTAAAAGCAAGAGAAGCCTTTCATGAAGAGGATGTTTATGTAAATACGAATACCAACAAGCTGCAGTTCAGCCTTAGTGCCTACCCCATATATGGAGAGAGAGAAGTGCTGCAGGAAGTAATTTTCGTTTTTAAGGAGATCAAACGGATTAGAAATCTGGCTAACCGTATTATGGGCAGTAAAGCAATCTATACCTTTGATAAGATCATAGGTAATGATGAACGCTTCCTGGAAGTAATCGAATATGCTAAAAAGGTCTCGGACAGCAAGTCTACCATCCTTATAACGGGAGAAAGCGGTACGGGCAAAGAGGTTTTTGCCCAGGCCATTCATAACTGCGGCAATCGAAAAGAGGAGCCATTTGTGGCGATTAATTGCGGTGCCATTCCGAGAAATCTTATGGAATCCGAGCTATTCGGCTATGATGATGGTGCCTTTACCGGAGCCAAAAGGGGAGGCACCCCGGGAAAATTTGAAATTGCTGATGGTGGAACCATTATGCTGGATGAGATAGGCGAGATGCCAATTGATATGCAAACCAAGCTGCTCAGGGTAATAGAAGAAGGAGTCATCAGCAGGATTGGCGGAACAAAGCAAATTCCCATTAATGTTCGTATTGTAGCCGCTACGAATAAGAATCTCATTCAAGAAGTAGAAAAGGGAAACTTCCGTTTGGACCTGTATTATCGGTTGAATGTTTTGCCCATTCATTTACCTGCGCTGAGGGAGAGACGGGAGGATATACCTCTTATTGCCCGGTACTTTATGAAAACCATATCAAAAAGATTGAATAAAAAAGAGGTATATATTGATAATGAGATAATGCAGCACTTGAGGGAGTACGATTGGCCCGGAAATATCCGGGAGCTTGAGAATGTAATAGAAAGAATGATAAATATGCAAAGTCTCCCGGTTGAATTTACTTCAAATAGACATTTGGGTATTGCTTTAACGGAAAACACAGAAGAATGTATCAATTTGGAGCGGATAGAGATGGGGTTAATAAGAAAAGCATTGATGCGGTACAGCGGCAACATTACATTGGCAGCAAAAGCCTTGGGAATAGGAAGAAACACCCTCTACAGGAAAATGAACAAGTATCGAATAGAGTGTACTGAAATGGAGCGATGTATCGAAATGGAACGCGCAAAATAAGATAAATTTGTATCGTATTGGAACACACGATATATAAACCGCCTGTAAAGCCCCAAAACAGGCGGTTTTTTTATTTGGCACGGGCCTTGCTTATTATATTTATATAGTAAATAATAAGGAGGCGCTTATATGTACGGCTATTTCGGTAAACTACTCAGAATCAATCTAAAAGAAAAGACTGTAAAGGTTGAGACGTTGGATTGGAATAAGGGGGAAAAATTCCTCGGAGGCAGGGGTTTGGGCACAAAAATATTAATGGAAGAGGTTAATCCCCAGGTTGATGCGCTAAGTCCTGAAAACAAGTTGATTTTTGTTGCCGGAGCTTTGACTGGAACACCAACACCGACGGGAGGCCGTTATATGGTTGTTACCAAGTCCCCTCTTACAGGCACTGTTGCCAGCTCAAATTCAGGTGGTTACTGGGGTGCTGAATTTAAAGCCGCCGGTTATGATGCAGTTATTTTTGAAGAAAAAGCAGACACACCGGTGTATATCTGTATAGAGGATGAGAAGGTGGAAATCAGGGATGCTGCTCATATATGGGGCAAAACTACGACAGAGACAACAAAAGCATTGCAAGCCGAATGCGGGGAAAAAGTCAAAGTATGCCTGATCGGACCGGCAGGAGAAAAGCTTTCCAGAATGGCAGCGGTTATAAACGATTATTCCAGAGCGGCAGGCCGTTCAGGTGTTGGTGCTGTCATGGGTTCCAAGAACCTGAAGGCGATTGTTGTAAAAGGCAGCAAGAAGGTACCGCTGCACGATGAAGCAAAGCTGAAGGAGCTGGTAGCAGCAGATAATAGAAAGCTGAGAGAAAATGGTGTAACCGGTCAGGGACTGCCTACCTATGGTACAGCAGTACTGGTCAATATAATAAATGAAAATGGAATTCTACCTACAAATAACTTTCAAAAGTCTTATTACGACAAGGCGGAGGAGATTAGCGGCGAAACACTGACGGAAAAATACCTGGTTAAAAAGGATCCCTGCTACAGGTGCTCGATTGCCTGTGGGCGGTACTGCAAGGTGGACGATATTGAAGGTGGAGGACCTGAATACGAGACCATATGGGCCTTTGGAGCTGATTGTGGTGTATCTGATATGGGTGCTGTAATTAAAGCAAATTATTGGTGCAACGAGCTTGGGGTTGATACAATATCAGTAGGTGCAACCATTGCAGCAGCTATGGAGTTATATGAGAAGGGATATATAAAGAAAGAGGAGCTTGATGGCTTATCCCTTGATTTTGGTAATGCTGAGGCTGTTATTGAGTGGACAAAGAGGATTGGCATGAGAGAAGGCTTGGGCGATAAGATGGCTGAAGGATCCTACAGATTGGCAGAGTCCTATGGTGTACCGGAATTATCTATGACTGTAAAGAAGCAGGAGCTTCCGGCTTACGACCCAAGAGGCGTTCAAGGTCATGGATTGAATTATGCCACCTCCAACAGGGGCGGCTGTCACGTCAGAGGCTATATGATCTCACCGGAGATACTTGCATCTCCTGAGAAGCTGGATAGATTCGCCCTGGATGGAAAAGCACAGTGGGTAAAAATATTCCAGGACCTGACTGCAGTAATAGACTCCATGGGCTTGTGCCTGTTCACCTCCTTTGCATTGGGAGCATCCGATTATGCAGAGCTTTACAATGCGGTAACAGGCAGTGATTTTACAGGTGAAACTATACTGGAAGCAGGAGACAGGATATGGAACCTTGAAAGAATGTTCAATCTGCAGGCAGGGATTAAACCGGAAGAGGATACATTGCCTAAGAGGTTCCTGGAGGATGAGATCCAGGAGGGTCCGTCAAAAGGCTGGGTTCATAAGCTGCATATACTGCTGCCGGAATACTATTCACTTCGTGGATGGACCAAGGAAGGTATCCCAAGCCAGGAAAAGCTTAAAAGTCTGGGCTTGGAATAAGAAGGCAGGAACATGTCTATCAAAAAGCTTTATATTGAGCTGACTGACCGCTGCAATCTGAATTGCAGCATGTGTTACCGGAGGTCATGGAGCGAAAGCACCGGGGATATGACGGAGGCAACATTTCAAAGATTTCTCGGAAATCTTAATGAGCTTGATGAACTGAAGGAAATTGTACTAGGTGGTATTGGTGAACCGACGGTATCGGCAGTTTTTTCCAGGGCTGCCCAGGCTTTAAGTCATTATAATCTGGCCATAACAACCAATGGGATCATAGAAGAACAGGAAAAAATCGAGCTTATGGCGCACAGTGCAAGCAGGCTTGTGTTTTCTATCGACGGCCTGAAGGAGCGGTTTAATAATATCAGAGGTGCCCGGCTTGAACAGGTTTGCAGTACAATCAGAAAGATTCAGGCAATTAAAGAACAGTGCGGCAGTACAATACCGGAAATATATATTCAATTTGTGCTGTCTTCGGACAATCAGGAAGATTTGCCGGGGGTGGTAGACTTGGCTGCTGCACTGAAGGTTAAAACTATTATTGTTTCCAACCTAATCCCAATGACGCAGGAGGATAGTGAAAAAACACTCTATTCCAGATATCCGAATGATGGAATCAAGGTATATTTCAACAAAATCTGCAGAGAATCTCTAACAAAGGGAGTGCAGGTTCTGCTATCCCACTGCGAACTCAAGACAGAACGCAGATGCAGCTTTGTAGAGTCGGATTCGGCATTTATATGTGCCTCCGGTGAAGTAACTCCATGCCATCGTTTTTCACACCAGTACAAGGAATATGTATTTAACCGGAAAAAGACGGTGCAGTCCTACAGCTTTGGCAATATAGATGAACAAAGCTTGAAAATGCTTTGGGACAGCCGGGAATATACCCGGTTCAGAGAAATGGTGCTATGCAGCCGGTATCCTTCATGCATCGACTGTGATTTATCCGATGGATGTGACTTTGTGAGAAGCAGTGAAATGGATTGCAATGGCAATGCACCGGCCTGTGCGGACTGTTTATGGTCCAGAGGAATTGCAATTTGCATATAGACTGGGGGAAAGAATGATATGAATATCCGTGTGAAATTATTTGCGACACTGAGAGAAGGCCGTGGGAAGGAATTAACTGTTGAAGTCCATGAAAATGCAACAGTTTTTGAAATTCTCAGTTCTCTGGCTATTGACATAAAGAATGTAGCGATTTTGTTGGTCAATGGAAGAGACGGAAAGATGGAACAGATGCTTAATGAAAATGATCTTTTATCGGTTTTCCCTCCTGTAGGTGGCGGATGATAAATAATGGTTGAAATAATACCGGAGTTACTATTGCAAATGTGCATAATTAGTAGTAAAATAGTTTAAAATATATTAATAATCAAAATGCAATGAAGGGAAAAACAATGAGCAGGTCTTTAAGAGAGCCGGTGGTTGGTGCAAGCCGGCAGACAGCTTATATGCTTCCATCCCGGAGCAGTCTGCGAGGAGCAGTACCGGCAAAGCCGTTATAATTTTGAGAGAGTGGTAGAAATTTACTGCTAACTAGGGTGGCAACGCGAAGGCCTTTCGTCCCTTACCGGGATGAAGGGCTTTATTTTTTTATATACTATATTATACAAGGAGGTAATACTATGCTGGATATTAAAGCAATCAGATCCAACCCCGAGGAGATAAAGAGAAAGCTCTCAAGAAGGGGACAGAAGTTCAGAATTGATGATATTCTGAAGCTTGATGAACAAAGAAGACAGGTGATTTTTGAAGTAGAGGATCTAAAAAGCAAGAAGAACAAAGTATCTGAAGCGGTTGCAAAGCTTAAAAAAGCTAAGCAGGATGCAGAAGCTATGGTTCTTGAAATGAGGGAAGTATCTGAGAAGATAAAGCAAATGGATGATAGCATAAGAGGTTTGGATGAAGAAATAGCAGGGATACTCATGACAATACCCAATACTCCATATGAAGGTATACCGGACGGAAGCTCTGATGCAGATAATCTGGAAATCAGGAAGCAGGGAGAGCCTACAAAGTTTGAATATGAGCCGAAGGCCCATTGGGACATAGGTGTCGATCTCAACATACTGGACTTTGAAACTGCCGGAAAGGTTACCGGAGCAAGGTTCACCTTCTACAGGGGGCTTGGAGCAAGACTGGAGAGGGCACTTATCAACTTCATGCTGGATACTCATAATGAAAACGGCTATACAGAAATATTCCCACCCTTTATGGTACACAGAAGAAGTATGATGGGTACGGGACAGCTGCCGAAATTTGAAGAGGATGCCTTTAAGGTCCAGAATACCGATTATTTCCTTGTACCTACTGCCGAAGTGCCGGTTACAAATATGTACAGGGAGCAGATACTTGATGGTAAAACGCTTCCCATAAAGCATACCGCATACACCGCTTGCTTCAGGGCTGAGGCAGGTTCGGCAGGAAGGGATACAAGAGGACTCATAAGACAGCATCAATTCAACAAGGTTGAGTTGGTCAAATTTGCAGACCCGGAGAATTCCTATGAGGAACTGGAGAAGCTTACGGAGGATGCAGAGAGGATATTGAAGCTTTTAAAGCTTCCTTACAGGGTTATATGCCTGTGCGCAGGAGATCTTGGCTTCTCCTCTGCAAAAACCTATGATTTGGAGGTTTGGATGCCTAGCTACGGAAGGTATGTGGAAATATCCTCCTGCAGTAATTTTGAAGACTTCCAAGCAAGAAGAGCAGATATAAAATTCAGACCCGAGCCAAAGGAAAAACCAAGATTCATCCATACTCTTAACGGTTCCGGCCTCGCTGTAGGAAGAACAGTGGCAGCAATACTTGAGAATTTCCAGCAAGGAGACGGAAGTGTAATGATTCCGGAAGTATTGAGGCCCTATATAGGCGGATTAGATAGAATAAGAAAAGCATAGGAAATAAGTAGAAACGTGTTAGTTTAACATGTTTCTACTTAAGATATTCGTATAAAAAGCTTTCAATTGCATATATATAAATCTGATAATCATTTACCAAATATCATAATAATTGTTTATTGACACTTAAAAATAATATTGTTATAATGAATATTGTTCACTCAAGGAGAGATGTTCGAGCGGTTTATGGAGCTGGTCTTGAAAACCAGAGGCGTGTTAAAGCGTCCGAGGGTTCGAATCCCTCTCTCTCCTCCAGATTAATTTCATATAATTTTTATTAAGTAGTCCACGGAGAAGTACTCAAGTTTGGTCGAAGAGGCGCCCCTGCTAAGGGTGTAGGTCGGGAAACTGGCGCGAGGGTTCGAATCCCTCCTTCTCCGCCATAAAAGAACTTATGATCAGTGCATGTTAAATGACACTGGTTTTTTCATGTCACGGATTCGAACCCGTGAGAGCATTTTTAGCTTCTTCCCTTGTTTTCTTCCTCATCACCCAGCTCTGCTTTCTCCATTATACTGGAAACAAGATGAGCTTTTTTCATATCTGCTTCCAGCGCAGAAACGCTGTTTTCCATGGAGTTCCTATTTTTATCTTCTTTTTTCATATCCCTCTACCTTTCATATTTGAAATCTATTTGAAATTAGTTTACCCAATATAAAGCACATAATTATATGTTTCGCACTAAATCCATTACATAATTGTTCAATAGTGCGAAACGTTTTCCTTGATGTTATAAATCGC
>LOES01000136.1 GCA_001515955.1 Clostridia bacterium BRH_c25 | reverse complement strand
AACAACCAAATAAGGAGCGGAAACAAAATGCACCTTATTTGGTTGACCCTTAGGCTGTTTTATAATACAACACAGGCTATTGCTTGAAAGGAAGCTGGGTTATATACCCGCTGAATACATCGTAAGTATCTGCGATTTGAGGTGTAGTAGCAACATCTGCTTGGTATTCACCAAGGTTGAACAGATCATTAAACACACTTGTATGCACACCCTGCAACTTATTTCGGTTATTAATCAACAAATTTAGCAAATCATCATTGATTATTTCGTTAATGGCTATTTGATAACTTACAAGGTTGTGCTTTTCTGCAAGTAAAATATCATTGAGTTTATCCCTTACGTTTATGTTTGGATCCTTTACCTTTGGTAATTCTGATGAAACTGTCCTGCCGATTTTTTGCACACCTGTTTTTGATGTAATTGTTGCTTGAGTATCCATTAATGTGTTTGCCCCCCCTGCTTATTATTTATCTGATTGATATAGTTCAATAAGCTTTGATAGTTTTGCTGATGCAAATTTGCAGCATCGGAAAACACTTTCTGGTGGGACGGGTTTGTTTCCTGATTGGAGTACTGAAAGCATTTTTTTGCAGAAAGTAGCTCCCATGACAGTAAATCCTTAACATAATTGAGTTCCTTGGTTGAAAGATTCTGCATCGTATTCCTCCTTCAAAATGTTATAAAAATAGTATCTGCTAAGGATAAACAATATATTCATTCTTAAATATTATGATTTATCAGTAATACCCGGGTGTTTAAATGCATCTGTTTTGTTTTGGAGCAACAAATTCTTGATCTTGAATCGGAGCCACATTCTACCATGTAAGCTGATTCTGGGTTCCATCGGTCTTTATCTTATAGAGGCTGTTGTTGTTATTTTTATTCAGATAATAAATCCAGTCACTAATAATATTGATCATCAGTGAGCCACTGCGTTTCAAGTCGGTTTTTGAACTGCCGTCAAGCTTGATTTTATATAGGTTTTGAGTGTTGGCATCAATAGTATAATATATCCAACCATCCTTGATATTTAAATACTGAACGCTATCATTAACAAGCTTTCTCTTTTCACTGCCATCCAGTCTGATTCTATACAGACTGGATTTGTCATTTCTGTTTATGTAACAGATCCAGCCATCTGAAATCTGGAATTTATATGCTGTATCATTAACGATCATTCTGCGCTCGGCACCGTTGGTACTTACCGAATATATTTTACCTTGATCACTTTTGTTGACATAATAGATAGTGTCTTCTACCACATTTGCAGATTGGGCATTATCATCAGAAAGCATGAAGTTGCCTGTTCCATTAGTTTTCATCCTGTACAGCTTACTGTCGGCGTTATTGTAGTATATCCAATCATCCACAACACATAAGAAGTTGTTCCCTATTACCTCGAGGCTGGTGGGATCAGCTCCGTCCACCCTTATTTTATATAGCTCCGAGTGGTCGCTGAGATTAAAATAGTAAATCCAATCTCCCATGACATTTATGCAGACAGCCTTATCATCAGAAAGCTTGGTCCTATCACTTCCGTCCTTTCTAATCTTGTACAGCTTGTATTTATAGAAGCTGCTGCTGTAGTAGATCCAATCTTCGTTTTCTGCAATCAGGCCAAGGTTTATGAGGTTTCCCGGGGAGTTCCCGTAATTATACTCTGGGGCAGCCGGGTTTTCAGCTCCGTATGCATCAAGTGCAAGGATTGCCAGTAATGCAAATACCAATAGAAATCGAAAGTTCTTCCGCATGTTTATCTACCCCCTTGTATTAATGCATATTCAGCTGATATGTGTTTATTCTTATATATCATTATTATCATTATACAATAATATAGCTGTAGCATGAAAGGCAAAAGCTGAAGTAACAGCTTATATAATTAAAAGAAGTCAACTTGTTTTAACCTATATGATGAAAACAAGATTTATATATTATGTCTAAGGACTAAGCAGAATACTATATAATAGCACCGTGCTTCTTTATTGCTATCAAAGTGATAATTATGTATAATGATTCTAATAATGAAATGGGGTACGGTATGAAAATGAATGAGTTGTTAAATATCAAGGATACTGTTCAGAAATTTGCTGAGGTACTGAAGGAAATTATTAAATTCGACGTGGAAATTGTGGATCAAAGCCTTGTAAGGGTTGCAGGTACTGGCGTTTTTGAATCCGAAAAAGGCGAGCACATTGAAGAGGGTAATATATACAGACTGGTTATGGATACCAAGGAAATGGTAATGGTGGAGAATCCCAGAGAAAATGAGCTCTGCCATGGCTGCAGAAAGCTTGATGAGTGCATCGAAATATATGAGATTTCGTACCCAATTATCTTGGATGAGAGGGTAATAGGAGTAATAGGCTTCCTGTGTTATTCAGAGGAGCAAAAGAAGTATTTTTTAAGCAATAAGGACAGCTTCATCAATTTCCTGGGTCAGATATCCGGGTTGATTGCAGTGAAAGCAAAGTCGAACAATGAAAACCTCAAACTTTCAGAAATGCTGCAAGCTTTAAAGTCAGTAATAAATAAGGTCAGTGAATGTGTTCTTTTGGTTAACTCAAAAAATGAGCTGATAGATTATAACCTGGTAGGTGCTAAATTTCTGAACTACGATAAGGATTCAAAAATTGAATTTGTAAAGCCTGTAACAGATGATGAAAAATACGTTTATACTATAACAAACAATAATATTGATTTTCGTGTTTTTGGAGAGCTGAATGAATTAGATACTTCGGATGGAAGCCTCAAAATAGCGATATTTAGCGAGGTTGCCGACTCTCGTTTCAAGAATGGAAATCATGGGTTAAATGAAATCATGGGTGAAAGCCATTATATTAAAGAGCTGAAGGGAAGGATAAAAAAGATCTCAAAAAACAGTTCGACGGTATTTATAACAGGCGAATCAGGGACAGGCAAGGAGCTGATAGCAAGAGCTATACACAACAATTCTGACAGAAGTGGAATGCCATTTATTACGATCAACTGTGGGGCTATCCCGGACACACTGCTGGAAAGTGAATTATTCGGTTATGAGAAAGGCTCATTTACTGGAGCTGATCCCAGGGGCAAGGTTGGGAAATTCGAGATTGCAAATGGTGGAACTGTTTTTTTAGATGAGATAGCAGACATGCCACTGTATATGCAGGTTAAAATACTTAGAGTCCTACAGGAAAAAACCGTAACGAGGATAGGGGCACATCGGCCTAAAAAGGTTGATGTAAGAATAATTGCAGCGACGAATAAAAACATCACTAAAATGGTTAAGGAGCAGACATTCAGAGAGGACCTGTTCTATAGACTGAATGTAATACCAATACACACTTACTCACTAAGGGAGAGAAAAGAAGATATTAAATTGCTGACACAGTATTTTCTGAATAAGTATCAAGTACATTTTAAGCGAAAGGGAATCAAAATCGCCAAGAGTGTCTGGGACATATTTTATGAGTATGATTGGCCTGGAAATGTAAGAGAACTTGAAAATGTCATTGAATTCACCATTGCAATGATAGATAACAACAACTGCATTGACATAAGTTCACTTCCAAAATCAATTAGGGATAACAGCTCTGTTAAGCATGGAAATGTTGAAAGCTATAACTTGAAAAAGCTTGAGGCGGAAACTATAAGCAAGGTGCTGGAAATATGCGGTGATACTACAGAGGGTAAGCTAAGAGCTTCGCAGATGTTGGGTATTGGAGTTGCCACATTATATAGAAAGCTAAAGCAATTATCAGAATGATAAATGCAAATTGATTTTAAATTGTTGGATAGTGAAAAAAGTGAACTCGTTCAGCCATAGCTGAACATTGGGGGATTTAGATGAGGACTCTACCCTACCTGAATTTGAAAGTGGAGTCTTGGAAATAAATAAAGAGATTTGGACAATTATCAAAACGATAAATATTATCAAAACGATAATTGTTTTTTTGTTTGTCCTCCTTGATAATACTTGCTTTTATAGTTGGCATGTTTTTTGCTCATTACTATTATTGAGGAAGTGATAAATTTGGAAAAAGTATTAAATCTAAAATGTGTAAAATGTGGAGCAGAGTATACTGAAAATGAAGCTCAATATGTCTGTCCAAGGTGTGGAATTGACGGGATTTTAGATGTTATATATAACTATGAGCTAATAGGAAAAGAGTTCACTAAGGAGTATCTATTTAGTAATGGCAACAGATCAATTAATAGATATTTTCCTATCCTCCCTGTGGAACGAATAGATTCCTTCGAACCTTTGCAGGTGGGAAATACTCCTTTGTATGAGGTTAAAACGCTTCGAAAACAATTGGAGCTGGATAATCTGTACATAAAGGACGACTCCAGAAATCCTACCTTGTCTTTCAAGGACAGGGCATCTGCAATTGGAATAGCTAAGGCAAAGGAGCTTAAAAGAAATATAATAACAGCAGCTTCAACGGGAAATGCTGCAAGCTCTATATCCGGCTTTGCCGCAAGTGCAGGAATTGAAAGCATTATCTTCGTGCCAAAAACCGCACCGGAAGCAAAGATTATGCAATTATTAATTTTTGGTTCAACTGTATTTTTAGTTGATGGTACCTACGATGAAGCATTTGAGCTATGCTTTAAGGCAGCTGAGAAATTCGGTTGGTACAACAGGAGTTGTGCAGTAAATCCATACTTGGTTGAAGGTAAAAAAACGGTTGCCTTTGAGATAATAGAGCAGCTTGATTTTATGGTTCCTGATTACGTGGTCATGTCTGTAGGAGATGGATGCAGTATAAGCAGTGCATACAAGGGCTTTGTTGAATTCCGCAGGCTCGGCTTGACAAACAAGATTCCAAAAATGATTGGAATTCAGGCAACGGATTCAAACCCGGTAACAAGGGCATACAATAACAATACTTACGAATTTGAGTACCGGGAGCCCAAGACTGTTGCAGACAGTATTTCAGTAGGTATTCCTAGAAACGGCATTAAGGCTTTAAATGCAATAATAGAATCTGGTGGTTATATGATAGATGTATCTGATAAAGAAATAATAGAGACTATAAAGTATCTTGCTTCAAATTCTGGGATATTTGGGGAACCAGCTGGCGCTACAGGATTTGCAGGAGTAAGAAAGCTTAAAAGTCTTGGTTTGATCAACAAGGAGGACTTGATTGTAACCGTAGTAACCGGATCCGGCTTAAAGGATTTGAAAACAGCTCAGATGTCTGCCCCTAAAGCACATAATGTATCTACTGACATAAATGAATTGGTGGAACTGATGGAAAAGGTGAAACAAAAATAAGGTTGAAAGGAGAGGGGTAAAATAAACGGCAAATATCAACAAATATTAGAGCTTTCGGAAAAATACAGTGGTAAAATGCCGGACTCAACTGAAAACCTGACGATTAAATAGAAAAGGAGTAAAAATATGAAAGATTTAAAAGGATTAATGGACAAACTGGGAAAGCTTGATTCTAAAAAAATGTACAGTGAAGATTTTCTACTTACATGGGAGAAATCCCAGGATGAGATTGAAGCAGTCTTAACGGTTGCTGATATTTTGAGGAATTTGAGAGAAAATAATGTATCAACTAAAATTTTTGATAACGGCTTAGCTATATCCCAGTTCAGAGACAACTCTACAAGGACGAGATTCAGCTTTGCCAGCGCCTCAAATATGCTGGGCCTGACTGTTGCTGATCTGGATGAGGCCAAATCGCAAATAGCTCATGGAGAGACAGTAAGAGAAACCTCAAACATGATTTCCTTCATGGCTGATGTAATTGGAATAAGAGATGATATGTATATCGGTAAGGGCAACACATACATGCGTGAGGTATCAAAGGCTGTCCAGGAAGGGTTCGATGATGGCGTCCTTGAACAGAGGCCTACATTGGTAAATCTGCAATGCGACATAGACCACCCTACACAGTGCATGGCCGACCTGCTCCATCTTGTGAACTATTTCGGCGGTATTGAGAATTTAAAAGGCAAGAAGATAGCAATGACATGGGCTTATTCACCCAGCTACGGAAAGCCGCTTTCTGTTCCTCAAGGAATAATAGGACTTATGACCAGGATGGGTATGGATGTAACCCTGGCTCACCCTGAAGGGTATGAGCTAATGCCTGAAGTAATTGAAGTTGCCAAAGAAAATGCAGCTGAGAGTGGTGGGAAATTCGAAATAACAAATTCCATGCAAGAGGCCTTCAAGGATGCAGATGTAGTATATCCCAAAAGCTGGGCACCATTCATAGCTATGGAAAAAAGAACAGAGCTCTTTGGTAAGGGAGACTTGGATGGTATAAAGAGTCTTGAGAAAGAGCTTTTGGCACAAAATGCAAATCATAAGGATTGGGAGTGCACAGAAGAGATGATGATGCTCACCAAGAATGCTGAAGCACTATATATGCACTGTCTGCCTGCTGATATCACTGGGGTCAGCTGCGAGGAGGGGGAAGTATCAGCATCGGTATTCGATAAATACAGAATTGAGCTTTATAAGGAAGCGGGCTTCAAGCCATACATTATTGCGGCAATGATTTTCCTCAGCAAGGTTGAAAATCCGGTTGAAACAATAGAAAAACTGATTGGGAATGACGTGCCAAGGAGGATAAAATGCATAAGCTTATAGATTTGGCAATCAACGAAAAGCAATTGAATAAAACAGTTGATATCGCAAGAAAGAGGAATCTGGTTATTCCTACATTCGACCAAATGAAGGATCCTGGTAAAATACCTGATTCCGTAAAGGGGAAATTAAAGGGAGTAGGGCTTTGGGATGTAGATCCCTTGAACCTGTTTAGAATATCCTGGAAGAACGAGGCTGTTGAAAAAGGTGGGCTCTTTAACAAGTTACCCAACTATGTGGAGCTGCCAAGTGAGATAACCGGGGTCAAAGCAAGAATTTTTGCCATGTCAGGCAAGTTTTTCCCTACAGGTGCTCATAAGGTTGGAGCAAGCTTTGCTTGTCTGGTACCAAGATTGGTGACCGGACAATTTGACCCGGAATATCATGAAGCTGTATGGCCATCTACCGGTAATTATTGCAGGGGAGGCGCGTACAATTCAGCTTTATTGGGATGCAAGTCAATTGCAATTCTTCCTGAAAACATGAGCAAGGAAAGATTTGAATGGCTCAGCAATGTTGCGGGGGAAGTAATCGCAACACCGGGATGTGAAAGTAATGTAAAGGAAATTTATGATAAAACCTGGGAACTCAGAAATACACGAGACAATGTGGTTATTCTGAACCAGTTCGGTGAATTGGGCAATCACCTTTGGCACTACGAGGTTACAGGTAATGCAATGAATGAGATTATCAAAGCTGAAATGGGAGAAAAGAGCAGTTTTGCAGGTGTCTGTCTGACATCCGGATCCGCAGGAACACTAGGCAGTGCAGACTACATGAAGGACCAATATCCTAAATCCAAGATTGCTGTAGGAGAAGCGTTGCAGTGCCCAACACTTCTGGAAAACGGTTTTGGAGATCATAGGATAGAAGGAATAGGAGACAAGCATATTCCTTGGATACACAACGTTAAGAATACAGATATGGTAATCGACATTGACGATGAAGACAGCTTGGCACTCTTGCGTTTATTCAATGAACCTTCCGGTCAGGAATATCTGAGAAGCATCGGAGTGGATGAAGGTGTGATAGAAAAGCTGTCTTGGGTAGGTATATCCGGAGCAGCCAACATACTCATGTGCATCAAGTTTGCCAAGTATTACGAGCTTACAGAAAATGATATGGTTATCACAGTACTGACTGATTCAGCTGACATGTACCAGTCCAGATTGAAGGAAATGGAAGAGGAAAGAGGATTTGAATACACAGCTGAGAATGCAGTACTTGACCATGGTAGAAACATCCTCGGTATAAAAACCGACAGCATGGAGGAATTGACATACAAAGCAAGAAAGAGAATTCACAATCTTAAATACTACACTTGGATTGAACAGCAGGCTTATGAACTGGATGAGCTGAATGCACAGTGGTACGATTACAATAACTATTGGGATGAGCTGCATAAGATGGGTGGTCGGCTTAACAGACTTATAGAGGAGTTTAATGCCAGGGTAGGCATAGAGCTATAGTATATATGACGAAAGTCTTATATAAAAAATAATTTTAAGGAGGTAAGCTGATGAATTTAGTTGTTGTTTCAATCGTTGTAATTTATCTTGGTCTAATGCTTTATATCGGATACTATTCATCAAAGAAAATTTCTTCTAATGAGGATTTCATGGTTGCCGGTAGAAGATTGGGCCCATTCCTAATGGCAGGGACACTCGCTGCAACTGAAATCGGGGGAGGCTCTTCCCTCGGAGTGGTTGAAAAGGCATACGGAGACTGGGGTTTATCGGCATCATGGTACGTTTTAACAATGGGTATTACCTTTGCTGTCCTCACAATTTGGGGGCCAAAATTCAGATCAGCTTTAGTAAAAACAGTTCCTGAATATTTCCGTAGAAGATACGGTGAAGCACCTGGTGCGATTACAGCCATAGTAATGCTGCTGCCTTTGATAGGCTTGACTGCAGGCCAGATAATTGCATCTGCAGTTGTACTTTCTGTTATGACAGGATTTTCTTATGCGGTTTCTGTACTGATAGTGGCCTTCGTTGTTACCGCCTACTCTGTAATGGGTGGCCTCTGGTCCGTAACAATAACAGACTTTGTTCAGATGTTTTTGATAGTTATAGGCATGGTGCTGGCAGTACCCTTTGCATTGAACAGTGCAGGCGGATGGAGCAATGTTGTAGCTACAATACCGGCTGAAAAGCTTTCATTTACTGGCGGTATAAGCTTTAAAACCATATTTTCGCTGGTAATCATGTATACAGCTTCATTTACAGTTGGTCAGGAAGCTGTATCCAGATACTACGCTGCAAAAGACGACAGATCAGCTAGATTAGGTTCAATATATGCTGGAGCATTAAACCTGGCTTATGCATTCATCCCTGCCGTTTTAGGCCTGATTGCATTCTCCATGGTTCAACAGGGATTATTGAATGGTGAAGCAATAATGCAAAATGGTGCGAGATATGCATTACCTACCCTGGCGATAGCCACAATGCCTTCGGTGATAGTTGGCTTGCTCTTCGCCGGTATCATTTCTGCAACAATGTCATCAGCGGACTCTGACTTGCTGGGTGCCGGATCAATATTCGGAAATGATATATGGAAAATATACATCAGAAAGGACGCATCAGACAAGGAAGTAATGAAGGTTACTCAGATAACCATGGTAGTTGTTGCTATACTTTCCACTTACATTGCATTGACTAACAAGGGAAGCCTGATTACACTGCTGATGTTCTCATTTACCTTGAGAGCCGGCGGTTCATTCATTCCATACCTATTAGGCCATTATTGGAAGAAATCGAGCTGGGCGGGAACTATGGCTTCACTCATAGTAGGTTCCACAGCGGTTGTGTTGGTTGAAAAGAAAATCATCAACTTCTTTGACCTGGATCCAATATTCTTAGGCTTGCTATTATCTGCAATTACATTCTTTGGTTTGTCCTATATATTCCCAAGCAAAAAAGATTCTCTTGAGTTAACCGAAGAAAGAAAAGGATAAAGCTGACAGAGCAATACATTAAAGAAAAACTAATTATTCCTTGTAAGGGGTTAATAGCTATAATATGAGCTTTAACCCCTTTTGCTTTAAAACAAGGAAAGTATAGATTTCCTTTGTGTACCACTTTCCGTAAATGAGATTCATAAAAGGCTTACATAGAATCCGTATTGTTTGAAAGTATCATATATGATAGAATAATTTTGGATAGTATCGTTGGAACTATACCGTTTTGGTGGTTTGGAAGCTATTAAAACTGAATAGAAATCTGCTCTGAGCCTATGGGACCGAGACAGAAGAGGTATGAAAGAAATAGGATAATGCCTTTTTGAGTGATGCTCAGAAAGGCATTTTGTTTATGTTTCCGGAATTTCCGGCGAAGGAGCATATTTTTGCCATGGATGAGGAAGCATTGGGGAAATTAAACTAAGCTGTAGGAGGAATGAAAATGAGAGTAGCAAGGACCGTCCGTGAAATACGGGAAATAGTTACAGAGGAAAGAAGGGCAGGCAAAAATGTAGGATTTGTGCCTACCATGGGCTATTTCCATGAAGGACATCTATCACTTATAAAAAGGGCCAAGTCAGAAAATGAGTTTGTTATAGTCAGCATTTTCGTGAATCCTACGCAATTCGGGATTGGAGAAGATTATGAAGCATATCCCAGAGACCTGGAAAAAGATAGTAAGCTGGCCGAAAGTGCAGGAGCAAACGTGATTTTTCATCCCTCCGTACAAGAAATATATCCCCAGGGCTATAAAACCTTCGTGGAAGTGGAAGGTATCACATCCAGGCTGTGCGGCACTTCAAGACCGGGACATTTCAGGGGGGTTACGACGGTTGTGATGAAGCTTTTCAATATCGTAAAACCTGACCGGGTATATTTTGGACGGAAGGATGCTCAACAAATAGCCGTAATTCAACAAATGGTAAAAGATTTAAATGTTGATATTGAAATTATTCCATGTCCTATTATAAGGGAAGCAGACGGTCTTGCTATGAGCTCCAGGAATACTTACCTTAATGAAGAAGAGCGGAAGGCTGCCCTTGTACTATCCCAATCTCTTTTTCAAATAGAAGTGCTGATCGGAAATGGAGAAAGGGATGCGAAGAAAGTGAAGAAATTGATTACAGATATTATTAACGGTGAGCCAAAGGCTCATATTGATTATGCAGAGGTTGTGGATTCTCTCACATTAGAGGAAATAGAAACGATCCGGGGAGACATATTGATTGCACTTGCGGTGAAAATCGGCAAAACCAGATTAATTGATAATATCCGCTTGGAGGTATGAACAAGGATGATACAGCTTCAAGATTCTTTGAAATAGAAGTCCATAAAGGCAATATATTTTTGTAGGAATAGGCATTCAACAATGCTTATTCTTTTTTTGTGAGTTCGATATTAACAATAAGTGTTCAAGCTACATAATAATGATAGGGGAATTAAGTTTTTAATTTGCAGCAACAAAGTTATAAAGGGAGGTGAGATTTTGGAACATGTATATGATTCTCAAGGTAGGCTTCAGGGTTATGTCGATGGCGATGTAATTTATGACGGTTGGAACCGTGTTGCGGGTTATACGGATGGTTATATGGTTTACGACGCATACTCTAACCCTATGGCATATGTAGGTGATGGATATGTTTACGGCATGGACGGTATTCCTATGGGATATTACAGCGGCTATAGGCTATACGATATGTCCGGTAGCTATTTAGGATATGGAAATCAAGGCTTTAGGGGATTGCTGGGTTCTGTCCTTCTTCTATTGCTCCTTAGGCGTTTTTTTAGACGCAGACGCAGACGCAGATTCGGATTCGGATTCTAACCAGCTCATATGTTTGCTGTACAATGGAATAGGAGAAAGTTACAAAAGAAATTCCCCACCAATAGAAATGGATCATTATAGATAACACCAAAAAAATAAGAGAGCTGAATAGAATATCTTTTCAGCTCAATTCATGCTACTGCTGTCTGTATTGGGGCTCTTGCTGTTCAACGTACTGCTGTCTTCCTTTCAGTTTAACTATTGCATCATCCAATGTCTGTGCCAACTGCTGGAAAGTCTGCTGTGCTTCTTGATCCTGAGTTTCCAGGGAAAAGGTTTTGATGCTGGCTGCTGCGCTTTGAACTGAAGCAATAGCTTGTTGAAGCTGTGTACCTACTGTCATTCTTCCGACCTCCTTTCAAATATAATTGTATATTTTAGCCTTTTGGCCTAAAGGCCAAGGCTGCCATAAAACCAAAAATAATGGCCGAGGATATCCCTGCGCTTGTAATCTCAAAAATACCCGTCAATACACCTACAAGTCCTGTTCGCCCGGCCTCCTGCAAAGCACCTTTAACCAGCTGGTTGCCGAAGCTGCTGATAGGTACGGATGCACCCGCACCCGCAAACTTTACCAGCTTATCATATAAGCCGAGCCCTCCCAATATGGAACCGGCTACGACCAAAGTGCACGTGGTATGGGCTGGTGTCAGCTTCAGCCCATCCATCAGGAGCTGCCCGATAACACATATTAATCCACCGATAATAAATGCCCAAATAAACTTATCCAACACGACATCTCCTTCTCACATTTCTATGGCTACTGCATGGGCGACACAAGGAATGGTCTCTTTCTGCTGATATGACATGGGAGAAAGCAGTGCTCCGGTTGCTATAACGAGAATTCTGCCCAGCTCGCGTCTCCTCAGGCGGTTAATCAGATGCCCGAAAGTCGTTGTAGCAGCACAAGCACAGCCGCTTGCTCCAGCTAAAACCGGCTGATTATCCTTATACATCAGGATTCCGCAGTCTGTCAGCTTCTCTTCCGGTATTTGCATTCCATGCTTTTTCAGAAGATCACCTGCTATCCTATGTCCTACCCTGGCCAGATCACCGGTTGCGATCAAGTCATAGTGGGAAGCATCTATATTCAAATCCCTGAAGTGTGCTTCTATTGTGTCAACAGCCGCCGGTGCCATTGCCGCACCCATATTGAAGGGATCGGAAAGTCCCATATCCACTACGCGCCCTATGGTAGCCGCAACAACATGGGGGCCGTCTCCCTTGGAGGATACAACTGCAGCACCGGCTCCCGTAACTGTCCACTGCGCGGTCGGAGGCTTTTGTGAACCATATTCCGTAGGGTATCTGTACTGTTTTTCTGAAGCGGCATTGTGACTGGAGGCGCCGACAAGTGCATTTTGTGCAAATCCGGTATCAACAATCAGAGAAGCGAGGGTCAAGCCTTCCATCGAGCTGGCGCAGGCACCGTATATTCCCAGATAGGGGACTGCCAGTGTCCGTGCTGTAAAGCTGCTGGGTATAATCTGATTAATCAAGTCTCCACTTAAGAAAAACTGTATATCTTCTTTTTTTAAGCCTGCTTTTTTTATTGCAGTTTCACAAGCTTGTTCCAATAGCTTTTTTTCTGCCTTTTCATAGCTCTCCTGCCCCAGCCAGAGATCATCATGCAGTACATCAAAGTCCTTTGCTAATGCTCCTTGGGCTTCAAAGGGTCCGCCTACAGCGGCAGAACCTGCAATAACCGGTTTTGAGTCAAAGATCCAGGTTTGATGGCCTTGCAGCATCTATATCCCACCCAACATTTTTATTATGACCTTCACTAATGCAACGACAAACGCGGAAAAGACACCATATACAATAACCGGTCCGGCTAACTTGAACATATTTCCTCCTACGCCTAAGACAAAGCCCTCGCTCTTATGCTCGAGAGCAGCTGAGGCAATGGTATTGGCGAATCCGGTCACCGGAATGACAGAGCCTGCTCCTCCCCACTGTGCTATATGGTCGTATACCCCGAAGCAGGTAAGGGAAACAGAAATAAAAATAAGTACGGCAACAGTCGGGCTTCCTGAGGTTATCTCATCAAATTTGAAATAAGTCATAAAAAACCACTGTATTCCCTGTCCTATTGTACATATAATACCCCCGACAAAAAAAGCCTTTAAGCAGTTCTTGAATATTGGTCTTTGGGGCTCTCTTGCTTTAGCAAAGTCCTGATATTGTTGCTGCGTGGGTGTTAATTGCTTTCTTTTTTTACTTGACACTGTATCACCTTCTATTTAAGTAGATGTGGCTTAAGTATTTTTAAAAGGTCCTCAAGTTTTTCCGCATTTTTATTATACATGCCCTTTGCATTTTCATTCTGTGTCTGCAGAGCAAATGCTGCAAGGTCCGCCTGACTTTTTTCCAAACTGGCATAAAGCATTTCCTTCACCTTGGGCTGCGGGTTCTGTATGGAATCATCAAAAAGGTCTACATATAACTCTCCTGATGAATCCACCTGTGCGATAAAGATGTTGTCCAAGGATATGCCCAGTTTTTCCAGTTGAACCCCAAGCCATTCCCGGTTAAGACCCAGAGAAGTCAGCGGTTCATTGAGAATATTACCATCCAGTATAACCGTCTGTGGCTCTGTCAATGGTGCATTTTTGATTTCAAGGTCACGGGCTGTAACCGGATTCTTATCAGATTTCATAAATACGCTGATATCTCCGGTAGTTTCCAGTACGGCGAACTCCACATCTGCCAAAGAAAAAGCATTTTTTGCCCTCAAAGCCCTTAGAAGCTCGTCACCTGTCAGCCTTGCCTTCAATAAGCTTTGCTCCATAATCCTGCCGTGCTTTATCAGTACAGTTTCCTTTCCATAAACCAAGTCATGCACCCATTTGCTTTTTAGTGCCAGATACTCCAATGCAATAGTACCGATGACCCAAACCCCAAGAGAAATAAACCCGAGGACAGTGTTTATAATGGCATTTGCTGAAACGAGTGCTGCAAGTACTGCTATAACTATATAGCTGACTGCATGAAAAGGGGTTATCCGGGATATGTTTCTTTTGCCCATGAACCGTACTGCAGTAAGCAATAAAGCAAATATTAAAACTGATCTGATAAGAACTTGTACCCATGTCTCCATATTGATACCTCGTTTAGTTTCCTTTGTATTGCGGCTCCTGATACTCTATTTCCGATAACCTCTTTTCAAGATCATGAATGATCTCTGTTGTTGCGTCTAAAGCTTCATCGTATACTGCCCTGGTTTCTTCTTGTTGAGCTTGGGCTGCATACAGTCTGATGGTTCCCTGACTGCCCTTCAAGGTAGCGAGAACTTGCTTGACCTGTGATGCTACCGTCATAAATAATACCTCCGTTTCAGATATTAGTTTCTCTATATGGGGGGTGATTTATACTGAGAATTGCATGTAAAAATTTGTAAATAACGTGTATAACCTTGATATTTCTTGATTTATAGCATAAACAAATATTTAATTGATAAACTATACTTGTTGCATGCAACATATTAAGCTCTGGTGATTGGAGAGGTTAACGATGCCTATACTATTGGTTGTTATCATTCGTTCCGTTATTTCTTTTTTTGCATTATTGTTGCTTATTAGATTAATAGGCAAGCAGCAGGTTGCCCAGCTTACTTTCTTCGATTATGTGGTTGGCATCACAATCGGCTCTATAGCATCTACGCTCTCAGTACAGGTAAATGAAAATACAACTGCTACCTTGGCGGGGATGGGGGTCTGGGCTTCACTTGCTATTTTACTCGGGTATCTAGGTGTGCATAACGTATGGGTGCGCAAGGTTGTAGAAGGGGAGGCAACGGTGGTTATCGAAAACGGCAAAATCCTTGAGGAGCATCTTCGCAAGATTCGCATTCCGCTAGATGAGCTTATTTCAGAGCTTAGAACCCAGGAGGTTTTTAATATCTCTGACGTTGAATTTGCAATGTTTGAGCCGGGTGGTAAGCTCAGCATACAAAAAAAATCCTCAAAGCAGCCGGTGACACCTGAAGACATGAAGCTTACCACCCAATATAACGGCTTGCCTACCAACCTGATAATGGATGGAATCCTGCTAACCGATGCCCTTAAGTCCCTCAAGCTTTCCAGGGCTTGGCTGCAGCATCAATTGAACAAAAAGAATATTAAAGATATCAGAGATATTTCATTAGCACAGTTGGACACAATGGGAAACCTCTTTGTCGATTTGAAAGGCGATAAGCCCTACTACATCATTTCCACTAAAAAATAGAAGGCGGAGGATTACAGATGGTAAAGAAATCTGCGGTTTTTACTATATTAGCTGCTGTCTTGATAGTCTTATGCTCTTGCACACTGCTGGTGAAACCCCTTGACAAGAACATGAATTTTTCTGAGCAGCTATTACAGCTTGAGAGTGCGATCCGAAGTGAAAAATGGGAGCAGGCAGATAAGAATCTCGAAGCGGCAGAAAAAGCCTGGAAAAGATTGAAGCCTTGGCTTCAGATTGACATTGATCATGATTATGTACATGAAATTGAGGAGAACCTCGCTAAACTGAAGGCATATATCGATACCGAAGAACAGCCGGATGCACTGGCGAATATATTGCTGATACAGGAAACTTGGGAGGATATGGAGTCACTGTAGAACAAAAATACAGACAGTTCACAATTGAACTGCCTGTATTTTTTATGTATCCATAAAATGCAAGTATATAATTGACAAAACAAAAAAATAAGAGTATAATGTCATGAAAACATAAATACCCAATTATATTATGACACAACGAGATGCAAATGTCAATAGGTTTTTGAAAAAATCTTTTAGAATTTTGATAGTTATTTTGTTGCAGGGGGAGGATTAATATGTCTTTACCAAGTATTTTCAATTCAATGGGCTCAATGATGAAGGAGCTTCAGGTAAATGAAATACTCCGGACTAATGAAGAGACTAAGAAGTATGGGTTAATACTTACAGCAGAAGAGGCTGCAGAGCTTGTAGAGGTACGGAACCAGCTTCTTCGGAGCTATGGAAGAGTCGAACTGGATATGGAAGCTACCAGGAAGCTGATTAATAGTATCAGTGATTCGCCCTTTATTAATCAAGAGGATTATGCATCGGTTGTCAAGGAGCTGCAGGAAGTCTTCTATTATCTGAAAAACGAGACGGATGACGAAATTGGAGATGATAGCCTGATAGAAATAATAAAGGATCTGCTGAATGATTCCTGTGGAGGCTCCATTGAGCTGCTGCAGGGCAGGGAACTGGCCGCATTTGTCAGGGACTACAGACTTAAGCACCTCATGAATGATTATATATAGGGGGAGGAGACAGATGTCGGGATATGGAATTGCTAAACATACACCAATAAGAACTGAGAGCCTGGATCCGAACCAATATACACTGTCCCTTCTAAAAGAGGGCTTCCGGGTTGGGCTTGTTGACAGACAGACGATATACGGTATCCAGGAGCAGGTAATGCTCATATTGAGGGACCTTATTACGCGCTATACAAAAGGGGAGAGTACTTCACTCAGGACTGAAACAGCAGAGAGCTTGCTTAACTCAATTTACTATTCCATAGATGCCTATGCAGGCAGCTTTGAAGACCCCGAACAGGGCATTGCAGTTTTGAAGACGGCAAATATGAAGGAAATATATGATAAAGGTGTTGAAATTATTGAATCGATTTTCAAGGAAGCAAGGCAGCTCTGTCAGGAAATAGTAAGAAACAAACTGGATGTTCCTCTGGAAGTATATAATACTTCGGTAACGGAAGATCTTCCTGAATTTTTTGAACAATACAGCATAATATTTGGTGCCCATGATACAGCAGGTTCCTTTGATTACCCTTTAATTTTTGATGATATGAATGTCAGAGGAGTCCTCTATATAAGGAATTATCTTGGAAACCTGGACATAGAGACTCAGTTCTGCAGACTTTTTGACAAGCAGGATATTAATAAAACACTTGCTGTTTACGGTAGAACGTGTAGAATTGATTATAAGGAATCCCCTGTGAACCTGTTTGAAGTATTGGTAAATAACTCGATCTTTTCTGCCCTTTCAGGAAATGCTGCAAATGAATTGAGGATCACCGGAGCACAATATGAGATCATCAGGAGGAAGCTTACAGGACTGGATTATCTGCAAATGAACAATATTCTCAATGCAGCAGTTGAAAAGCTGATTGGCGACCTTCATATCGATCAGCCAAAGCTTGCAGATTACATTCACAGATATAAGAAAGGCCTTGGGCTGAGGGTTCTGAACGCAGTAAATAACAACAATCTTAATAATATTGTCATGATTTCAACTGAAGGAAAATCCCAAAACACAAGGGATGCATTTATAGAATCAGAAAGACTGAGTGATGACAGTTTCAGCCTTATAGTCCAAAGAATAATTAATTGCACTAATGCTGCGGATAAGGTAACTGTAATAATGACGAGTGTCCGCTCTTTAGAAGATTTCATAGATATTCTTAATGCAGACTGCTTGTTCGAAGATGAATTTGAGGCTGTTTTTGCTGCTCTTGGCAACATGGAGCTGGCTGTATTGGCAAAAACAATATTTTTGGATGAGCTGAGAGTCAAAAAACTGGATCTTCCGGTAATAACTGTTGATAATTGGAAAGCTTCGACAGAATGGGAATCTGCATATATCCGCTTTATTCAGGGATTGAACAAAGAAAGGAAAACCGCCATAGAGGAATATGCTTCCCATCTGGCAAGCATTGATTAACATCAATAGTATTGGTATATTATAGATATAATGACCGGAGGTGTCTGGAGCGAATATGGGTGAGGAAGAGGAAAAAGATAAGAAGTAGAATTATAGGGGAGGAAGAAACATGAAGATTAAGCCGTTTAAAGTAGAGCAGTGGATGAATGAATTTGAGGATGATGCCATATACAATATAGGGGAGACCTGCGTTCATTCCATTACCCTGAATGAGCTGCTGGAATTATCGGGAGAGAACTCTGACCAATATATGAGAGGAGTTCTGGACAAAAGGCTGACTTACGGGCATATTTCCGGTGCTCCTGAGTTCAAAGAGGGGATAGGCCGCCTATACGAAAACATGGGACCCGGGAATATTCTCACGACTCATGGTGCAATCGGAGCAAATCACTTGGTGCTTTATACAATAGTAGAGCCGGAAGACAGGGTGATATCGGTACTGCCTACATATCAGCAGCTGTATTCCATACCTGAATCCTTCGGTGCAGATGTAAAGCTGCTGAAGCTTAGGCCGGAGAACAACTTCCTGCCTGATATGGAGGAACTCAGAAGCCTGGTGAATGATAATACAAAGGTGATTTGCATAAATAACCCCAACAATCCTTCCGGTGCTCTTATGTCGGAGGAAATGCTCAGGGAGATCGCTGAAATCGCAAAAAGTGTTGATGCCTATGTGCTGTGTGATGAAGTCTATAGAGGGCTGTCACAAGAGGAAGGCTACAGTAAATCAATAGTTGATATATATGATAAGGGTATAAGTGTCGGCAGCATGTCAAAGGTATTCTCGCTGGCAGGGCTCAGGCTGGGCTGGGTAGCAGCTTCTGAGAATATAATAGCAAAGTGCTTTGAACACAGGGATTACAACATGATAAGCTGTGGGATGCTTGATGAGATGTTTGCAGGACTTGCACTGAAGAATGCAGATAAGCTGCTGGAAAGAAACAGGAACATGGTGAGAAGGAACCTGGCTATCCTGGACAAATGGGTCGGGGGAGAGCTGCATATTTCCTATATAAAACCACAGGCGGGTACAACTGCATTGCTATACTATGATTTTGACATGTCTTCACGGGATTTCTGTGTCAAACTGATGAAAAAGCATGGAGTATTGCTAACTCCGGGCTCCTGCTTCGAGCTGGAGAAGTGTGCAAGAATAGGCTATGCATGCTCGACTGAGGTACTGGAAGAAGGCTTGAAGAAGCTGTCGAAGTATTTAAAGACTCTATAGTATAAAAAAGATAGGCTAGCCTATCTTTTTTTATACTGCAGGGGTTTACTTTATACGGTTAACGGATATAATAAAAGAGAATAATAAATTCGCTTTTGCGGAGGATAGTATTATGCAGTTCAAAAAGGATGAAATAAAAGAGAGAATCGATGAGGCAGCACTGGCAGTCTTTGCAGAAAAGGGCTATAAAGGAGCGAGAATTTCCGACATTGGGAGAAGGGCAGGAGTGTCAGTAGGTAATATCTACAGGTATTACAGCAGCAAGGATGATATATTCTATGCAAATGTCGATGAGTACTTCATACAAGAGACTAAAGACCTGCTTAAGGAGAAAATAGCCGCTGCGGAAGGGCGGGATAGCCTTGAGGAAAGCAAGCAGGATGGATTTTGGCTTGTCAACGAGGAAGTAATAAGCTTCATGGTAGAAAACCGGTATAGGCTGATTATTGTATTTAAAAAAAGTGAGGGTACGAAATATGAAAAAGCTATAAATGAACTGGTGGAATTCATTCTTATGGAAGTGAGGAAAAGCATTGACAAGCAGTACGCAGATTTTGGAACAGGGACTCCAGGGGGATTTACAGCAGGTATCATATATAAAAACCTGGTAGATATGGTGTTGGATATAATGGAGGAGTCATCGGATTCTGAAACGGTGAGAGGATGTCTGCGTGAAGTTAATACATATCATATGTTTGGAGTTACCGGGCTCCTTACAAGTAAAGCAAAGCAGTTCCAGAATTAAGGGAGGCTTCTATGGATAATTATCATCAGGATTATATGGAAGAGCAGGAGTATTTTGAAAAAACACTTCAATATGTCAGGCAGGAGCTTGAGAAAGAGCTTGAGCTGCTGGATGGAAAAAAGCTGGAGCTTATCAAGCTCCGGAAGGAGATGTGGGAGAATACGTCGCATTCTACTGCGGACTTTGAAAAGCTCACAGAGGTAAGCCAGTACCTGGCGACCCTTGAAAGCCAGACTGCAAGCTATGGCAGTACACTAAAGCTAGTTGAAAAGTATAGAAGACTGCTGTCCTCGCCCTACTTCGGAAGATTTGATTTTTCCGAGGGTGGCTCGGAGGAGTTCGAAAAAATCTACATTGGTATTCATAACCTGATAGATATGGAGTCCCAAAGTATAATGGTCTATGATTGGAGGGCACCAATATCAAGCATTTACTACGAATATGAGTTGGGTAATGCGGAGTACAGCACTCCTCAAGGCAGAGCAACAGGCAAGGTACTGCTGAAAAGGCAGTATAGAATTCACGACGGCAAGCTGTTATATTTTTTTGACAGCAGCCTTAAAATAGATGATGAGATGCTGCAGCAAGCCTTATGCCGCAGCTCATCCCCTAAGATGAGGAATATTGTGGAGACCATCCAGAAGGAGCAAAACCTCATCATCAGAGATACCGAGAATGAGCTGCTTATTGTGCAGGGTGTTGCGGGAAGCGGGAAAACTTCAATAGCACTGCACCGCATTGTTTTTTTGCTTTATCAGGGCTTGAGCACAAAGCTGAATTCAAACAATATTATAGTTATTTCACCCAACGAGGTTTTCAGCAGTTATATTTCAGATGTAATACCTGAGCTGGGGGAAGAAAATGTCGGGCGGATAACCTTCGGGGAAATCTGTCACAGCCTGCTTGGCGATAGGGGAACAATAGAAAAAAGGAATGAGCAGCTTGAATATCTTATTAGCTCCAATGAGCCGGAAAGCTTGTACAAAAAGCAAAGGATGGAGTTTAAAGGCTCTGCTGTTTTTGCAAAGCTTTTGGATAGAGCAATGAAACACTATGAGAATAATGTGATTGCTTTTGAAGATGTCTACTATGACGGAAGGATCATAGAGTCAAGACAAATTCTGAGAAACCTTTTTCTGAACGGAAAGATAGCGGGTCCAACGGCAAAAAGACTGAAAAGGCTTGAAAAAATCATATTTGACAGAGTCCATCCCATACAGCGGGAGAGAGTCAATAGAATTGTAGGACTGGTACAAAAGCTTGACGGTCATGAATTCGACTACAAGGCATTTGGCCGCCTGCTCTCAATAAAGGAATCGGGAGAACTGCAGAAAAGAGTGAGGAAATTCACCCAGGTGGACTATATGGAAATCTACCGGCTGCTGTTTAAGGATAAAAACCTCTTTTTTGAGCTGACTCATGGACTGGAGCTGCCCCAGAACATTGAGGCCATTCTGGATACTACCCGTAACAATCTCGAAAAAGACTTTATCGAATATGAGGATTGTGCTCCGCTTATATATATTAAGCTAAAACTGGAAGACAGCGGGACATTTAATGAGATCAAGCAGGTGGTCATAGATGAAGCCCAGGATTATTCACCTATGCAGTACCGGGTCTTTAAGCTGTTGTTTGAGAAGAGCCGATTTACTGTCCTGGGTGATATTCTGCAGGCTATAGACAGGGAGAGCGACTTGTCACTGTATGACGAAGTTGACAGAATTCTTAAAAAAAACAAATCCGTACATCTCTTCCTTAATAAGAGCTATAGATCTTCGCAAGAAATCAATGCTTTTTCCCAAGGTATACTTAAGCAAGTGCAGGATTGTATCTCCTTTGAAAGACATGGGGCAGAACCTTTGGTTTCTAGTCATGAGGATGAAAAAAGCATGGAGGCTGCTATAGTAAGGAGCATTTCAGAGTATATCTCAGAAGGCTTTGAAACTGTTGCAGTTGTCTGTAAGACTGCAGATGCTGCATATAAGCTGTACAGCAGAATCAAGGACCTTGCGGATATAAGGCTTATTGCCGATGAAAATAGCCGGATAGAAAAAGGAATAGTAGTGATTCCTTCATATCTGGCAAAAGGGTTGGAATTTGATGCGGTGGTAGTTTGTGATGTCTCTGATAAAAACTACTGCAGTGAGCTTGACCGAAGGCTTCTATATGTTGCCTGCACAAGGGCGCTGCACAGATTATCATTGTATTACTGTGGAGACAAGAGCAGGTTTATCTGAGAACAACCTCCACCATAATTTACATAAATGGTTTTTGATACTAGTGTCGAATAATATTATGTAAACCTAGCAATTAAAAACATTATGATAAAAATTATGGTGGAGGTCATTTTATGTTATTTAAAAAGCTTTTAATCTCGGGAATTCTTTGTACAAGCATAATAATTGGTAGTACTACCGGTATATATGCGCTTAGTACAACCTATACGGTACAGAACGGTGATACATACTGGAAAATCAGCCAGAAGGTGAACGTGCCGATAACCAATCTTATGGCGGCAAACAATGCAACTCAAAGCACAGTGCTGAATATCGGACAGAAGCTTGTGGTTCCTCAATATTTTACTCATACCGTCGTATATGGGGAATCATACTGGAAGGTGAGCCTGAAGTACGGAGTCAATATCAATAATCTATTGGCACTAAACGGAGCTAATGCAAATTCTTACTTGAATGTAGGCCAAATAATCAAGGTGCCCTTTGGCGGCACAGGAACGGTACCTGCACCTGCTCCGTCAACCGACACAAAGCCTTACATAACATATAAGAACTACACAGTTGTAAAAGGAGATACTTACTGGAGTATATCAAACAAGTTCGGAATCACACTTGCTGAATTGCTGAAAGCAAATAATAAAAGCCAGTCGGATTGGCCGAATATTGGTGATATTGTAAAAATTCCGGTACACAACGTGCCGATAAAAAGCACACCTGGACCTCAGTATGGAGAAGCATTGGATTGGTGGACTGAAGCACAATACGTAATACCTATAGGAGCTAATTTTGAAGTTGTTGATTTCAAAACAGGAAAATCATTTTCAGTTAGACGTACAACAGGTGCAAATCACGCTGACAGCGAAACATTAACTGCTGAAGATACAAAGATTATGAAAGAGATATGGGGCGGAAGCTTCAGTTGGACAAAAAGACCTGTACTTATCAAGTACAATGGAAGAAAAATTGCTGCAAGTATGAGCTCAATGCCTCATGCGGGGAATGACAATGCTGCGGCTGGAGTGTGGACAAGCTGGAGAAGCGGCGACTACGGAGCAGGACCAAACTATGATTGGATAAAGAATAATGGAATAGACGGACATTTTGACATCCATTTCCTGAACAGCACCAGACATAATGACGGTGCTGTTGATGCCGGGCATCAGGCAAATGTTAAAACTTCTGCCGGATTGAAATAGAACAAAAAGCAGGCTGTACAATGATTGTATAGCCTGTTTTATCTTATGCTACAGGCAATTCAACAGTAAAAGTTGAACCTTCGTGCAGCTTGCTTTTCACATGGATGCTGCCGTTGCATAAATCTAAAATCCGTTTTACAAGAGATAGTCCCAATCCATTACCATCATAAGAATGAGCTTTATCTCCCTGATAAAACCTCTCAAAGATTCGCAGCATGGTTTCTTCGCTCATACCAATACCGGTATCACTGATTTCTAATTTCGCAGCAGAAGCTGTCCGATAAAGTCTTACGATAATGCTGCTATTTGTGTTTGAAAACTTGATAGCATTATCCAATAGGTTAATCCAAACCTGCTGGAGGAGTTCTTCATCTCCGTGATATTGTATTTCATCAAGCTCAATATCAAAGTCAATATTCTTATTGCTCCACTTGTGCTCAAGGAGTAAAATGATCTTCCTTATTTGTTCGTCAAGTGAGAATACAGTCTTTTTTTCCAGCATTTCCTGATTTTCAAGGCTGGAGAGTCTTAAAATATTTGAAGAAAGCTTGGATAACCTCGTTGTTTCTTCAACAATTATGTCTGCGTATTCCTGTTCTTCTTCCTTTGACAAATTGCCTTTTTGCAAAAGCTTTGCAAATCCCTGAATAGAGGCAATCGGTGTTTTAAACTCATGGGATACACTGTTGATAAAATCTTTGCGAAGATATTCTATACTTTTCAGCTCCCGTATCATTTTATTAAAGTTCTTCGTAAGCTGTCCTACTTCATCGTCACTGTTGTTTTCAACCTGCACATCAAAATTACCTTTTGCAACTTCTTTTGTAGCTGAGCTTAGCTTTAATATTGGTTTAAGTGCCATTTTACCAGATAGAGCAATTAACAAAGCACCGATAATAATGTAGGAAAGCAGGGTAAGTCCTATACGGGATGCAACAAGCTTAAATATACTATTGTGTGGATGAAGACTAATCTTAATATAAGAGTCATCTAACATTAACATTGTCACTGCTCTTGGGAAAGTTTTGCCGGACAAGAAAACGATTTCATGGTTCTGAATCTTATTCAGCTCTTCATTTGATATCTCCAATGAATCTATATTTTCCAGCTTATGAACTTCAAACATAAAAGTAGAGGTCATCTTGGTAATATCATCTATGCTCAAATCTGTTTTCTGCCCTAATTCCAGTATGGAAATTGCAATTGCTTGCTGATTCAGCATTATTTCTTTCTTTATGCTGCCAGGGAAAAGGCTGGATACGAAAAAGGACAGAATAGAGGAAATAAACATGAGAGATATAAAGAATATGGCTAGTTTTATTCTAATCTTTTTCATATCATTTTCTCCGCCTTATATCCCAGTCCACGAACTGTGATAATATCAAATTCCGGAAAATCTGCGAACTTTTCTCTCAACCGCTTGATATGAACATCTACTGTGCGTTCATCAGTTTCTGCATCCATGCCCCAAATTTCATCCATCAGCTGCTGTCTTGTAAAGATTTGTTTTGGATAGCTGAGCAGTTTGAATAAGAGAAAAAATTCCTTTTTCGGCAGCAGTATGGAATTACCGTTCCTGCTAACTGTCAAAGCATCGTAGTCAAGCTCCACGTCACCAATTATCAAACGATGTTCATTGACAATACGGGAACGGCGTAATAGTGCGGCTACCCGTAAAATCATCTCATCCATGTCAATTGGTTTTACCATGTAATCATCCGTTCCCACGAAAAACCCCTTCTTTTTATCCTCAAAGGTTTCCTTTGCAGTTACCATTAGAATGGGAAGGTTATTATTCAATTGCCTTAGTTCGTCAGTTAGAGTATATCCGTCCATATTGGGCATCATTATATCGCTGATAACCAAATCAACATGGGATATATTTATTATATCTAAAGCTGTCACGCCGTCTTCAGCATTCAAAACGTCATAGCCATTCTGCTTTAAAACAGCTGTCATCAATTTCCTTAGATTTTTATCGTCTTCAACGACTAGGATGTTAAACATATCTATCACCTCTGCTCATTATTATATCATAGTGATATCGACAGTATTGTAACTACAAAGCAACACAAATTCTATTGTGTATGTCATCCTGAACGTAGTGAAGGATCTAAGATTCTTCGCTGGCTCAGAATGACAGGCGAGGCTATGAAGCTGTTTTTATACGCTTCGCAGCGCATCGATAGGATTTAGCATACTTGCTTTTCTGGCAGGTGCCCATCCAAAAATAATCCCAACCCCGGCAGAGAATCCAACACCCAATGCGATTGCCCAAGTGGACATGACAAAGGTAATATCAAGTGCAGCAGTAACGGCCCAGGAAATGCCGACACCTAATAGAAGACCGATAATACCGCCGAGCAGTGAAAGAACGATTGACTCAATCAGAAACTGCAGCTGAATACGCTTTGGCTCTGCCCCAAGGGCTTTCCTGAGGCCAATTTCGGTAGTACGCTCTGTTACCGATACCAGCATCATGTTCATAATGCCAATGCCGCCGACCAACAGAGCAATTGATGCTATACCTGCCATCATGGCAGTCAACATACCGGTCATGCTGTTCATGGTGTCAAGCAAGCTGTCCATGTTGATAATATTAAAACTGTTTTCTTTATAATTGAAAGCTTGATTTAATACCAGCTCTGTATCTTCAATTACTTCGTCCGTCTTATCAGTGTCAGCAATGAGTACTTCAAAAGAAGAAATGTTGCTGACACCTGCAATACCCATTGCGGTTGTGTAAGGAATAATCACCTTGCCTTCAGAGTCTGTGCTATTTGCCATCATGGCCGTCACATCTGCTATAGCGTCTTCATCCAGTACTCCTACTACAGTATAGGTAATGCCGTTAATTTGCATGGTTTGTCCGACGGAATCTTCTCCGAAAAACAATAGTTCCTCAAGAGTCTGATTAATAACACTTACCTTGTTTTTGTTTTCCATATCCAGCTTGTTGAGTGCTCTTCCACGAACAATTAAATCGGTATTGTTTTGAAAAAAGACCTCGTTTTTTCCATCAACTGGGACATCCTCTTCTACAGACGTATTTCTTACTACAGAAGCCTCCATAGATAATGTAGGGGATATGCCTGAAACATTTTCAATTTCCATAAGCTTTTTCAAATCATTATCACTCAGACCCTGTTTCAATGGGGTACCAAATGCCTGCACGGTGATTTTTCCTGCGCCCAAGCTGGAAAATTGACTGGTTACTTCACCTGTCACGCCCTGCACGATAGTAACCAAAGCGATTATGGCAGTGACACCGATGACGATGCCGAGAGTTGTCAGAAATGAACGCATTTTATTATGAACGATATTCTGCCATGACATTTTTATGCTTTCCTTAATCATTTTCTGACACCTCCTCATACAAATTACCGTCAAGAATTTTCACAGTCCTGCTTGCATTTTTTGCAATATTAACATCATGAGTAATCATAATAATAGTTCGTCCTTCTTCATGTAATTCGCGAAAGAGAGCCAATACCTGATGTCCTGTCTTTTGGTCAAGTGCACCTGTGGGCTCATCTGCAAGAAGAATGGTTGGGTCAGTAGATAATGCTCTTGCAATTGCGACACGCTGCTGCTGTCCTCCGGATAATTGATTGGGGTAATGCTTCATCTTGTCCTCTAACCCGACACGCTCAAGCATTTTTTGAGCCCGCTTTATTCGTTCTGTTGGAGCAACTCCAGCATAAATCATAGGCAATTCTACATTTTCAAGGGCTGAAAGCCTTGGCAGCAGTTGAAAAGATTGAAAAATGAAGCCAATCTCTTTGCTGCGAATATGTGCAAGCTCTATTTCATCCAGCTCGGCAATTTTACGGTCGGAAAGAATGTACTCTCCACCTGTCGGGGTATCAAGGCAGCCTATAATATTCATCATTGTTGATTTACCTGAGCCGGAAGGCCCTAAGATAGAAAGAAATTCTCCATCCTTAACCTTTAGATTGACTCCTTTTAAAATAGTCTGCTCCTCGTCTCCCATATGATATGCTTTTACAATATTTTTCATAGAAAGAATTTCTTTATTCATTATCAACGCCCCCCTATTTAGTGCTTTTTAACACAACAAATTTTTTGTAATTCAAGTGTTAAAAAGGCACTTCATCTGTTTGGTGCCTCGCCTGCCCTAAAAGTGATATACCTCACGAGGCACTAGCTTGAAACCATATTACGGGGATTTGCCATTGACTTGGTTTCCACTGGGAGGAGTAAAACTTCACCTGTCTTGATGCCGTCTATGATTTGAACAGTGTTACCGTCATTGATTCCTACTTTTACCGGTTTGGTGGCCACATTACCGTTGATGTCCCTATAATATACAAAGGGACGATTTTCATTATCGAACTGCAGTGCCTTCATAGAAATTGTGGTTGCATCGGTTACGCTTTTATTTAATGCCTTGACTTCCACTGACAGACCGACTCGTAAAGCTGCATCCTTTTCCAGATCAATAGATGCGGTAAAAAAGGATACTTCATTTACTGTTTGAGCCTCCTTGGATACCTCTGATACTTTTCCGACAATATCCTTTCCTAATTGATTAATAGTAACTATTACTTCTTTTCCTTCCGAAACTGCACCGAGATCAAATTCATCTACCTTAACCTTGACTTCCAAGTCGTCATAATTTACGATATCCATGATTCTCGTTCCTGTTATTAAAGATTCATTTTCTTCAACATAAATTTCGGAAACTTCGCCGTCAATCTCTGCCATAATCTCCAAATCCCCAGCCTGTGATTTTGCAGCCGCATAACTCGCCTGTGACTGATTCAGCTGTGCTTTCGCTGTTCTAATATTTTGCTCCGCAGTTTTTTCAGTTATGTCATAATTGCTTTGTGCTGATTCCAACTGAAGCTTTGCGGTATAGTATCCTTTTTGTGCTTGCTCAAAGTCCAGCTTGGAAATTCCTCCTGAATTAAAGAGCTCTGTCATTCTTTCAAAATTGATTTTCGCTTCATTAAAGGCAAGCTGGGCCGAAGACAGTGTATTTGATACTTGGGCCAGCTGCTGGTCCTTTGTTGTGGTTTGCATCTTTTCATAATTGATTTTAGCTATTTCGACACCTGCTGCCGCCTGGTCTATATTAGCCGCTATATCACTTTCATCAAGAATGAACAATACATCCCCTTTTTTTACTAAATCGCCTTTTTTCACGTAAAGCTTTTTAATCGGAAGCATACTCCCGGATACAACTGTTTGGCTATCCTTCGCTTCAATATTGCCGCTGAAGCTATAGTGTGTCTGTATATCCTGGGTTTTTGCTGTTTCTTCGTCATAGTTTCCTCCCTTAGGACGCAGTGCGAATGTTACAATCAAAGCAATTATAGTTACGAGTGCGATACTTATAACGACGATTTTCTTTTTGCCTGATTTTTTTATTTGCATTTTTATTCCTCCAAAATTTGTTGTGACTATATTATAAAATGCCAATATGAATTCAACATGAACTAATGAAGTCTTCTTCTTGACTGATACAGGGCGTGAAAAACAATAACCTTACAGAATCATTGCTTCTGCAAGGTTATCGCTACATATTTGGTAAAAAATGTGTTATAATGGAATCAGAGTCATCTGGATTCCATACCCTTATAAATCTGTAGGAGCTTTTAGGCCCGCTGCCTTGAATGGTCCAAGCAGGAACATTTTTGACAGGATCAAGGCCATATCCTCGGGAGATTTTTCCATGCCGCTTCCAAGCCATTGCTGAATAACTCCCAAATGAGCAGACAGCACATAGGAGATAAAGTATTCCTGTGGAACCAGCATATTCTCTTTTTTAAAGGTTTTGACCAGCTTTCTTTCAAATAAGTCGGTTTCTATCAGCTCCTTGACCTTGGTTTGAAATTCAGGATCCCCTTTCGGACCTAATATAGCCCTCATAAATGCTGAGTTTGCTTTAATATATTCGAAAATTCTTATCATAAATGGCATAGGTCTATCTATTGAAGCTTTGTTATTTACAAAATCCAGGCTCACTGCATCTATATTGCTTGCATCATCAATACTATCCTGCAGCTCTTGAATTACTTCATTTTCAATCTTCTCCAACAAATCATATTTATCCGTATAGTGCAAATAAAATGTTCCCCTGTTGATATCAGCTTTTGTGGTAATATCGGTAATTGATATATTGTTGTACCCCTTTTCTTCAATTAAAACCGATAAGGCGTTTCTTATCATCTTTTTTGTACGTATTGACCGTCTGTCATTAGGCGCTTTTAACATTTTATTTTTCTCCTTATGCTTGTTTCTTTTTTCACATGTGAAGAATATAATGAACATCTACCGTATAAATGTTGAGTAATAAACACTCTGAATCCGGTTGTCTATTGCTTTATTGTATATACACATTATAATATGCTTATAAGCATTTAATCAACATAGTGTCCATATTATATATTATGGCTTTTCTGTTTTCACTTGCCCAAGGATAATCTGAAGACTGTGGAGGTGGGCACAGCATATTTGCTGTGGGGTGTATGAGTAATTTGTTTCATGCAGGCATTGATATCGGGTCTACAACAGTTAAGGTAGTTGTTTTGAATGATAATATGAATATAGTCTACAGCAAGTATGAGAGGCATTATGCTGATATTAAGAAAAAGCTTCAGCGTATACTTCACGATGCTCATAAGAGGCTGACCGACGCACAGCTGACTGTAATGGTTACCGGCTCGGGGGGGATGAATATAGCAAACAGCATGGGAGTATCCTTTACCCAGGAGGTTGTTGCAGCTGCAAAAGCTATTCAGACCTTTTATCCTGAAACGGATGTAGCCATTGAGCTGGGCGGGGAAGATGCGAAGATTACATATTTCAATAACGGGATAGAACAGAGAATGAATGGTACCTGTGCAGGGGGTACAGGTTCCTTTATAGATCAAATGGCTGTATTGCTCAAGGTGGATGCATTGGGTCTCAATGAGCTGGCTAAAAATTACAAGGTTATTTATCCTATAGCAGCCAGATGCGGAGTTTTTGCGAAGACTGATGTGCAGCCGCTGCTGAACGAGGGTGTTGCAAAGGAAGATATTGCAGTATCCATACTTCAGGCTGTTGTTATTCAAACTATAAGCGGTCTGGCCTGCGGAAGGCCCATTAAGGGAAATGTAGCTTTCCTTGGGGGGCCGCTGTTTTTCCTTTCTGAACTTAGGGAGCGTTTTATTGATACCCTGAAATTGAAGGAGGACCAGGTGATTTTCCCTGAAAACTCACAGATATATGTAGCAATAGGTGCGGCTTTGTCATCTCAGGATGAGGATAGAGTATCGTTCAAGGCATTGCTTGGCAGCCTTGAGAAGCATGGCAGCACATCCAATGGTGAAGCAAACCGTTTGGCACCGCTTTTTGCCGGTGAGAGGGATTATGAGGAATTCAGATCAAGGCATGGAAGAAGCACTGTAGAAAGACGGGAATTATCAGATTTTGAGGGAGAATGCTTTTTAGGAATAGATGCAGGCTCTACCACTACAAAAATAGCTCTTATAGACGGGGAAGGGTCACTTCTTCATACCTATTACGGGAGCAATGAGGGAAGTCCTCTAAGGTCTACCATAAAAGCACTTACAGAGCTGTACGGTCTTTTGCCTGAAAAAGCAAGGATAGTTAATGCGACTGTTACAGGCTATGGAGAAGGGCTGCTGAAGGCAGCATTAAACATAGACATCGGTGAAATAGAAACCATTGCCCATTATAAAGCGGCAGAGTTTTTCTGCCATGAAGTAGATTTCATACTGGATATTGGCGGCCAGGATATGAAGTGCCTGAAAATAAAGGATGGGGTTATAGAGAGCATACTCTTGAATGAGGCTTGCTCTTCAGGCTGCGGCTCATTTTTAGACACCTTCGCCAGTTCACTGGGTATGAGCATAGAAGCTTTTGCAGCAGAAGCCTTGGCTGCAGAAAAGCCGGTGGACCTTGGTTCAAGATGTACCGTATTCATGAATTCAAGAGTCAAGCAGGCGCAAAAGGAAGGTGCGGCAGTAGGCGATATCTCCGCAGGCTTATCCTATTCGGTAATAAAAAATGCTTTGTTTAAGGTAATTAAAGTGAAAAATCCTGAAGAGCTGGGAGAAAGAATAGTCGTTCAGGGAGGCACCTTCTATAATGATGCAGTGCTTAGAAGCTTTGAAATACTATCAGGCAGAGAGGCTATAAGACCGAATATCGCGGGGATAATGGGAGCTTTTGGAGCGGCGCTGATAGCAAGAGAGAGATATGAAGAGGGCTGCAATACAAGCCTGCTCAGTGAAAGCCAGCTAAAGGAATTTAATCTTGAAACTGTTGTTTCAAGGTGTGGGCTGTGCTCAAACAACTGTCTGCTGACCATCAACAGATTTGGAAATGGTGAAAGCTTTATATCGGGGAACAGATGTGAAAGAGGAGCCGGTAAGGAAAAAGAACACAGCTCCCTGCCAAATCTTTTTAGCTACAAATATAAACGGGCTTTCAGATACAAGCCCTTGGATATTTCACAAGCAAGAAGGGGAGTTGTAGGTATTCCCAGGGTTCTGAACATGTATGAGGACTATCCCTTCTGGTTCACTCTGTTTACAGAGCTGGGCTTTAGGGTGGAGCTATCCGACAGATCCTCAAACAAGCTGTATGAAAAAGGAATTGAAACAATACCTTCAGAGTCGGTATGTTATCCCGGCAAACTGGTACACGGACATATAATGAATCTTATTGAGAAGGGTGTAAAGTTCATTTTTTATCCTTCCATTACCCATGAACAGCGGGAACAAAAGGCTGCAGACAATCACTTTAACTGCCCCATAGTGATCTCTTATCCTGAGGTTATAAAAAACAACATGGACATTTTGAGAGAAGAGGAAATATTGTTTATGAAGCCATTCCTGCCCTTTGACAATGAAGGAAGGCTGATAGACCGGTTATACAAGGAACTGAGGAAATTTAAAGTAGGAAGAATGGAAATTCGAGAATGTGTATATCTGGCTTACGAGGAGCAGGAAGCTTTCAAAAGGGATATTCAGAAGGCGGGGGAAGATGCACTGGGACTCATCAGGAAAAATGGCTTCAGGGGAATAGTGCTTGCCGGAAGGCCTTACCACATAGATCCTCAGATAAACCACGGCATACCGGAAATGATAAATTCCCTTGGCATGGCTGTATTGACAGAAGACTCGGTAGCCCATCTCGGATACGTGGAAAGACCTCTGAGGGTAGTGGATCAATGGGCTTACCACTCCAGGCTTTATGCAGCAGCAAGCTATGTGGCAAAGCAAAAGGACCTGGAGCTGGTGCAGCTGAACTCCTTCGGCTGTGGCTTGGATGCCGTCACAACAGATCAGGTGCAGGAAATATTACATGCAAATTCAAGCATATATACAACAATTAAGATAGATGAAGGAAACAACCTTGGAGCAGCGAGGATAAGGCTGCGCTCTCTGAAGGCTACGATTTCAGAAAGAGAAAAGAACGGCTTTGAGCTTAAAAAGGTAGACAACAGGTATAAGAGAGTTGAATTTACCAAAGAAATGAAAGAAAAACACACTATTTTAGTACCTCAGATGTCTCCTATACACTTTGATTTTTTAGAGGAGGCATTCAGACAGTCGGGCTACAACATGGTGGTACTGGGATCAACTGATTATGGAGCTGTGGATGAAGGCCTGAAATATGTGAATAATGATGCCTGCTATCCTGCAATAATTGTTATTGGGCAGCTTATAGAAGCTTTAAAATCCGGGAAATACGATCTGAACAATACCTCGGTCATGATATCTCAAACCGGTGGAGGCTGCAGAGCTACCAATTACATAGGCTTCTTGAGAAAGGCTCTGAAGGATGCCGGGTTTGAAAGGGTTCCCGTGATATCACTGAATGCTCTTGGCATGGAGAAAAATCAGGGCTTCAAATTCACCTTTGAACTGTTGAATAGAGCTTTGATGGGACTTATCTACGGCGATTTGTTAATGAATGTGCTTTATAGGGTCAGACCCTACGAAAGGATAAAAGGCTCTGCCAATAAGCTGTATGAAAAATGGGCTGCAATATGTACAAAATCTCTGAGATATGCCAATAGAAAGATTTTCAAGGAAGTTATCAGGGAAATAGTGAAAGAATTTGAAGAGCTGGAAGTAGTTAATGAGACCAAACCAAAGGTCGGACTGGTAGGAGAAATACTAGTCAAGTTCCATCCGACAGCTAACAATAATGTTGTAAATATAGTAGAGGCTGAAGGCGCAGAAGCAGTAATGCCCGGACTTACGGACTTTCTATTGTATAGTGCTTATGGCCTGGACTTCAAGTACAGATATCTGTCAGGAAGCAAATTATCTCAGGTCCTGGGCAATGCAGCTATTAAGATTATTGAATTCTATAGGAGTGCTTATCGGGAAGCCTTATCCGGAAGCTTCAGATTTTATGCTCCAAAAACAATAAAAGAGATAGCAGAAGGAGCCTCATCGGTGGTGTCTCTCGGACACCAGACCGGGGAAGGCTGGTTCCTGACAGGAGAAATGGTTGAGCTTATACATAGCGGAGTCAAAAACATCATCTGCATGCAACCCTTTGCCTGCCTGCCGAATCATGTCACCGGAAAAGGGATGATGAAGGAACTGAAGCGGGTTTATCCCGGAGCAAACATAGTAGCCATAGATTATGACCCCGGGGCAAGTGAAGTGAACCAGCTAAACAGAATAAAGCTGATGATCTCCACAGCTTTTGAAAATATAGATGAATTCAAGACACACAAAGTAAGGTCCTACAGCCCGGAGGATTATGGTCAGATGCACGGAACAGTCAGTATATAAGTAGGGACGGCCAGTGGCCGTCCGCCTATGGACTAACGTGGGGAACGGTGCTGACCGTTCCTTTGCTTTTGCCATGGTTGAATTTGTTGTTATACTGAAAACTGCGAAGGAAATACCAAACATGTCATCCTGAACAAAGTGAAGGATCTATGACCCATAAGGAATACTATATAAGGGACAAGGGGACAGGTACGTTGTCCGAGCGCCACGAAGTGCGCTAATTGAAATAGATGCGAATTCTATATGGTAAAGCCCAACCAGCAACCATTACTCAGCCTTGGAGCCGAAAGAGTAATCTTAGGTTTAAGCGTAGGCAGGGGAGATAACGAGCCGTAAGCGAAAGCTGAAGGGATTGAGCCTCGTAAGACCAAATCAAGAAGGCCGATGCTCTGGACAATGCAGCAGGCAATATTCTCTGGTACGTAAATGGTGAGTATCAGAGAACTTCTTCGGGGTCGGAGACCATGGCGAGTTATACATAGTCAATGAGCGTGAACGTGGGAGACCCTGGCGCCCCTCTCGGAAGAGAGTATGTCAGAACAAGTCTAAACAACAAGTGAGACAAAAGGGTTTAAGTCAGGGAGTCGGATTACGGCATAGTACTGAGGAAGCAGGGTAATGCCTGTGGAGGGAAGGCTGTAACATACCAACAACTTTGGCAAGGAAACATTTGCCACACTGGAGGTGGAAAACGAATGGCAACAAAATTTTCAAAGATAGCAGAAGTAGTGAATAAACATCCTGAAGGAAAACTAACTACGCTAACGCACTTCATCAACCTCGAAACACTGAAGGCTAGCTATCATGAACTAAGCGGGAAGAAAGCGACTGGGGTAGACAATATTAGCAAGATGCAATATGGAGAGCAACTGGAAGACAATCTGTTAAATCTGATAGATAGAATGAAAAGGCAAGACTACAAGCCACAACCTGTGAAGAGAGCTTACATACCTAAAGACGGAACAGATAAACTAAGACCGCTTGGTATACCTGCATTTGAGGACAAAATAGTACAGAAAGTAATCAATGGGATACTTACTGAGGTTTATGAACCCATATTCATGGACATGTCTTATGGATTCAGGCCAGGAAGAAGCTGTCACGATGCACTGAGAGCATTAAATAACATCATCCAGCTCAAAAAGGTCAACTATATTGTAGATGCAGATATCAGAGGCTTTTTCGATAATGTAGACCACGAGTGGATAATGAAGATGCTGGAGCATAGGATAGGAGACCCAAACCTGTTGAGGCTAATAAAGAGATTCTTAAAAGCCGGCATAATGCAGGAAGGGATATGGGAAGAAAGTGAAGTCGGTGCGCCGCAAGGAGGCCTTATTTCACCAATACTTGGAAACATATACCTGCACTATGTGCTGGACTTGTGGTTCGACAAAAGGGTGAAGGAGCAAAGCAGGGGCGAAGCTTATATAATAAGATTCGCAGATGATTTTGTATGTTGTTTCCAATATCGTGATGACGCAGAGAAATTTTATGCATCACTAAAGGAGAGACTGGCAAAATTCGGGCTTGAAATAGCAGTAGAGAAATCGAAGATAATCAAGTTCGGTATGTTTGCGGAGAAGGACCTTGCAAAGGTCGGGCAGAAACCTGAGGTATTTGACTTTTTAGGATTTACTCATTACTGTGGGAAGAGCAAAAACGGGAAATTCAGGGTTAAAAGAATTACGAGCAAGAAAAAGTTGAAGTCGAAGCTGAAAAATATTAAGAAATGGTTGAGGGAAAACTTCAATAAACCTGTAGTAGAACTCATCAAGGAGCTTAATGTAAAGCTAAATGGACATTATAACTACTATGGGATTACAGATAATGCCCCAGGTATTAATAAATACGCCCATTACGTTAGAAGGGCGTTGTTTCGGCATATTAACAGGAGAAGGCAAGGAAAGCCCTGTGATTTTCTTAAGTTTGGAAAGTTAATGACCAAATACCCATTAGCTCAGCCTGAAATACGAGTTAGTGTTACTAACTCAGTGTTACTGTGAATGTTGTTATGAAGAGCCGGATGCCTTAATAGGGCCTGTCCGGTTCTGTGAGAAGCAAGGCACGGCGACGTGCCTGCTTACTCGACCGCTGCAGGATAAAGGAAGTCAATGTAAATTAAATTATTTTATATTTGGGAATCATTGGGTTATAATGGAAGCTGAAGTACATGGAGAGAAGAGGCAGCGGCATTAAGAAAATATTGAAAGAATACGAGGAAGAAAATCATCCTGAGTTTTATTCTGATCAACAATGCTTCATTGTGACTTCGAAAAATAAAAATTACCAGCAAGCTACCCAGCAAGCTGAAGCAAAATATCAAGACCTGATAGCCTTTTGCAAGATTCCAAAACAAGGAACGAAATGCAGGAATTTATGGATATCAAAGATAGAGAGTATTTCAGAGCACATATTTTGAATCCCTTGATTTCAAAAGGTTTTATTAAGCTGACAATACCGGATAAACCGAAAAGCCCTAAGCAAAGATATTTCAGTGGATAGAATATGTTGCCAGAGACATAAAAGATGGAAGAAGGTGCAGCAATAGTATGAACACAGATGAAATTATTGCCTATTGCCTGTTAAAAAGCGGTGCATACATTGACTTTCCTTTTAGTGATATCCCAATCTGCGTAAAAGTTGCAAAAAAGCTCTTTGCACAGATTTATCCAAATTCCGGAGATCATAAAATAACACTTAACTGCGACATGGTTACAGGTATATTTCTTAGAAATCTATATCCGGATACTGTTGTGAGAGGGTATCATTGCCCGCCTATACAACAGCCTTATTTTAATACGATACATTTAAATGGAGTTGTATCTGATGATGAATTGAAAAGAATGATTGACCATTCATATTCTGTGGTAGTCAGCAAATTGCCGAAGAAAACTCAGGCAAGTTTAAAGGAGGAAATTATGAACAGGTGTAATTGGTGTGGTAAAGAAGAGCTATATATTAAATATCATGATGAAGAATGGGGACTGCCGGTATTTGATGACAAAAAGCAATTTGAGTTTCTTGTTTTGGAGTCTGCCCAGGCAGGGTTAAGCTGGATTACAATTTTAAGGAAAAGAGAGAGCTACAGAAAGGCTTATGATAATTTTAATCCTTTATCTGTAGCGAGCTTTGATGAAGAGAAAGTGCAAGAGCTGATGAGCAATGAAGGCATCATAAGAAATGAAAGAAAAATTAGAGCTTCAATAAATAATGCACAAAGATTTTTAGAGATTCAAAAGGAATTTGGAAGTTTTTGTGATTATATCTGGAGGTTTGTAGATTATAAACCCATAATAAATTGCTGGAGCAGTGAATCGGAGATTCCCGCGAAAACGGAGCTTTCTGAAGAAATAAGCAAGGATATGAAGCAGAGAAATTTTAAATTCTTAGGACCTGTAATAATATATTCTCATTTGCAAGCTACAGGATTGGTAAATGATCATGTTAAAGACTGCTTCAGGTATGAACAGGTACGTTGTCCCATAGCATAGATGAGCCTGGCATCCATTATAACAATAACAGCAAGGACCAAGACTGCAAAGATCGAGAGATATAAGGAGAAGGGTATAGAGATTCCCGAAAACCTCATTTTCATTCCGATAGACTTCGATAAGCAAAGCATATATGAAAGGCTTATGGAAAGTGGTTTTAAAAAAGGCAGGAAAAGCCTCTTCATTTTGGAAGGACTGACTATGTACCTGCAGCCTGAGTCCGTTGATAAAACCTTTGGAATAATCCGGGAATTTGCAGGAGTAGGGAGTAAGGTGGTGTTCGACCATATATATGCATCTGTTATAAGAAGAGAGAATCTGTATGAAGGTGAAAGGGAATTGTACCAGTCTGTTTCAAAGGAGAACGAAGGCTTCTGCTTCGGAATAGAGAAGGGGAGCATTGATGAGTTTTGCTCCGGGTACGGCTTCGAGACTCTGGAAATTTTGGATTCAAATACGTTGGAAAATATGTTTTTCAAGGATAAGCAGGGAAAGCTTTTAGCAAAGGTAAACGGGACTCACTGCATTGCAACTGCGATTAAGATAGATTTTCCGCTGCCATAGTGAAATAGACCTTCAAATTCTATCCAAACACAAGTAACCAAACTAATCATAATGGGGAGAGAGAGTATGGAAAAAGTAAAAATCTACAGGGATATTGCCAAGCTGAGGAATATAGACATATTTTACCGGGATACCAGAACAGAAGGTCCGGTTATTCTTTGCCTCCATGGGAGATGGGGAAGGGGAGAGACCTGGGTGGATTTTATGCGGCATTATGGGAAAACATATAGGATTATAGCTCCGGATCAAAGGGGACATGGCTTGAGCGGACAGCCGATATCCAAATATACGGCTGAAGAAATGGCTGCCGATATGGTTGAGCTTTTAGAGTTTTTAAAGCTGGATTCAGTCATTTTAGTAGGCCATTCCATGGGCGGAGGTATAGCTGGATATTTGACAGCATTTTATCCTGAGCTTGTAAAAGCATTGGCTATTCTCGATAAATCAGCGTCTGGGCCTACCGTGACAAATATGTTACCGGTAGATCAAATCCCAGCTATTGACCCTTTGACGAAAGATTGGCCGCTGCCATTTGCCAGCTTGATTGAGGCAAAAGAATTTATCAAGCAGGAAATGGATTCGGACTTGAGTTATCAATATTTCATGAATAGCCTTGTTGAAACTGTAGATGGATATCAGATGATGTTCAGTTCTCAGGCTATGGCTGCCAACATTGCATATTATGAAGATTGGTTCCAGTTATTACCGAAGATAAAGTGTCCGGTAATGCTAGTCAGGGCAAAAGGCAATGAAGCGGTTTCTGATGAAGATTTTATTAAAATGCAATCACTAATTACCGATTGCATGTCTTATGAGATGTCAAATTCCGACCATAATGTTCATCTGGGAAATAAAGAAGAGTTTTACAGCTACTTTGATTCTTTTTTGAAAAGCTTATGATTTCCACAGCCTTTGTAAAAGCAATAGGGACGGTTTCTTTTTGATTTAAGCCGTTATCAGGAATCAATGCTGCATAATTGTGCACGAAATGTCGGATGGATACATTCAGCTTCTGCTATTCTATTGGTGAGAGGAGGGTTATTTAGATGGATTTGCTTGAAGAAATGAATGGCGCGCTAAATTATATTGAAGAAAACCTTACTGATGAGATTGACTTTAAAGAAGTAGCCAGACTGGCTTTTTGCTCGGAATATCATTTTAAAAGGATGTTTTCTTTCCTTGCAGGCGTTACGCTGTCGGAGTACATCCGCCGCAGACGGCTTACTCTTGCAGCTTTTGAGCTTAATAACAGCAGCACAAGGATAATTGACGTTGCGGTTAAATACGGATACAGCTCACCGGATTCTTTTACAAGAGCTTTTCAAAGCTTGCATGGAATAACACCGTCAGAAGCCAGAAGCAACGGTCAGTCACTAAAAGCCTATCCACGAATGATCTTTCAGCTATCAATTAAAGGAGGAAGCGAAATGAACTATAGAATTGAAGAAAAAGAAGCATTCCACATAGTTGGTATCAAGAAAAGAGTTCCAATACAATTCAATGGAGTTAATCCGGAGATTGCAGCTATGTGGGGAACTCTAAATGAAGAGTTGATAAATAACCTCAAAGCACTTTCCGATGTCGAGCCGTTGGGACTGATTCAAGCATCTACGAATTTTTCCGAAGGCCGAATGGAGGAAAAAGGTGAGCTTGATCACTATATAGGTGTGGCAACCACCAAGGAATGCCCCGATAACCTGACACAGCTAGAAGTTCAAGCCTCAACCTGGGCGGTATTCGAAGCAGTCGGACCATTCCCCGACACACTGCAAAATGTCTGGGGACGCATCTATTCCGAATGGTTCCCATCCTCAAACTACGAACAGACAGAAGGCCCGGAAATTTTGTGGAATGAGCAAAAGGATACAACTTCACCAACATTCAGAAGTGAAATATGGATACCGGTTTTGAAGAAGTGATGCAGTGAATTCATATATACAAAGGCAGCACAAGTTGCTGTCTTTTGTATTTTTTGCTTCACTTCGCAATAACCTCTTATTCTCTGTACCTGGCATAATAACAGGATTATCATAAGTGAAGCATTAAAGGTAGGAATGGTATAGATATGCGCATGAAATTGTGGGCATATAAGACGTAGGGGCGATTCACGAATCGCCCTCCCCAAAATAACAAACATAGGGAACGGTGCTCACCATTTCTTTTTAGTGTGCACCTATTCGATGGCTAATGGTACATTAGGATCGAGAGACTTGCTTTTTTCATGAGTATAGCAAAGATTATAGCCTATTGTGTTTTTTTATTAAAGTTTAGAATATGATACGGTGAACCGTATCATAAGTAAAGACAAAACTGACAAAACAAAACAGAATCAATGGATATCAATGATTTTTGACCGTTTAGTTATTGGTAAGTATTCTGATTAAAAAAGGCGAATAAGTTGACAAGTTGACAGACTGGCACCAAAAGCTTACATTTGGTGAAAGCCCTGCCGGGGCTTTGAAATTTGCAAAATCTATGAAGAATGGCGAGAAGCTGCAGGGAGCGATAGCTATAATCGGTGGAACGCCTGAAGAACGGTGTAACGCCTTGCAGCCGCGCATTTGGACTGGTTCTAACTTAGAAGGCAGTCCAAAAGATGTTTTTCCCTTGACGTTGGCTTTAGATATTGGCGAGTTATCAGATAACATTGGCGACCGTCTTTCGGTACTTCAGATGCTGTATGGAAGGTATGATGGCGTTGCAGAAGAAATGGCAAACAGCAACGGACGAACGCTTTCTCGTCTGACGGAAGCCGCAAACACCCATGAGTCTGTCCGAGTGTGGGCAGGTAGCTATGATCCGGCTGAACTGTGCGGACTATATTTTATATGTGACCTGCTCCGTTGCACAGAAGTACCCCTTTCCGTTGTTTTTACGCCTGTGATACAGGAAAGCGGCAATGCTATCACGCAATATCGCAGCACGGGTGAAATACCGCCGGAGGAATTCGGTGACTTGGCCGCCAATGAAAAGCAAATCAGCATTTTTTGCAAAGGATTCTATGCAGACCTATGGAATGATCTTGTTCGTGAAAACGCTCCGCTTCGCACTGTGATCAATGGAAAAGTTATGAGCGTGTCGGAAGATTTTTATGACTTTCTGCTTATAGCGAATATGCCGGAGAGCGAATTTGTTGCCGCGCGGGTACTCGGTAAAGCGCTCAATCAAATACCCGGCGTCAGCGATGCGTGGCTATATCTTAGGTTGCAAAAAATGGTGAAATCCGGTTTGTTAAAAAAAGTCGCCCCACCAAGCGATGATCATCCTTATTCGGGAGTGTTTTGCTTGACGAATGCGAACTGTAACTCTTAATGAGCAAGTGTAATACTGCTACATTTCAATTTCAATTTATACAACAAACAAAATAATACAAAATTGTTGCACATTGGCAATCATAAGGCTATAATAATTGTAGGGGAAATTTGAAAAAGGTCGCCGTGACCTGTAAGTGTTGGAGCACTTACAGGCTCATGCAGGTGTTGTAGCACCCACAAACGCAGCTTTCGCTGCCACAGCAACCTTATGTTATTATAGTCTATTTTTACAGTTATTTCAAGGACCGTTCCATTGCATTGATGTTACAATGTGTTTGCATTGCATTGTGCAAGGAAAGGATGCCTTGGCTTCTGAATGATAACATAAAGTGCATGTGTGGGATAAAACCTGCATATGCACTTTTTCAATTTCCCCTCCTAAGAAGATAAGGAGGGGAAATATATGAGGCAAGGAGGTATAGGGCATGCATGATATTTTTAGGTTTGGCACCATTAGGGAGGGACTTGTTTTCATAGCAGTACAGTTATTCATTCTGTCCATTGCTCTGCTTTACGAGTACCGGCGGAAATGGCTTGAGAAAAAGCAGATGGATCTGAGGAGTCTTATATTTGACATTGAAATGCTTGCGAAGCATAAGCATTAGTGCTGAGGAAAAGGACAGGGATATGATTGAAACAAAACACCTGCTATGGTAATATTTCCATAGCAGATGTTTTTTGTAATGGTATAATTATGAATATGCCACTTTGGTAGACTAAGATATTACTCTTAAGGAGACAATTATATGAAAATATCACGTGAGTGCATTTATTGTCTTGCTAGACAAGCAGTTGAAATAGCTGAAGAAGCGACAAGCAATATAACAATGCAAGAAGAAATAATAAAAAAGTCTTTGAAAGAATTAGGAGAAATGGACTTCAATGAAACAGCGCCTGAAATAGCTTTTAGGATGCATCAACATGCTAAGAATATTACTGGTATTGATGATCCGTATACAAGGCTGAAGGAACAGTACAATGAAATTGCTAAAGAGATTTATGAAAAAATTATTGAGGAAAAATGGCTGGATAAGGCTGAAGATTGCTTCGATATGGCTTGTAGGCTCGCTATTGCAGGGAATATTATAGATTTTTCAGTTGGACTAAAGCTGGGACATTCAGATATTGTTAAGTCGGTTGAGGATAGTATCAGACATGATATTTTTGGCACCGGAACAAATGCATTGCGAGAAGCAATAGATAAGTCAAAGAATATTATGTATATTGCGGACAATTCCGGTGAAATCATATTTGATAAATTTCTATTAGAGAATCTTCCATTGAACAAGGTTACTTACGTGGTAAAGGGAGGTCCGATAGTTAATGATGCAACTATGCACGACGCAATAATTACAGGTGTTGCAGACTTGGTAAAAGTTATTGACAATGGGCATTCCGCACAAGGAACGATATTGAAAGACTGCTCAAGCGCATTTAAGAGTGCATTTAGTGAGGCAGATCTTATTATAAGTAAAGGGCAGGCGAATTTTGAAACATTGAGTGATATTAAGGATAAGACTATATTTTATCTATTGCGGGCAAAATGCAGCTCAGTTGTTTCTGTTATTGGGTGTAAACGGATGGACTATGTGCTTACAAGTTACTAGAAAAAATTTCTTAATTAGAGACAAGGGGACAATCTTTCCTTGTCTTCAAAGCAGACTGCTATATGTTTCGCACATCTGAATTCAATGTAAGATGTTTAGTGCAAAACACTAATTAAAAATATAAAAAGATTAACCCAAATTGACAATTTCATATAAAATGGTAGTATATTTTAAGAAGAAGATTAAGTACGGAGGTATATCAGTGTTTAAAATTGGCATAATCGCCCCAGAATGGTCTCTTGAAAGAATTCTCTCGGTTACCCGGGGATTTGACGACGATATTGATTTTCTTCCTTTTGTGTTCGAAAGATTTGACGAAGTTAATGAAATTTTGGATAAAAACCAATCGACTGTAGATGGATGGTTGCTTTCAGGTCCACTGGTGTTTTATTTTGCCAAATGGCACTTAAAGTCGGATGATAAGTTGGTTTATTGCCGTATTACAGAGGCGGGTCTTCTTAGGAGTATTCTACAAGTTGCTTATCATCATAAAATATTTTTGGATGATATTTCCATTGACTTTGTGGAGGAAGCTGCCAACATTGATGAAATGCTTAATGAAATAGGCATTCCAAAAAACAAAATGGTTATTAAACAGTACAGTGTTCCTTTTGACGAAGAGGAATTGATTCAGTTTCATCTGCGCCTTTGGAAAGATAAAGCTGTGCAATGTGCTGTTACTACGGTGCCGTTTGTTTATCAATCTTTAAAGAAAGCGGGTGTCCCTGTATACAGCATTAGGGCCACCCAAATGGAAATTCAACTGTCGGTGGAATTACTCATTGAGAAAATAAAGAGTTCATACTTTAAAAATGCCCAACTAGGCCTGCAAATCATCGAAATTTGTCATTACGAGCAAGTTGTTGAAGGGGCCAAAACTCCGTATAAACTGCAGTTGTTGGAACTAAAAATAAAACACTCTTTATTGACCTATTGCCAGCATATAAACGGATACCTTGTGGATAAAGGCAACGGCCGATATGAGATATTCGGTTCACGTGGAAATATTGAGAACAATATTACTATATTAAGAAATGCGATAGAGAAGATCTCTCTTGATTTGAATATACCTGTCATAGTGGGCATAGGCTTTGGCGAGACGGTGTTTTTAGCCCAGATTAACGCCAATAAAGCCATTAATCACGCGAGAAGCAAAAATGGGATTGTAATAATACGGGATCAAGGGGAGATTGTTGAACCTTTAGGAGAACAAGAGGAGTTATCCTATAGTTTTTACTCGGGCGATGAAAAACTGAATGATTGTTTGCACCAGGCTAATGTTGGAGTACGAACCTATAATAAAATGAAGGCCATTATACGGCAAATGGGATGGGAGACATTTTCGGTTTCTAATTTAGCTGACCAGATGGGGGTTACAGACCGAAATGTTCGGCGTATTGTATCGGGCTTGCTAAAGGCTGGTCTAATAGAGTGTGTAGGAGAAGAATCTTCTGGGGTGAGCGGAAGACCGGGGAAGGTATATCGATTTATAAATTAAATTTTGTCAGTTACATTTATACATTGTATAATAATTAAGCTGTTTTGAAAGCTAGGGGGGGCTACGCCTAAACAAGAAGTATAGTTTAGGCATAGCCCCTCTCATTGTTGTATAAGTCTCTCTTCGTTTAATGCGCAAAAAAAGTGGCGCTGGGAATTGGATGCTCCGGTCTGGCGGATTACATGTCAAGTTTTTATAAAAATCTTTTGAAAATCTATTGAAAAGCTAAAATAAAGAGTTATAATTAATATAGGAACAATTAGGGAAATATACCGAAATAAGAACAATTACTGAGAAGGGATGAGATAAGAATTGAAAACATTTTTTGAAAACGCAGAGAACTATAATGAAGCAGTTAAATGGAGACGCCAGTTGCACCAACATCCACAACCTGCCTGGTTGGAGTTTTATGCAACCGGCTTTATCGCGGAGAAATTAAGCGGGTGGGGTTATGAAATACTGCAGGGGTACCAAATCATAGACGCGGAAAAAAGATTGTTCGTACCAGAGTCTGATGTAATAAAAAAAGAATATGAAAAAACATTGGCTCTTGGTATGGAAGAGCAATATTTACATTCAGCCAAGGATGGATTAACCGGAGTTGTGGGCATTTTAAAAGGGAGAGAGGCTGGACCTGTAATAGCGTTTCGCTTTGATATAGATGGACTTGAAATAACAGAATCAACAGCAGCGTCACATCGGCCATATGCGGAAGGCTTTGTTTCAAAACATTTTGGTTATGCCCATATGTGTGGTCATGACTCACATGCAGCGACAGGGCTTCTCTTGGCTAAATATTTTGCAGATAACATAGAACAAGTAAAAGGTACAATTAAATTAATTTTCCAGCCCGGTGAGGAAAAACTGTGCGGGGCTAGCGCTATGGTACCCAAAGGGATAGTTGATGACGTTAACTATCTTATTGGGGGGCATGTCGCTTCCAATCTCTTAAAAATCGGCCAGATTGCACTAAATGTCAAAAATATGCTGGCGATTGCACGGTTTGAGATAACTTATAAGGGCAAAGCAGCCCATTCTACCGGCCGGCCCGATCAAGGGAAAAATGCCTTGCTGGGGGCTTGCACTGCTGTGACAAATCTCCACGCCATTGCCAGGCATGGTTTGGGAGCGGCGATGATTAATGTAGGCAGAATAGAAGGAGGAGTTACCTTTAATGTGGTTCCAGATTATACTGCCTTTTGGCTGGAAATTCGGGCTGCAACGAGTGAAATAAATGATTATATGCTGGCAAGAGTGCGAGAAGTAATAAGCGGGGCTGCTCAAATGTATGGTTTGGAGTTTGAAATTAAACCCATAGTTAATGCTCCCGCCGGATCAGCTTCACCTGAATTAATCGAGATCGGAACCCGTGTCGCGATGCAAACGCCTCAAATTGAAGAGGTAGTGCCTGAAGTAGCAATTAATGCTTCGGAGGATTTTGTTGTATTGGCAAATGCTGTACAGAATAGGGGCGGCAAAGCTATTTATGTGATACACGGGACTCCCATCGGTGGTGGACAGCATAGTAATCTTTTTGATCTTGATGAAAAGGTAATTCTTAATGCTGCTCAGTTTTATTCTTTATTTTACGAAGAACTGGTCAAGGACTTTGTTCGTTAATTCGATGATAAGAAACTGGGTAGGAAGGAGGACGGAAGACATGAAAACTTAACTTCGCCATGCAGGAAAATTTACTGTTATTAAATCCAAAATAAAGCAAGGAGGCAATGAAATTGGACAATGAAAAAAGCAAAGTCTTAACTGCGCTGAAAGACTGGAGATTGTTCTTAGCAGTATTTGTTATTGTCTTAATCTCAGAAAAAATCGGGGTTATAAAAATTCCTCTGGGGACAATGATATCAATATCTCTTTTCCCCATGCTCTATAGTATGATTTTCGGTATGCTTTCGTATTTTACAAAAGTAACGCAAACTGAGCAAAGCGCTAATGCAGAAGGAATGGTATTTCTAGCTGTTCTTCCGCTGATAGCTAAGTTAGGAATGATGATCGGACCATCCCTGCCAAAACTTGTTAATATGGGACTGGCTATTGCATTGCAAGAATTTGGACATATTGGCACCATTTTATTGGCGCTGCCAATCGGTATTTTATTAGGGTTTAGAAAAGAACTGATTGGAATGACCCATTCAATCGGTAGAGAAGCTAATGTTTCACTAATTGCAGAAAAATATGGAATTGATTCCGATGAGGGACGCGGAGTAATGACGATATACATAGTTGGCACGTTGTTTGGAACACTCTTTTACGGTCTGATGGTTCCCATCTTCACGCTTATTCCTGGAATCCATGTTGAATCATGGGCCATGGCCAGCGGGATGGGCAGCGGCAGTATGATGGCGGCAGCCAGCGGAGCGCTGACAAACGTTTATCCTGATAGAGCAAATGATATTATCACTTATGCCGGTGCAAGTCAGGTTTTGACAACCGCAACAGGCTTGTATATGTCTATATTTGTTTTGCTTCCGCTGACCAAGAAATTCTATGCTTGGTTAATGACTGCATTAGATAAAAATAAGGAGGCTAAGCTAAATGGATAAGATAAAAAGTATTTTATCGGATTCCTTTATGGCATTTGTGGTAGTGAGCTTTATTATGACATTGGGAATATGGGTAGGATATGGTACTTCACCTTTGGTTGTATTGCCCGGACTAGTCATTTATGTTTTTATTTGCATAGTGGGAGTTCTGTTGGCGCGAATTGTACCCGTTCCTTTTCCGGCAGTTGGTTGGGTTGCTATAGTGGGGATTATTTTATCTGTACCAGGATTGTTTCCTTGGTCTGCTAGTTTTGTTTCATATTCAGATAAAGTTCCCTTTCTTGCCACAGCTACACCAGCACTAGCCTATGCGGGCATCGCTGTCGGAAAGGATTGGAGCAAATTCAAAAAAATTGGTTGGAAGGGAATACTAGTGTGTTTTTTGGTATTCTCAGGTACATTTATTGGTTCAGCTGCAGTAGCAGAGATAATTCTCCGCCTAACAGGGGCAATATAAAGTGTGCTCGTTAAGTAAAGAAAGATTCCCTAAATTATAAAATCGAAAATAAAGAAAAATAATGGAGGGAGAATAATGAGAAAATTAATATGTATAATGTTAATCGGAGCTATGCTCGTGTTTATGGGGGGATGGACTCAAACTGCAAAAGAAGAGACTAAAAAAGAGAAGGTCCCAAATAAGCCAGAGAAGACAGAAGTTTTTCTGATCGGGTCAATACATTATAATCATACGACAAACCCAAAATACTCCATGCAATTCCTGTTGGATTATATACGGAAGATTAATCCTGATGTTATCGCGATAGAGGTGAACGAAGAAGATTTGGAGATGTCGTATGAAGAGCTTAACGAGGAATATCCGCCGGACTTTCCCGAGGTAAAGAAAGAATTTGAAGCTCATAAGAAAATCGTAGGATTCAATTGGAAGCCTCAAGCACAGATAGATGACCGTCAAAGCTATCTTAATACAAGAAAACAGATGTGGATGGATTTAGTGGCATCACCTTTAAGAAAAGAAGAGAAAGCAATTGTTCAAACGGTAATGAATACTCACACAAGTGTGATTGCCAATTGCAGCGCATATGATGTTAATTCCGAAGCATTTGACGCTTTGACCAAGCTTAAGCAGGACCTGGTCGTATCAATTATTACAGGTTCGGAATATGACAGCTATAGAGATTTAGGCGGGGGTATTAGTGAAGAAAGAAAGGCAAACATACACAACAATATTAAACAAATTATTGAGAGTAATAGCGGCAAAAAGATTGTGATAGTAACAGGAGCGGGACATCGTCCGCATATGGTTCAATTTATCAGCGAAACCTTTCCGGATGTAAAATTCAAAGCGTATTTTAATGAAAGTTGACTTTGATGGGAGAAACTATCGAAATTCGGATGAAGAGTAGCGGGAGAGACTCGTGAAAATCGGTGCCGAAGGTGAAACCCGGATAATCCGGTAATTTCTCAGCTTACAAGACAGAGGCCAATGTTGGCGTCTGTCTTTTTGTGCTTAAACGAGAGGGTGTGATGGTGTAAAAGAGCTCTATAAAATAGACAGTCGGAAAAAACGTACAAATGGATCCATCGGTAATGCATCCGTCATTATATTCTTGCCACAGTAGCTTCAGGGTGACACCAGTTTTTTTGGTTCAGCGTGGACATGAACTATATTCTAAAGCAACCATAAATAGGTGCGGTTTTTATTTTTAGTAAGATGACTATATGTTTTGCAATAAACATCTTACATAGAAATTCAAATATTGCAAAAGCATTTACCTTGATTTCATAGGTTGCCTAATTCTTCCTTGAAGCTTCTTTAATGCAACCTATATATCTATGTATCAAGTTTTAAAATCAAAAATATAAGCATATTTTAAATTATATAAATCGCATAAAGAAGGTTACATAGAATAAAAGCGATTTATAACATTAAGGAAAACGTTTCGCACTATTGAACAAGTACTTATTAACATTACTGATTTATAAACTATTCAGAATGTTAATAATGTACTACCTTGATGTTGTGCCCTGGGGCTATAAACGAATACTGTTACAGGGCACAATTATGTAACGGATTTAGTGCGAAACATGTAATTATTATTTTTTGAGAGTATTTTTAATGAAAGGGTTAAACCGTAATGAAAAGTTGTTGCAAAATAAAGCTTTTTACAGGTAATGGTGCAGCAAATATTATTATTCCGATAGCTTCGATTGTACTAATTTATCTGCTTGTTTCAATATACTTTACGGATCATTTCTTTTTTAATACAGTAATAAACCGAGCAGATGTTTCATTAAAAGCTCATGATGAGGCAGAGGGTATAATCAGAGGTTATATTAAAGATTACAAGTTGCAGTTAATAGAAAGAAATGGGGAAGTAGAGGAAATACTCGGACAGGATATAGGGCTGCAATACAATGAAGAAAATAGTATCGCGATTATCTATCAAATTCAAAACCCATTGATGTGGATAAGTTCATTATTTAAGGGCCAGAAATATTATGTAAGTGATTTATATGTTTATAATAAAGATAACTTGGAAAACGAAATAAACGGATTGAATTGCTTGAATAAAGTTATCATAGAACCTCAAAATGTAAGCTTTGTGTATTCAAATGGTACATATGAAGCAGTTGAAGCGATATATGGAAATAAGATAATTAAGGATAGATTAAGTGAAGCTATAAAAATAAGCATATCAAAAGGACAAAAAAAATTGAACTTAGATGGAAACCTTTGCTACGAAAATCCAAAGTTCACCCTAAGCTCTGATAAAACTCCCGAAACCAAGAATTTACTTGATAAGTATGTAAAAGCAAAAATCACTTATATATTTGGAAGTGAAAGTGAAACATTGGATGGAAATACAATAAACAAATGGCTTAGTGTTGATGAAGATCTGGAAGTAGTAATCGATAAGAAAGCAGTTATGGAGTATGTGCAAGGATTGAGCAAAAAATATGATACCGTTGGAGCAGCAAGGAATTTTAAAACCTCTATAGGTAAAATTGTGGAAATTAAGGGTGGGCTTTATGGATGGAGAATAAACCGTCCTGCTGAAGCAAAAGCATTGATAGAAAATATAAAACTCGGCGAAATGCTTGAAAAAGAACCTATATATACTCAGAGGGCTTTATCCAGGGATGAAAATGAAATAGGCAATACATATGTAGAAATTAATATAACGAGGCAGTATTTATGGTACTATAAAGATGGAAAGCTTATAACCCGAGGAGCTGTAGTAACAGGGAATCCCAATAAAGGATATTCTACTGTGCTTGGAACTTATATGCTTAACTATAAACAAAAAGGGGCAACTTTAGTTGGACCGGATTATGAAGCTGAAGTAACTTTCTGGATGCCCTTTTTCGGGAATATAGGAATACATGATGCAAGCTGGAGATATTCTTTTGGAGGAGATGTATATAAGAGAAATGGAACCCATGGATGTGTAAATGTGCCCTTCAATCTAGCTAAAAAAATTTTTGATAATATAGAAGCCGGAACTCCTATTATATGTTATGAAGAATAGAGTCAGGTGCGGGTCTGTCAGTTTGATCCTTTCTGCCAGTGATTCGTCATCCCAAGCCAGCTGCTGCAACCCAATTATACCTTTTGAAGTATTAACAGAACTTTCTCTTCCATGCAGCTTGGGATTAACCAATGTAGCATACCCCCTAAAACCTGTAACAAACCGAAATTGAGTTGAATTGCTTTCCCTGCATGGAGTATCATGGTTATAGAGTTAACTTAAGTAATTATTCTGCAGAAGGGAGCCGTAGAGTATTGAAAATCAATATTGAACAATCAAGCTTGTACAATGAGGTAGAAATAACTATAAAATGCAATAGTATTGACGAGAGTCTGGAGAAGTTAATATCAAGCCTACGGTTATACAGTTCAACTATTAGCGGAAAGAAGGATGATAAGGTTTATTTCTTAAGACCTGAGGATGTCTTATATTTTGATACGGTGGATGAAAAGGTCTTTATTTATACTGCTGACAGTATTTTTGAAACGAGTCTGAAACTATACGAGATTGAAGAGCGTTTTATAGGCACCAGCATTATCAGAGTAAATAAATCTACAGTTCTTAATTTGATAAAAATTGACTATGTCTCGCCATTATTGAACGGCAGAATTCAGGCAGTACTCCAAAATGGAGAAAAAGTAATTATTTCAAGACAATATGTTTCAGCATTTAAAAAGAAATTAGGCTTTTAGGAGGTTTCTATGAAAAAACAAACTATAGAATATTTCTTTATTGGCTTATTGATAGCCTTTACCATATCTGTAATAGTACTGTCAGTGATTATGGCGTTAGTTTTTGAAGGGGCAGTGCTACCGGTCACCTTGGTCTGGCAGTCATTAATACTTTCAGCTCTATGTTCACTAGTCAATTTAGTGTACCGTTCAGAAAAGTTGAAATTTATCTGGCAGTCAATAATCGGGTATATTCTAACCACTGCAACGATAATTACTTGCGGACTGGTTTTTGGTTGGTATGGCTACGGGGGGAACAGCTTTGACAGAGTAAGCCTTGTTGTGCTGTCCTTTCTTGTATATTCTGTATTTTATCTGATTACCTGGATTATAATTTGGAGAATAACAATAGCGAAGAAAAATGAATTAAATGATAAATTAATGGAATATAAGCAGAGACATTAACATGAACATCGTGCCGGCAGAGTAAGGTGACGGGCAGTGCGTTTAGACGGTTATTAATCATAGATATAAGCGTTACAATAATGAATATGTCAGTTAGCAAAATAAGACAATACTACTCTTAAGGAGAGGGCGACATGAAAATATCACGTGAGTGCATTCACTGTCTTGCTAGACAAGCAGTGGAAATAGCTGAAGAAGCCACAAGTGATGCAGCAATACAGAAAGAAATAATAAAGAGGTCTTTGATAGAATTAGGAGAAATGAACTTCAATGAAACAGCACCTGAAATTAAGTTTGAATATATCAATACTATGATTGATACCTTTTATGCTCACCGGAAATTGTACAATAGCATAAGGCAGGTTGATGCGGATGAATAAAAACAGACAGCTTGCTATAGAAAAAATAGCTGAAAATGTCAGGGATGAATGCAAGGTATCAGATTATGGATTCCAGAATATATTTGAGGCTGCTGAAAAAACAGGGTACAGGATTATCAGATATCCTATTGGCGGCGATTCTTTTTTAGGGTTTGCTTCGATTAAGGACAGCGACAGAATAATTTTCTCAAATTCATCAGGCTTGAACTAAATGAAAAAAGTATAAATATTTGGAACGGATTAGAAATAGCCAGAATGCAGATAGCTTTCAATGTGAGTTATGATATGGTGCTGACAAGGTTAAGTTCATTGGGAATATTAGATGACCTCCAGATAGACAAATTGAAATTGGGAAAAATGAGGTAAACTGCTACAAAACTGCTTAATGTTATAAATGGGAATGCTGACCTCTGCAAGCCAACAGAAGTGAAAAAATCCTTCAAAAATGACGCATGGTATAAGCATACTGTAAAGCCTTGTATATCAGGCTTTGTTCCGCATTATCCGTATGATGCCAGCAAGCTTATATTGGCATTAATTATATAATCTACCATAGGAGGAAACCGCTATGTACGATGTAATAATGATTGGTGCAGGCCCGACAGGCTGTACCGCTGCTCGAGAATTGGCTTGTAATGGCTATAAAGTATTATTGATTGAAAAATTTAAGATGCCAAGAAACAAATCCTGCTCAGGTGTTCTTATAAAGAAGTCAATGGATTTGGTCAAGCGATACTTTGACGAGGATACACCAGCGTTTACCATGTGTATGCCCAAGGATAATCGAGGTATGGTTTTTACCAACGACAAGGGCCAAGAGTACCGTTTTGAACAGGAAGGATTAAATATATGGCGGAGTTCTTTTGATTATTGGTTGGCAACAAAAGCTGCCGAAGCCGGCGCGGAATTACGCGATGAAACAGCCGTCCTATCATGTGAAGAACAAGAGAATTGTGTTATTGTAAGGCTGAAAGGCACTTCTTTATATTCCGAAAAAGCAAAGTTAGTCATTGTATGTGATGGTGTGGTAGGTTCTGTTAAGCGAAAACTTGTTAATGCACCTCAAAACTATATAACTACTTATCAAACCTTCAATAAGGGTTCCGTAGATTTAGATCATCATTATTTTTATGCCTATTTACAGCCCCATCTATCGGAATATGATGCGTGGTTTAATGTAAAAGATGATTATCTCATTTTCGGCGTGTCTGTTAAGGATACAAGTAAACTTGAACGCTATTATTCTGAATTTATTGCCTATATGGAACAACATCACAACGCAAAAATTGAGAAGCAAGAAAAAACTGAAAAATGGCTTATGCCACACATTATGCCCAAATGTCCTGTAGAATACGGGAAAGGGAAAGTGCTGTTTGCAGGTGAAACCGCAGGATTTCTTAACCCGATGGGCGAGGGTATTTCAGCAGGAATGGAAAGCGGGTATGCGGCTGCAAAGGCAATTGAGAAAATAGACTTGAATAGCGATTTGGACTTGGAAACTGTATATTCAGCTTATCAAAATAACACTTCTGCATTAAAAGCTTATATGGAACGGCAATGGAATTTTGTTGCAAGCATGGCGAGTACATTCGATCACATGAGATTGTGAGCATACTGGAAGGTGTAAGTGCCAAGTGCCGAGATTATTAGGTTTTTGATCTTATTGGTTTCAATAACCTAATAACCATTATACCGAGCACTTTATAAATGTTGGATACCAAACAAAAGCACAAAGGCTTTTTGGAGGTAGCGATGAATAATGAAAATGATTTAGAGAACACTTTTTGGCGTGAAAAAGTGGTTTCATGTGCTTTTGCCTATGCTAATCATATATGGAAGCCTACTTTTAAAAGCCTTTTTCACGGACATGATACTGATGGGATTTTGGTTAATACGCCGGATTCTAATTATACAAGTACTAAATATAATTGTGGTTGGTGGACAATAGATCAGTTTAATAAAGGGTTACCTTATAATTGGGGCGGTTTTTCTACAATCGAAGAGTTTGATACTGGAATTAAAGCAGGGAAGCTTGCAGGTAATCATTAAACTACTCTGACAGAATTAAAGTAATTCATGCTTCTGCTTTTAATACAGATCTGTTTTGTGAACAATTCGATATAATTTTGGCGGAAGGCTTACTGAATGTGATCGGTTTTGAAAAGGGCCTGTCTGTTCTGATAAAATACTTAAAACACAATGGGTATATAATAATCCATGATGAATTGGATAATGATGCAGGAAAAAAGAATATGTTCGAAAAATATAATTTAGAGCTTTTAAACTCATTTGAGTTGGATGAAAATGTATGGTGGAATGATTATTTCTGCTGTTTGGAAAAATCAATTAAGCATAAAAACAATGATTTATTATTCGAAAAAGAAATCAATGAAATAATTGAGTTTAAAAAGAATTCAAAGAAATTTAGATCAATATATTACATTCTGCAAAAACAGATATAGATATCCCCAAATTCACTCCGGAGGAAAGATAGCATGCTACTACCAAAAAGATTAATAATTTCTGGTGTAATTATAGTAATTCTAGCGTCTGCCACTATTTGGAAACAAGTATTTGCATGGACGCCAAAGATTAAGGATGATAATGGAAATATAAAACCCAACAGCATTGCTGCCATGGAAAAGACTAAAATCGGTGGTATGGATCAGTATATATTGATTCGTGGAAATGATATTTCCAATCCGGTACTGCTTTGGCTGCATGGAGGTCCCGGGTCTGCACAGATGCCGATAGCACGGCACTATAATGGAGATCTTGAGTCGGAATTCACTGTTGTCCACTGGGATCAACGTGGTGCCGGTAAATCCAATCCGCTTGGTTTTGACGAGCAAACCATGACTTTTGCACAGTTTTGCAGTGATGTCCATGAATTAACCCAGTATCTTAAGAAAAGATTTAATAAAGAAAAGATTTACCTGGTCGGTCATTCCTGGGGTACTCAGATAGGCAGCAAAATTGCCTATGACTATCCGGATGACTATTATGCATACATCGCAGTCAGCCAGGTCATCGACCCTCTAAAAAGTGATGAAATAGCTCATGCTTGGCTACAAAAGCAAATCGAAAGCAGTGAAAATCAAACTAATTTAAAAAAACTGAAAGAATTGGGACCGCCCCCATATACTGAACACAAAAGCTTTGTAAAGTTTATTAAAATGGTTGATTCCTATGGCGGCGGCATGGATGTAGGAATAAGTGAGCTGGCATGGATTGCATTGAAATCACCGGAATACAGGCTTAGCGACTACTATTTCTGGTTAAAGGGGGCTAACAGGGGAAGCGGGCCCATGTGGAAGTCCAGCCTATCCTTCAATGCAATTGAGCAAAGTCCACGCTTTCTTATGCCTGTATATTTCTTTAACGGTGTCAAAGACTATAATACACCTCTTGAACTGGTAGAAAAGTACTATGAGATTCTCGAAGCTCCGAAGGGCAAACATTTTGTAAAGTTTGAAAAATCAGCCCATGCCCCTTTCATGAATGAACCGGAAAAGTTCTATAGCGAATTGGTGAATGTGAAAAAAGAAACATACCCGTAAGAAGTTTTATGAAATAAAGTAAACATGAAAAATGAGACTGTGATAAAAACACAGGTCTCATTTTTATTGGTAAATAAGTGCCGGAAACCTGAAACTATCAGTTCTACCACTGCCCGAAATGATCCTCAGAGCAGCCCGGGATATTTTCAAGCACAATGGTTTCGCCTGCATCTGTTTTTATGGTACCGGAAAAATGGCCGATAAGCTGATGGATTTCCGACTTTATAAGCAGCAGATTCATATTTGCGATTCTGTCGTAAATGGGAGTAAATATAAGGTCTACTCTGTCCGTAACAGCAGTTTTCAGAATCCAAGGCTTCATAAATTCGGAGGTATCATACTCGAATATTATATCCTCGCTAAGCTTGGTTATCCTGCCGTCCACCACAAGACAGTTCTCAGTCATTCCAGTCCCATCTGTCCATTTGCCCCCCAGGTTGAGGCCGATTCTTCTGCCGTCTATCATGCCCGATGCATTTGCCCAGTTCCATTTGACACGGAAAGGCCAGACACCGCGCCCATAATCTAAACAGGCAAAGGTGCTGCCGGGTCTGAAGCTGTATGCCATATCCCCTACTGTCAGCCCTCCGTCAACGGGAAGGCACTCCTGCTTGGATGTAAACTGGAACCGCTTTTCACTCCAGGGAATTACAACGTTAAGGGTTTCATGATCATCGGGATACAGCACCTTGAATTCAGCATCCAAAGAAACATCGTTAAAATTCTTGCAGCTTACGGTGATTAGTGTGTATCCTTCCTTATTTAAGAACACAACCTCCATATCCCTGTGCTTGAAGCTAACCGTTTCATTAACGGTCTGGGGCATGTTGCAGCCTTTGCCAAAGGGCACCATAATAGTTTTCTCAATAAATTTCTTTGTTTTGAAATCCAGGTAATATGCGAAAACAAGACCTGCATAGTCGATATTTGATATAGTTATGGAGAATAGACATTCAGGGCTTGTGATGCACCAGTAATTCCACTTTTTCTTTCTAAGGGGGTGGCCGGAAAGATTGCAGTCGAATACCGGCCTGCGGGACCAGCCTATGCAGTCAGGGTTCAAGCTACCGTTGCTGTCACAGAGGCTAACGTTCTCAACAAGCTCCCTCTCATTGTACATAGCTCCATTCACTGTCATTATCGTCCACTTCCTTTTTCTGTTATATATGCTTCCATTATAGCAGAGATCAAGTAGAGAAATAACAAGAAAAATGTGTACCGGAAGAATATTATACATTGTTTACGTGAAGTAAATTATATATAATAGATGCTATTATAATAATATTAGAAGGCAGGAAAAGCCGGCAGCAGATATTAATTAACGGAGGAGTCTTCAAGATGATAAGGAATTTTAGGAGCATTGAGAACAGTTATATAGAGAACTTTGCTGAAATGGAAGACAGGGGCGATCATATAATATTTTGGGATGAGAAATTGCCTGATATGTATGCCTTCAACTGTATATTAGTAAAAGAAAACATCAACATGGCCACAATTGAAAGCTTTGTTGCGGATAGGCTTGACCAAGCTATATCAAACCGACAAGACTTCTTGAATATAATAATCCATCCGGAGCTTGAGATCACAGAGATTCTTAAGGAACGGTTTATAGGTATGGGCTTTAAAATCCAGACCAATCTGTATATGAAGTTAAGCGATAACAAGCTGGGGAGTATTAAGGGTAATAAAAATTGTGTTGTGGTTAGAGCTGGTTCGGAGAAAGAATATGAGGATGGACAGAGGCTTGATATTAAAACAAGCATAAACGCGGATATGCCGGCAGAATTTGCAATGGAAAAGTCGCTGAGAAAAAAAGAAGTATTCCAGCAAAAAAACAGCAGGTTATTATCATATCTTTGCTACTATCAGGATATTTCCATAGGAAAATGTGAGTTGTACATGAAGGATGAGTATGCGAAAATAGAAGATTTTGATGTGCTGGATAATTACCAGAGAAAGGGCTTCGGCACTGCTATGCTGGAAAAGATGATCTCTGATGCATTAGAATCCGGTAAGAAATACATATATTTGATTACGGGTAAAGCTGATACTCCCAGGGAAATGTATGAAAAGACAGGCTTTGAGATTATTGGAGAAGAAGTAGAGCTATTCTGTAGCAAAAAATAAAATACTAAAGTGAAAGTAGGTGTAGAAATGGAAAAGGAAAAAAAGAATTGTAGTACTATTGATGAATATGTGAAGGGTTTCCCCTATGAGATTCAAAAAAAATTGGAAGAGATACGGGCCGCAGTAAAAACTATAGCACCAGATGCAGAAGAAAAGATAAGCTATCAGATGCCTACATTTTACTTGAACGGGAATCTGGTACATTTCGCTGCATATAAAAACCATATTGGATTTTATGCTATACCAAGCGGTATTAAGGCATTTGAACAGGAACTGAAGGGTTATAAAAGTGGGAAAGGGTCAGTACAGTTCCCCATAGATCAGCCGTTACCTATGGAATTGATCAGAAGAATAGTTGAATTCAGAGTTGAAGAGAATCGTAGAAAGCCTGTGAAAAATACCAAAAGGTAGCTGACTATCCTTAGGCTCATACCTTTTGGAGCAAGGATATATTAGATATAATTGAGTTTTACGTTGAGTTGGCTGCAGTTACTTGCTGCAACCGGCTTTTCTTTTTTTGCCGCATATACAGCTTGTTGTATGTGAGTTAAATGGGGTTAACAGGGAATATTAGTCTATATAAAGGTATAGAAAGCGGAGCGTATATTCTTGGATAAAAATCGTAAGAACAAATCAGTGTTCGATTTGATTGCACCTATTTATGGCTTATTCTACGATTATCAAAAAAAGCATTACAATGCAGTTTTGGATAAAGTGCAAAATGAATTGGATTTCTCTGCATACAAAAATATTATTGATATTGGCTGCGGCACCGGTGCTTTATGTTCTGTGCTTAATCAAAGAGGGTTCACTGTTACCGGAGTAGATCCGGCTCAAAAAATGCTCAAGATTGCTGTGGGAAAACAAGAAAACAAAGCGGTTGAGTTTGTACAGGCAAGTGCCCTTGAAAGGCTGCCTTTTGGAAACAAAAGCTTTGATGCTTCTGTTGCATCCTTTGTGGCACACGGGCTGAAAGGAGATGAGAGAAAAATAGTATATGCCGAGATGAGCAGGATTACAAAGCATTTGGTTATTATTTATGATTACAGTGAGAACAGATCGGTTTTAACAGATGTAATTGAATGGCTGGAGGGTGGGGATTACTTCAATTTTGTAAAGGAAGCCAAGTCAGAGATGAGAGAAAGCTTTCACGATATCCGTGTACTGGATGTTGGGCTGCGGGCGGCGTGGTATATTTGTGTACCAAAGGGATAATCATTTTTGCTTCACTTTTGGCATCAAAGATAGCTTCCATCAGCAGCACTGATGGAACGAAATAGATGCTGCTTACGTCTATAAACATAAAAAGAAATTTTCAGGAGGCAATTGGATGAAAAAAATACTATTATTTGCATTTGTTTTAATGTTGAGTGTTTCCCTGCTTGGTTGTACGAATATAGGGAGTGATTCTCAGCAAACCGGTGAAGCTGATGAGGCGACAGTTGTGAGTGTTGTTGAGGGTTTTGGGAAAAAACTCCAGATGGTATCCCTTCAAGCCCCAAAGGATATACTGGAAAAGAGCATGAAAGAGAACTATGGTGAATTTGTATCGCAGGCGCTTATTGCAAAGTGGATAAGTGATCCCCAAAATGCCCCGGGGCGGTTGACTTCAAGTCCATGGCCAGACCGTATAGAAATTCTGGACATCAAAAAAGCTTCGGAAGGTACGTATGAAGTAAATGGTGAAATAATTGAGATAACCAGCACTGAGAAGGAAAGCGGCGGAGTTGCCGCAAAGCGGCCGATTACTCTTGTGGTGAAAAAAGTTGACAATCGTTGGCTTATTGACGATGTGGCGGTAGATACTTTGAAGGATAATCCTCCTGCAGAAGAACCACAACCGGATATCCAAAGTTTAAAGAACTTTTTCCCTCTGAGCAAAGGGAGCACATGGCAGTACCGGGGAGAAGGGAATGAATATGCTTCTTTTAAGCGTGAGGTATTATTCCTTGAAGGAGACCGGGCGCAGGTCATAGAGGATAATGGGGGGACTGTAAGTGCATCTGTTTTTAAAATAACAGAAGAGGAGATCATCCGTACATTTTTTCAAGGAGAGGAATATAATGAGGCGAACCTTCTTGATAAAGAATCTAATGATAACCTGGTTGTTCTGAAAACTCCCCTTAAAACAGGTACAAAATGGGATGTGCCGGGGGGAGTAAGAGAGATTGTAGAAACCAATGCTACAGTGTCCACACCTTTAGGTGAATATGAGGGCTGCATAAAGGTCAGCATTAAATTACAGCACTCTACTATGAGTGAATATTATAAAGCTGGAATAGGGATGGTGAAAAGAGAATTCGAAGCTGAAGGTATGACGGTTACTTCCGCGATAGAGGAGTATAAAATAAAATAAAATATGCTGAAAAAGTGTGTGTAGGAATATGGGGTCAGGCTTGTAATTATTCAAGCCTGATCTTTATTTATCATTTGTAATATGACATAGTGTTGTCATATTACAAATGATATACTTGTTATATAATATTTTGAAAAGGGTTCTAAATATGAAATATATTCCGGCAAAAACAATTATCTCAGGCTACTCTGCCAATAATTCATGGTTTGGCAACAACTACAATATGAATATTTACAAAGGCTGCTGCCATGGCTGCATCTACTGTGACAGCCGCAGTGAATGCTATCATGTGGAGAATTTTGATGAGGTAAGGGCAAAGGAAAATGCCCTTGCCATAATCGAGAGGGAGCTTAGATCCAAACGCAGGACCGGTGTGGTTGGAACAGGTGCAATGAGTGATCCGTACAATATATTTGAAAAGGAATACCAATTGACAAGAGGGGCACTATCTCTTATCAATAACTACAGGTTCGGTATCTCCATTGCTACAAAGAGTGATCTGGTTACAAGAGATATAGCTATTCTGAAGGAAATACAGGCTCATTCTCCTGTACTCATCAAGATTACAATTACCACCTGCAATGATGAACTGTGCAAAAAGCTGGAGCCCAATGTGGCGGTATCATCTAAGAGGTTTGCTGCGCTTAAAGAGCTTTCCGGCCAGGGCATATTTGCAGGTATACTGCTGATGCCTATGCTGCCGTTTCTGGAGGATAATGAGGAAAACATAAGGGGGATAATACATTTCGCACATGAAAATGGAGCAAAATTCATATACCCCGCTTTTGGTGTTACATTGAGACAAAACCAGAGGGACTGGTATTATAAAAAGCTTGATGAGCTGTTCCCTAATATTAAGCAAAAGTACATAAAGCAGTTTGGCAATGCCTATGAGTGCCACTCACCAAAGGCAAAGGTTCTGTGGCAATTGTTCAGGAAGGAATGTGACGGGCATGGTATTCTATATAGAATGGAGGATATCATAAAGGCCTATAAGCAGGGCTATGGATATTCCCAGCTTTCGCTTTTTGATTAAGAAATGGGCAAAGATATATTAGGATAATTGATCATACACTGTGCATGCTGCAGTTATTTGTTGCAGCATGCTTTTCTTTTTTGCCATACATATTGCATGCTGCTTTGGGTTTATTACGAAAAATGTATTGACAAACAATGGTGACGGATGTAACCTATAGTTAGTGGTGACAAACGTCACATAGGGAGGCGATTTTATGAATAAAGCTAATAAAATATCGGATGCAGAGCTTGAGATCATGAAAATATTGTGGGAAGCGGACCGGCCGGTATCCACCAATATCATATACAAAAAGCTGCAGGAGCAGATGGGATGGGACCGTTCCACCGTGCGTACGCTGATTAAAAGGCTCCATGAGAAAGGGGCAATAATTCAGGAAAAGCTGGATGTATATTGTTATTCAACTGCCGTATCGGAAGCAGAGTATTTGGATACCCAGACAAAAAGCTTTATCGAGAGGCTGTACGGAGGAAGCGTAAAAAGTCTTGCAGCTTCGTTGGTTCAAAGCCATAATCTTTCCATGGAGGACATTGAGGAGCTCAAGGAATTTGTGAAGTCAGGAGATGACCTGCATGAATGATTTTTTCAAGCTGATTTTGTCCATGTCCTTATCCGGTTCTATCGTAGCCTTGATCCTGTTTGCGGTGAGGCCATTGATAAAGGAACGTTTATCCAAGGCCTGGCAGTATTATGTCTGGCTTGTGGTCATACTGCGGCTGCTAATTCCCTATTCGCCGGAGGTAAGCCTTGTGGGGAATGTATTTGACAGGCTTGATACTGTTGTTGCTGAACAGGCCGCCAGCTCTGCACAAACTGCAGCAGCTGCAGAAGCAATAGAGAATGCGGTTGAGCAAGTCCCTGGACATAAGACGGATGAACAGACTATTTCCCGGCAGCCGGAAGAAAGAGTTTTTAATTATTTTGATTACATAGGGTTCGTCTGGATTCTCGGGGTATTTCTTGTATTTGCCGTTAAAGTGCTCCAATACAGGAGTTTTATATACTGCGTCAGAACGGGATCAAATATTGTAAAAAATGAAGAGATGTCCGACTTATTCCGTCAGGTGGAGGACGGACTTGGGATTAAAAAGGGAGTTCCCCTGTACCAGAGTAGATTGATAAAATCTCCCATGCTTATAGGGCTTATAAAGCCTGTTGTTGTTATACCGGAAAGCTTTTTGGGCTTAGACAGCCTCAACTATGTATTCAAGCATGAGCTTATCCACTATAAACGCTTTGACATATGGTACAAATGGCTGGTGCAGCTGGCTGTCTGCATTCACTGGTTCAACCCCCTTGTACATATCATGAGCCGCCGGATTAACAGCCTGTGTGAATTCTCCTGTGATGAAGCGGTATCGGGAGGCTTGGATGCAACAGGTAAAAAGGAATACTGCAGTACTATTATCAGTGCTGTGTCCCTTGGCAATACTTGCAGGGACAATATAATTTCCGTGACTCTCTGTGAGGAAAAACAGAATCTGAAGGAAAGGCTGGGTGCTATTTTGAAGTATGGAAAGAAATCCAGGGGAATCGTCATCCTATCCGGAATTCTGATAGTGGCTCTATGCTGCACAGCCATATTTCTGGGTGCTGTTTCAACAGGAGTATACAGGGAAAAGCCCCTGAAGGAATCCACTGTGGGCAGCATTCCTGATGGATCACCGGCATATCCCTCCGGTGAAAAGGAGGATATAACAAAAATTGTAATGATTGATCCCGGCCATGGCGGTAATGACGCAGGGCTTGTCTATAATGATCCCAATGACGGCAATAACATTGAAATCAATGAAAAGGAGCAGAATCTCAAGACAGCACTCTTACTCCGGGATATGCTTGAAGAGTCGGGGGTCAATGTACAGTTGACCCGGCAGGAGGACAATAAAGTAACCCTGGAAGACAGAATGGAATCAGCAAAGGCTTCAAATGCCTCCTTGTTTGTGAGCATACACCTGAATGGCAGCTCAGACCGCACGAAAAAAGGAACTTTGACGATGTATAATTCCTCGGATAATGCTCCGGTCTATGGAATTACAGGGCAAAAAGCGGCTCAATTGCTGCAGGCCGGAATTGCAGATAAACTCGGAACGGAAGATGCCGGAGTGACGGCAATGTCTGAAAGCCTCAAATACGATAAGCTGGAAATGCCTGCAGTGATTGTTGAATTGGCATTTATGACAAACACAGCAGACCGGGAAAGGGTTATGGCAGAAGGCTTCGAGCTCGAAGCGGCAAAAGCCCTCCATGAGGGTATCATATCGGTGCTTAATGGGATGTAAATAGGAAATATAGAGCCAGGCCTGAAATAATTCAAGTCTGGCTCCTAAACTTCTATATAGGTTGATTAAAACGCTTGCATACTATTGACCTAACTCGACGCTAAGGGGAGCATTGTAATCTACACCTTCTTTAAGGGTCCTCAAAAGCTCCTTAAGGTCGGGATGCCTTATTGCATCGCTCCCAAATAATCTTGCACTTGTATCATTGCTGAGTATCGCATCGATTTCTGCATCACTTAGAGGCAGCAGCCTTTTAATGTTGCTTATGTAGTTTGCTGAGGAAGAGTATGGCCAATCGCTTCCAAATACAACGTTTTCCAGCCCCCATTCTCTCATCAGTCCTGCAATTCTTTCATTCTGTTCCACGGTTGTTATATCCAGCATACCCTTCATTTCTTCCTTTTCTGTTACAACAACCCCTGAAAAGTCGAATACCACATTGTTTTTATCCAGGGCTTTATTATTTTTATACTCCTCTATGAAGGTCGATATTACTTCCTCAGTTCCCTTGTCAAAGCCTCCCCAGCCTCCAAGATGCGCTATCTGAAGCTTAAGGCCCGGTGTTTTTGCGATTACATCATTGATAAGTATTTCGGCATCCTTCTTTCCAAACTGTGGATTCCTGCTTTTGAAATGAACCAGGATCGGAATCCCTTTTTCTGCAGCATGGCTAAAAAGCTTTTGAATTTTCTCCAGATGCTCCGGTTTGGTTAAATCCACATCCGAATTGGTGAAATGAAGCTTAAGCCCCGGAAGCTTGAGCTCATCATAGCATCTGTCCATCTCTTCTATTGCGTAGTCTTTTAAGGGATTTACACTGAAAAAGCCGACCAGCCCTTCAGGATACTTGGCACACTGAATAGCGAGATAGTTATTTTCCTTTTTCACATCATTGTATTCATCCGGGCCTTCAATCCCATTCATTCCGAGAATATATGAGCCCGAAAGCACAAATGCCCTATCCAGCCTGGCGTTGTTCAGAAGTGTGAGTATTTTCTCCGCTGAAAACTCTTCAAGCTGATAGCCGTTGGATTTGTCATTCCCATTCAATATTTTGAAAAGTTCTGAAAATTGTTCGCTCATCATGTGCATATGATAGTCGGTATAGGTTTTGGTCTGTCCAGCAGGAGCAACGCCGGCCGACTCGGCTGCAAAGCCACAGAGTACCGAAGCAGCAGAAATTATCAGGACTAATGATAATACTGCCAATGTTTTTAGTAATTTCATTTCTTCGCCTTCCTTCGTTTATTAAATAATTTGTATATTTATACAGTATGTCTGGTTTTTATCAAAAGCAAGGCAATATTTTGGAAGGTATCCATAATTTATCAAATCATTCCCTATACTTGGAAAATTGCACATGCATAACAGTCTGAGAGACAATAAGCCCGGAAGTGTCCTTAAAAGCCTGCATTATGAAGGCCGGGCTTCAAATATTAAAGCCCGGCCCTGAAATACTGCTAATGCTTTGACTTTCTGGCTGCAAGGGTATACCTATGCTCACAGCTTTCGATATACGGCTTTGTTTTTAGCTCTTCATGAAGCCTGCATAGTTCATCAAAGCAGCTGTCCACTGAAAAACCCGGAAACTCCCATTCTATGATTTTCGCAAAATATACGATTGCTCCGACATCATAGAAACGAAGATATGGGAAATATTCATTTCCGTATAGGATTTCAAAGGCTTCCTTCTCAAGTTCTTCTTGTGCATAATGTAAATTATTATATTTATATTGTGATGAAAAGTCTTTGACTAATCGCCTTGACAAGATCTCATTGTTCTTTCCGCCTACCTGCTGTGTGATGAAAAAGCCTCCGGGTTTCAATATCCTTTTCACTTCTTTTACACAATACGACTCATGCCTGTTGATGATCATATCGAAGGAATTGTCCTCAAAGGGCAGTTCAGCGTCTGTATATACTTGCCGGACACAAATGCCCAAGGGCGACAGCTTTTCCTCACACAGCCTGACATTAGGCTCCCAGGCTTCTGTGACGGAAGTCCCACCAAAAGGGTGGTTCAGGGACAGTAAAAACTCCCCACCCCCTGTGCCCATATCAAGCAGCTGATAACCAGACTTCAGATACTCTTTCAATATGGTTTTATAGTCCCAGGGCAGTTTTTCCTCTTCCCACCTGTCGTTCAGATAAGAGAAATCCCACCCATGGAAGCTTACTTCTTCATCTTTTTTCCATAATTCTTTTAATTTACTATTCTCCATAACTGTTCTCCTTTTCTTATTATTTACAGGAAAAGCAGTGCAGTTAACTGACAGCAAATATTATTACACCCCAGCGCAATCTGCTATCAGATTATCATAACTGCACCGGGTAGTTAATTCGTTTTATTCTCATTATGAGTTCACCTGCTTTCATACATTATATTGTATATTCTTAATATAGCAGAATGTATAGGATAATTATACCAGATATGCGGAGAAAATTTCACGCTTATTGAGTTTTGCAAGTCAGGGGCTTTAGCATTTGACAGCAAAAATCAATATCCATATAATAGAAGACAAAAGAATCAAGAAATGAGGGATATCAATGGAAAAGGCAAAGACGAATGTGATGCGGATTCTTGAAAAGGCAGGAGTTCATTTTAATACATATACTTATGACCACAGTGACGGTTTGATTGACGGCATTTCCGTTGCTGATAAAATAGGCCAGCCCGTTGAAAAAGTATATAAAACCCTTGTGGCACAGGGAACAAGCAGGGAGTACTTTGTCTTCATTATTCCTGTTGCCGGGGAGCTGGACTTAAAAGCGGCAGCAAGGGCAGTAAATGAAAAAGCTGTTGAAATGATCAAGGTAGCAGACATTAACAAGGTTACAGGATACATCCGCGGAGGCTGCTCCCCTATAGGAATGAAAAAAGAGTATAAAACAGTACTGGACAGCTCCTGCAAGGAATTGAATACCGTCATTATAAGTGCAGGAAAGATAGGCCATCAGATCGAATTAGCTCCGGATGACCTGATAAAGCTGATTCGTTGCAAGATGGAGAGTATTGTGGTGAAAAGAAACTAATAAATATTAGTATAACATCTAGAGATACAACCGGTCTTTACAATCTAAGAGAATGCCTCGAAAGCTGGTGCAGTTATATGCTGTATCCGGCTTTTTTTGATGCAGCAGGATCAACATCTATTGTATAATGAGGCTAAGGAAACATTTGGAATAAATCTTTATAGAAACACTTTTGAAACATCTTAAGTGTATAATTGCTATATTATATATCTATTAGCTTATATTGGGATTATTGTGAGTGAGGTGAAATGGATAGTGGAGTGTTTGGCTGGAATTAAAAAGATTCTTATCATCGAGGATGAGGCGGCCATATCCGATTTGCTTGCTTATTCGCTTAGACGGGAGGGCATAAATGTTGATACAGCATATGACGGCACCACTGGTTTGAAAAAAGCGAAAGAAGGAAAGTTCGATTTGATTATGCTTGATCTTATGCTGCCTGATATGAGTGGATTTGATATATGCAAGGAGCTCTCAAATACAACAGGGATACCTATCATTATATTAACTGCCAAATCTGATATAGTGGATAAGGTTGTAGGCTTTGAACTGGGAGCTTTTGATTATATTACAAAGCCTTTTGATGTCCGGGAGGTTGTTGCCAGAGTCAAGGCATTACTGAAAAGAACAATTCAAGAAACAGAACGTAAGGAGCTAAGTTTTTATGTACAAATCACCCACAATCTATCCATTTACATGGATGAAAGAAAAGTGCTGAAGAACGGTAATACTGTGGAGCTTACCCCCAAGGAATATGATCTGCTGGTATTTCTTCTGGAAAACCGTGGTACTGTGTTTACGCGGGAAAAGCTTCTGGATGCTGTATGGGGTTATGATTATATGGGAGACTCCAGGACCGTGGATATACATGTGGTCAGACTAAGAAAAAAGCTTGATGATCCGGATTCTCCGTCTATTATTGATACGGTATTCGGCGTAGGCTATAAAATGGTTAAGTAAGTGAAGGTGAGCAAATGAACGTTTCTATACGATATAAAATATTTATTTCCTTTTCACTTTTGATTATTGCAGTTTTTATCATAATGAGTCTTGTAACAAACCTTACTATTAAAAGCAGCAATGAAACAGTAATTTCAAAAGAATTGGTAAAAGTGAGGGACAATATTACTGTTTATGTAAGGCAATTCTTTTTGTTAAACAATATTGAGCCGGAACAGGCTGCTTTTGATAAACATTCTTTAGAAATTATCGCAGATTTGGAAGCCAAGCTTAACATCAAAGCAGTATTGTATACTACTACGGGTGATCCTTTAGGGCTAACCCGCAGCTACATGTTGAATATGAGCGGTGAAGGAAAGGACCTGAGTCATGCACTTAACAGAAAGTTGTCTTTTACAATTTATTCTAGAGGAGATAATGCAAAGGCAAACATATCTGTCCCAGTTATAATAGAGGGAAAATTTCTTGGGGTAATAAGCTATACAAAAGACTATTCCGATCTTTACAGGTCAGGATATTACCTTGGGAATATATTGACTGCAACTATTTTTATAATGCTTCTGTCTATGTTTGTTGCATCATACGTTATATCAGACGGAATCATACGGCCTGTAACAAAGCTGAATAAGATGGCAAAGGATATGACCAAGGGTAAGTTCAGCGGCAAGGCCGATAAAATATCTAATGATGAAATTGGAGAACTAACTTCAAGTTTCATCATGATGAAGGAGCAAATCCATAGCAGTATCAGAACAATAGAAAGGGACAACATGCTGCTTAAGGAACTTGAGAGCTATAGGAAAAAGTTTTTTGATAATGTAGCCCATGAGTTCAAAACACCACTTACTACTATAAGAGGTTATGCGCAGGTAATGGAGGATGGGGGCTTTAACGATAAGGAGCTATGTAAAAAGGGTACAGGGTATATTTTAGATGAGTGCGACAGGCTTTACAGAATGGTTCAATCGCTTCTGACTATTTCAAGACAGACATCGGAAAATATTGAGGCACTTTTTGATGATATAGATATAAGCAAGCTTATCACCGATATATGTGAAGAGATGAGACTTATAGCAGCGAGCCGCAATATGGGTATCCATTGTGAAATAAGTCCTGATATACAAGTATCAGGTTATACGGATGATTTGAAAAGTGCATTTATTAACATCTTGGATAATGCTATAAAATTCGGAAATGAAGCTTCAATGATAGAAGTTAAAGTATATACGGAAAATGGACAGGCTAATGTGACAGTAACAAATAAGGGCCATGGAATACCGGCGGATAAGCTCGATAAGGTTTTTGACCCATTTTTCCGGGTTTATGCTGGAAATGGGAGATCGGCGGGAGGGAGTGGCCTTGGTCTGCCCATAGCAAAGGCAATTATAGAAAAGCACAAGGGAACGATAGGAATAGAAAGCACAAAAAATATCTTTACAAGAGTGATTGCGAAAATCCCACAAAAAGATTTACAATTTTGAAACAATCATGTGAACTTTAGAAATATAGTACTTCTATAATGTGGTTAACACTTAGTAGGTTAATACATTATGAAGGAGGAAATATAATGACTGGAAAGAGCCATTTCAAGCAGCTTGAGGTAAATATCCGGTATGGGGAGGGGTTAGGCATATGAATAAAAAGCAAATAACTATTTTGGGTATTGCTGCTGGCTGCATACTTTTGTTGATCTGCTTTTTTACGGTAGGTAACCACTCCCTGGATTATGAAAAAACAGTAGTTGTAGATGATAGGCCGGATGTGGAGATATTAAGCAATACAAATTTTGATGCGGTAAAGGATGTTAAGCTGCAGGAGCTTCCAGCGGCAGTATCAATTTTTGACACTTACCAATTGCAGTTTTGGGATAATGACAAGCTTTTGTTGAGACATACAAATCCCCTTTTCAAACCTGCTGAGAATATGACACTGGTACGTGATATGAGTTCATCATACAGCTATCTGCTAAAGCCTGATTTTGATTTCAGCAATAACGGGTTGTACCTGATGAATCCTGATAACGGCAAGACTGAGCATTTAATAGAAACTAATCCATACAATTGTATAAGATTCTATCTGTCTCCCGACAGAACAGAAATGCTTATTTATGAAGCTTATAGTATAATTGGAGCGGATGGGATACGTAGTGCAGAACGAAGCACGAAATCTGATTATGTGCCCTTTACAGTTGAGGGCTATGGCAATATAAGGGATAGGATAAGGTTGTATGACTTTAATACAAAAGATTTTTCAACTATTGATGAATGGGATTCCAAATACTTTTTTGATGAAGATAATAATGGAAAAAAGGGTATGTATAATGTGTTTAACGATTTAAGCTGGTCCACGGATGGAAAAGGAATTGTTTACTGTCTAAAAACTGCCAGGGATAAATACAAATTTAAGATTTTTGACCTGGAGAAAAGCCACAGCTCGGAATACACAATGGAAGAAAGAGACGAAAGATTTGAATATGTAGTTGTACATGCTATTTCCAAAGACCTTAAAAAGATATGGTTTAGTGGAGTAAGCGGATTTATGGAAAACAACCTTGAATTTGATATGACAAATGCCAAATCGGCAATTTATTTGCTTGATCTGAATAAACAGAATACAGTTGCGGAAAAGCTTGTGAAAAACATGGTTTTCAGTAAGGTTTTGAGTGATGAAAATACTATAATATATGCAGATGAGCTAAATGATCCAGACTTCACTTTCAAGCTTTATCAGTATGACATGTCAAAAAAGCAGAGTAAGCTTATAGGAGAGAATGTTTTTAATACCAAATTTGAGTTATCCAAGGATGAAAAAAAGCTTGCTTATTTATCGGCCGACGATAATAGCTTTGAATTAAATATGATAGAGATTAATTCCGATTCCAAGCCTGAGAAAATACTATTGTACAAATCTGGCCCTGACTTATATACAGCAAACGGACTATCTTGGAATAATGATGGCAGCAAGGTTGCCGTATCTTACTACATAGATAACGGCACACTGAACCATTCTGGGCAGATATGTGTTTTAACTCTTAAAGAATAAGGAAGCAAGGCTGGGATTAAAGGGTATCATGGCATGATCAGCAAGAGAAATCTGTCCGGCTTTCTTTTAGAACCCTTGCTTGATCCGACACAGCTGCCGGTATATTCTGTTAAGTTATAAGGATTGTAGGAGATTCTCATATTAACACCCCGCTCAATTCATATAGGTTATTTATAATATTTATATCGGAATCATTCCTTCCATTTTCTACATAATGTTATAATACTAATAATATAGTTATTAATTACAGTGTTTGCCGGACTATCTATATGTTTATCGGAGGGAGATTAAGAATGGGAAATAGGCATTTAAATCTGTTTTATCCCCAATGGCAGGGGGGAGGCTATGAGCTTTTGGGCGGGGCAATGGAATTAAAGGAGTGCTATCTTGGAGACCATGATTTCATTGAAATTGAGGTACTAGATGAAGATAGCTGTCCAATAGAGAACGGTATCATAGGGTACTGCAGTATTGTCAATCAGTTGAAAGCTGCCTGGAGCGTAATAATAAGGGAAGAGCCGGATACAATATTTACTGTTGGTGGCGGCTGTGATGCGGAAATTCCCACCGTTTCATATTTGAATCATAAGCTGAAGGGGGATTTGGCGGTGATATGGTTTGATGCCCACGGGGATTTGAATACCCCGGAGTCATCAGTCAGCAAAAAATTCCACGGTATGCCCCTGCGGGCGCTCTTAGGAGATGGAGATGCACAGATTATCAAGGGAGTACATACACCACTGGCATGTTCGCAACTGATCATGGTAGGGCAAAGATCTCTGGATGAGCCGGAGCAGCAGTATATCCGGGATAACTCCATAGAAGTGTTCACTGTGGAGAAAATTCAGGAAAGCATTGAACCGCTTATCGATGCCATAGGAAGAATATCCCGGAATGTATATGTTCATATTGATCTGGATGTGCTTGATACCAGTGAGTTTCCATTTGTCATGGTTCCTGAACCCAATGGGCTCAAAACACAAACGCTGTCGGCCGCACTGAAAAAAATAAACGGAAATTTCAACATCAAAGGAATGAGCCTGCTGGAATGCATGGCTTCCGGGAAGAGCAGCAGCAAACTATTGAAAGAAATTGTTGAGTTGGGAATTGCCCTGGAGAGCAAGTAAGGGGGCGCTTCGTCATCAAAGCGTCCCCGCTGCTTTTGAGCTACCATAAATCAGTGCTTAGGTATTTCGTACCTGAGTCAGGTATTAGTATTATAATATTTTTTCCTCTGAAATCCCCATTAAGCAATTTCAATGCCGCTGCCAGGTTCGCTCCACCTGAGAAGCCCGGGAAAATGCATTCCTCGTATGCTAATCGCCTGGCTGCACTGATTGCCTCTTCATCGGATACAGTAATGAAGCCGTCAATTAATTTCAATCTATCCACAGTTAAGAAAGGCAGCTCCATATTATAGCCCCCGCCTTGAATCTTATGCTTTCCACTTCCTATGTCCTGGGGATTGCTGTAGCGCCTTGCATTTTCCGGCTCCACTCCGAAGCATTTTATATCGGGGAACTTCTTCTTTAAGGCTGTGGTGACACCGACAAAGCTGCCGCCGGTACCCATATAGTCAACAAAGGCATCGATCCGCTCATTTGTCTGACAGATAATCTCTTCAGCAATCCCGATTTCACCTGCCCGGTAGGTACTGGGATTATAGAATTGATCAACCCTGAATGCATTCAACTCTTTTGTAATCCTTTGGGCTTCGATTTCTACCAGTTCCAGATCCTTGCCGGATACCTGCCCGGGAATTGAATCCGGCAGCTGATCTACAAGAACAACTTCGGCGCCAAAGGCTTTCATCATCTTTGCCCTTTCAATTGAGTTGCCCTTTGACATAACTGCAATGAACTTGTAGCCTTTCAGTCTGCATACAATGGCTAAGCCGGTACCCATATTGCCGCTGGTTAACTCGACAACGTGCTGACCTAACGTTAACTTTCCACTTTTCTCAGCATCCTCGATCACCTGTAATGCAACCCTGTCTTTTTTGCTTAGGCCGGGTGCCCAGTACTCCAGCTTTGCAAAGACTCTCCCGTCCTTATTCCCGGTAATGTTATCAAGTGCCAGCAGCGGTGTGTTGCCGATCAAATCCAGCATACTCCTTAATAACAAATCCAAACACCTCTCTCCATTTGATTATTTTAGGCAAATGCGTTATAATATATAAAAGAACAATATATTGCATATACTACATATTATAACATTGTGCGTTATTATGTACAAGAGGTGATTACATGAATAATATTAATATTAATAAAGTAATAAGTGAGAATCTAAGAAATATCAGAATGAAAATGAATTATTCCCTGGACAGGGTTTCTGAATTAAGTGGTATCAGCAAGAGCATGCTGGGTCAAATTGAAAGGGGAGAATCAACACCGACTGTTACAACTCTATGGAAAATAAGCAACGGACTAAAAGTCTCTTTTTCTTCATTGATGGAATATGCATCAGATGACACTGAAATAATCACTCAGGATACAATTCCAAAGTTAGATGATACTGATGACGGGTGTACCATATACCCCTTTATCCCATATTCTCCGGAGTTAAAATTTGAGTCGTACATAATGGATTTGGCTCCTGATAGTTCACATAGTTCAGAAGCTCATATCAATGCTACCTATGAATATGTATATGTAATTAATGGTGAACTGAATATAGATGTGGGCGGTACTATCCATAATGTTAAAGAAAACCAGATGCTGAAGTTTAATGCGAATTCTGCACATGTTTATTTAAGCCATTCTGATAAAATGGTAAAATGTCATATTATCATTGCTGTTAAGTAATTTAAAAGATATTGGGTGCCAGGCCTGTCAACGGCAACGGGGACGGTTCTGCGTTGGAAAATCTATCTATAATTCTGCTTGACATTATATTATATATGCGATAACCTGTATACAGGTAGTATATAGGAAGGTGCAGCACGCTTTTAACTCATAGTATGAATAATTAAGGAGGCTTTATATTGACAGATACTGCAATACTATCAGATATGAAAAAGAATAAAGGTGGAAATCTCACTAATATAGCTTATGACACAATTAAACATTCTATTTTTAATAATGAGATCAAACCAGGGGATTATTTAAGCGAAAATACAATTGCACAGACTTTAGGTATGAGCCGTACACCAATACGGGAGGCTCTGAAAATTTTGGCGAGTGAAGGGCTTATAGAGATTCACAATGGAGTTGGAGTCTTTGTGAAGCATGTTACTATTAAAGAAATTTATGAATTGTTCGAGGTAAGGGCAGCTCTTGAATGTGCTGCGCTACAGTCGTTTTTGGATAATATTACGGAAGCAGAAATAGATCAGATGGAAAGAGAATGGCTGGATTTTAAGTCCAGGATCAAATCCGGGGGAGAAATCAATATTGATGCAATTTCTGAGCAGGATTACAAGCTGCATATACTTATAGTTGATAAGTGCAATAATACTTATCTGAAGAATATTATGAAAAGTATAAGATTGAAAATCTCAAGATATCAGCTTTTATCCGCAAAAGCATTGGGCAATGAAGTGGAAACGATCAATCAGCATTTAGAAATTTTAAATGTAATCAGGGAGAAGGATATTGACAAGCTTACGAAACTCTTAAAAGTTCATATCAGGGAAGCTGCTGAAAATATAGCCAAGAACCCAAACTGGATATATTAAAGAACACATACTTCATTCTTTTCGCACAGATATCTTTTGAGTCGAATTGTAAGGTAAAGTTTCCTTCCAACCTGTATACAGGTTGGATTTAGGTTATATCATGCATATGGATAGTGCCGGGACGAGTGAATTAACCAGGCATTGATAAGTACTAATTAAGCTGAATAATTCCAAGCTTTCGGGGAGGTGTATAATTCTATAAATGGTTCATAGGTTCTGATTCCCGGGTGATTAATAAAAAGGAGGAAAAGAGTATGAAAAAGTTAATAGCTATCTTGTTAATGGTTACTTTAGTTCTTTCCCTGGCAATCGGCTGTGCCAAGAAAGAAGAGGCCGCTGCTCCTACCACTTCAGACGCTCCGGCAGCTGAGGAGAAAAAAATAACAATTAAACTTGGCCATGTTGAAGCAGAAGACCGTTCTACACATAAAGCTGCAGTGGAGTTTGAAAAGTATGTTGAGCAGCAGTCAGAGGGTAAGGTCGATATTGAGATATATCCCAACGGCCAACTGGGCGGAGACAGACAAATGACTGAAGCAGTGGCACTTGGTACATTACATATGACTCTTCCGACCACTTCGGTATTAACCACATATGATCCAAAGTTCGGTGTGCTGGATATGCCGTTCCTGTTCAAGAACGAGCAGGCAGGCTTTAAGGCTTTGGATAATGAAATTGGAGCTGAATTCAATGAAATTCTGGAATCCGTAGGGATATATAACTTTGGATATAATTACAATGGAGCAAGACATATGTCCAACAGCAAGCATCCGATAAATGAGCCCAAGGACCTTAAAGGTATAAAGATGAGAGTTCAGGAGAGTCCCGTATTTATTGACCTTTTTAAGAGTCTGGGAGCTAACCCCACACCAATGAGCTTCGGTGAAGTATTCACAGCACTTCAGCAGGGTACGGTAGATGGACAGGAAAATGCAGCGTCATTGGTATACGCTATGAAGTTTCATGAAGCTCAGAAATATTATAGCTTAACCGGGCATACATACAGCTTTCTGGCAGTTATGATCAACGACAAGTTCTATAAGGGATTACCCCAGGATATTCAGCAAATCGTTGCGGATGGAGCTAAGAAATATCTGATTGATTATCAGAGGGACATGGAAATCAATGATGATTCGGTATATATGGAAAAGTTAAAAGCAGATGGAATGCAAATAAATGAAATAACACCTGAAAATCATGAAAAGTTTGTAGAGGCAGTCAAACCCATGTATGACAAATACAAAGCGGAAATTGGTCAGGACATGTTTGATCTCGCAGTAAAATACAATCAGTAAATGGTGTGGGGATAATTTATCCCCTCCCTTTTTCTATATTGAACTCACTGAAGATATTACATCGGGTATAGTGCGAATTCAATAACAGTCAAGGAAACATTTCGCGAAATATATAAGAAGCAGTTTTTCCTGATTATCATGAAAGAAGGTGTTATTAATTGAAAAGGGTTTTGCAGCTCTATAACAAATTCGAAGAATACCTGCTGGTCGGCAGTCTGGTTTTTACTGTAACCATAATATTCATACAAGTAATCATGAGATATGTTTTTAATTCCTCACTGTCCTGGAGCGAGGAGCTGGCCCGCTATATTTTTATCTGGCAGATATGGCTGGGCGCAAGCATTGGTGTAAGGGAAAAAAAGCATATAAAGGTAGAACTGATTTACGGATTGATAAAAGGACATGGCAAAAAGGCTGTAGATATTATAGCATCACTCATCTGGCTGGCCTTTTCAATTTTTATTACAATAAACGGAACCCAGCTGGTGCTCGATTTGATGCAGAAGGGTTCATTATCTTCAGGAATGCGTATCCCCTTGTATTTTGTATATATTTCACTGCCGATAAGTACGGGTGTTATGGCTCTGCGTTTGGTAATGGAAGTATATGAAACAATAGCAGGACTTTTTAAACCGGAAAGGGGAGAAGCATAACATGGAAGCGGTGGTATTATTCGGATCATTCTTTTTATTGATTCTGTTAAGTGTTCCAATAGGCTTTGCCATCGGTATTGCAACACTTATAGCTCTTGCTTTGTTCTCTGATATTCCACTTGTCCTTATAACTCAAAACGCTATAGCTGGATGTGACTCCTTTCCATTGATGGCTATACCTTTTTTCATACTTGCAGGAAATCTGATGAGCACAGGAGGTGTGGCGAAACGTCTGCTGGACTTTGCAAATCTATGCTTTGGTGCAGTTACAGGCGGCTTGGGTATGGTTACAACAGTTGCATGTATGTTCTTTGCCGCTATATCGGGGTCGGCAGTTGCCACCACATCTGCCATAGGCTCCTTTATGATACCTGCCATGGAAGAGAAAAAATATGATGTCGGGTTTAGTGCATCATTGGCAGCTTCAGCAGGTACTATAGGAGTTATAATTCCCCCAAGTATTCCTTTTGTAATTTATGGTGTTGTTGTAGGAGTATCAATAAGTGATCTTTTTATCGCCGGCTTTATCCCTGGAATACTTATGGGAGCTGTGCTTTTAATTGCATGCTATCTTATGTCAAGGAAATATGGATATAAAGGTACCGGACATTGGCCTGGGGCAGGTGAGGTATGGGCTTCCTTCAAGTCTGCAATATGGGCGCTTTTAGCACCCGGAATAGTGCTTGGAGGGATATATGCCGGTATTTTTACTCCGACTGAAGCTGCTGTAGTTGCCGTTGTTTATTCGTTGATCATAGGTGCCTTTGTGTATAAGGAATTGGATTTAAAGGGCTTGTATAAAGCACTCTATGATACTATCGTAATCAATGGAGTAACAACATTTATGGTAGGCTTCTCCATGGCTTTCGCGAGTTATCTGAGTCTGCAGCAAATACCTGCTGAAATAACCAGAGTATTGCTGGGAATCACCGATAATAAATTCATACTTCTTGCTATCATTAATCTATTTTTGCTGATTGTAGGATGCCTCATAGACAATATACCTGCAACAATTATTCTATCACCGATCCTGCTTCCTGTTGTTGTGAAGCTTGGAATGTCCCCGATAACCTTTGGTGTAATGCTGACGATGAATCTGGCCATAGGTTTTGTGACTCCGCCATATGGAATAAATCTGTTTGTCGCCTCAGCGGTTGCAAATATTTCTATGGGAAGAATGATGAAGTATATGGTTTGGTTCATGGCAGCTTTACTGATTGCATTAGCATTAACGACTTATGTACCTGCAACTACAATGTTTCTGCTTGATGTACTGAGGTAATTGGAGTAGCTGCAGTATAAGAGTGCATATTCATAAGTTGACATACAAAAACACAATTTAGGAGGGTAATCATGGAATTAACAAGAGAACAACTGGACATGCTGGCGGGAAAATATGGAGAAGGCACTGCCATCGCGATGAAGATTCAGGCAGCCATAGGTGAATCCTTTAATGCTGGACGAATGGTACCGATTACGAGAGCCCATGTTGCGTTAAGCAATCAGGAAGCAGACCTTTGGTTTGCAGAAAAACTTTTAAAGGCAGGGGCCCACTGTAAAATTGCACCTACTGTAAACCCCGGATTTTGCCTCTCATACTTTAAAAAGGCCGGAATGGTTGATGATAAATATGCAGATTTGATGCAAAGGACCCATGATGCATATAAAGAATTGGGTGCTGTGTTATCCTACGATTGTACTCCATATCTTGGAACTAATATTCCATATTATGGGGAAATCGTTGCATTTTCTGAATCCAGTGCGACACCATTTGTAAACTCCGTATGGGGGGCCAGGAGCAACAGAGAGTCGGCTCAGAGTGCACTGTGTGCAGCAATAACAGGGTGTGTGCCGGAATATGGCCTTTTACTTGATGAAAACCGGAAAGGTGATATTTTAGTTGAAGTACAGGCGGATATGAAGTCAGACTTTGAATATCATTTATTAGGCTACATGGGCAAAAAAATCGGTAATGGAATCCCGGTATTTACAGGCTTGCCAAAACCAATCACTCAGGAAGCATTTATGAATTTGGGCGCACAGCTTAACACTTCCGGGGCTTATGGAATGTATCATGTGGTAGGGGTAACTCCTGAAGCTCAAACACTGGAACAGGCTTTTGGGGGCACGGAGGCAAAAAGAAAAGTTGCAATAACAAATGAAGACTTGGAAAATATACTTCAGGAGATATCTGAGGTTGGTAATAGAAAGATTGACTTTGCTATGTTCGGATGTCCGCATTTTACATTAAATCAGGTGCAGGAAATTGCTGAAATGGTTAAAGGCAAGAAGCTTAAGGCAGAAATGTGGATACTGACCTCCAGCCATACAAAAGAAATGGCTGAAAGAATGGGGCTTTTAAGTATAATAAATGAGGCTGGTGGAGTTATAGTTGAGGATACCTGTCCGGATCAGCCCTGCTGGGGGCATCTGAAGGGAAAGTTTGGTGTAACTGAATCCCCTAAGTGTGCATATTACCCTAAACGCAGGGGGATAAGCTTCATAATCCGCGATCTTAGAACATGTGTAGAAGCTGCATTGAAAGGAGAAGTGTTATAATGGACTCAAAAGTATTCTCATGTCATAAAATATCAGAAGGTGTAGCAGAAGGAGAAGCGCTTATTTCACAGGATGATATAATGTTTTATTTGATTGATCCTTCTACAGGTATAGTTATCGAGAAGGGACACTCACTTGAAGGTAAAAGCATATCCGGGAAAGTATTGATATTTCCGGGGGGCAAAGGCAGTTCGGTTGTCCAAGCGGATGGACTCTATCAGCTTCTGATCAGGAATAATGCACCAAAGGCATTGGTAATACAAAATCCGGATACGGTTCTTGTAGCAAGTGCCATTATAATGGAAACTCCAATGGTTGACCGTGTAGCTGCAGGCTTTTATGAAGCTGTTAATGATGGGGATATGGTGAGGGTTGATACTGGAACCGGTGAGATAACACTTATATAGTATCAAGGACAGTGATAATTACTCTATGAATAATATTAAAAGGGGTATGAATTATGGATCAAAATTTGAGATTTATATCAGTTCCTTATGGCAGTAATAAGATACAGGCGTGCATACCCGCTTCCTCCTTACTTTTCGAGGGAAGGATGAAGCAGTACTCCCCCATTGGAAATTTTGAAAAGGCTCTTGAGGAAAAACTAAATAATCCTATTGGCTGCGCTGCGTTGAAGGAGCAAATAAAAAGAGGGGATAAAATACTTATTATTATTGAAGACAACACAAGGATCACCCCTGTAAGCAAAATACTTCCTGTGCTGATCAAATACCTGACGGATTCGGGTATCACACCTGGGGATATGGAAATACTGACTGCTCCGGGGACCCATAGAGTGATGACGGAGCAAGAGGTCATCGGAAAAGTAGGAGAAGAAATATATAATACTGTAAAAATCAGTCAGCATGATTTTACGGATAAAAGTTCTCTTGTTGATTTAGGCGTTGTAGAAGTTGATGGGATGAGATTTCCAGTTCATGTCAATAAAAAGGTCCGGGAAGCAGACTTTATCATAGGCCTCGGCAATATAATCCCCCATTCGGATGCAGGCTTTTCAGGGGGAGCAAAGATAGTTCAGCCGGGAATATGCGGCGCAGCTACTACATCTGCTACACACATTGCCGGAGCGCTTATGAAGGAAATTCCACTTGGTAATATTGACGATAATCCATGCAGAAAAGGCATAGAGGAAGTAGCCAGGCGTGTTGGATTAAGGTTCATTATTAATGTGGTAATGACACCTGAGAAGAAAGTTGTGGATATATTTGCCGGGGATATCGTTAAGGCTCATAGAGAAGGAGCAAAGCTGTCAGCAGAGGTATATGGAGTAGAAGTGCCGGCTCCGGCAGATATTGTTGTAGTGAGCTCAAGCCCATGCGATATTGACTACTGGCAGGCCGGAAAAGGCTTGGTATCTGCCTATTTCTGTGTAAAACAGGGTGGATATATCATATTTGTTGCTCCCTGTTTTGAGGGAATGGAGCATAATCATCCGAAGCTCAGAGAGTGGTCGAAGGTAACATACGGCGAAGCAAAAAGAATAGTATCGGAGATTCCATTGGAAGATGAAAAGGCTGATTTGGTTGCTGCTGACATTGCAATGGCAAATGCCAGGGTGAGAGAAAAGGCAAACGTACTTATAATCACAGAGGGATTATCTGATGAGGATATAGAAGCTCTTGGCTTCAAAAGGTTCATTACTTTACAGGAAGCTGTAGATTATGCATTGAGTAAAATGCCTGCAGGAAAGATTGGGGTTTTGCCCCGGGGTGGAGACTGTCTCCCATATATGACTGAAAAACTCCGTTGACAATGTTTGGAAACACTCATATAATAAAGTTGATGCAGTATACTGCAAGTATGAATTTATGATTCGAAAGGAGTTGTTTTACATATGAAAAATGCTGGGGTGGTTTTTTATTAATTAAATACTGGCACAGGTGCGCAATATTACCGTTACAGGTTTTTTGTGTTGCCTATGCAGCTTCTTTCGAGCAACCAAGTGGCAGGGGCGAGCGGCTGGCAGCGCCGGCGATCAGCTTTGAATTGTGTATAAGGAATATTATTGACACGCATTGGTAGCGTGTTTTTTGTTGCCGTTTACAGCTTAATAAGCCCGCAGGTGATCGTTATCTGTGGGTTTTTTGTATGCTTTTTCAGGCTGTAGGATGTAATAATTAGAATACGGGAAGAGTGATGATAATGATAAAAAAGAAAAATGAATGGCATCTGAAAGAGGAGGATGTAACAATGATATTTGAGAGTATGAATCACAATCACATAGAATATGCTGTTAAGCTTGCTTTAGCCGAGTATAATGAAGAATGTAATGCTGTCCCAATACTTCCGGAAGGCGATTACTATAATGTTCTGTATGAAATGATATTGGAATTGATCAACCACAGATTAGGTGTTGTTGCTTTGGAAAATGGAAATTTAATTGGCTTTCTGACTTGTTATGAACCTTGGAATAATCATTTTGGAACAACCCTGGGAACTTTTTCACCTATTCATGCTCATGGTGCAGTAAAGGAAAATAAATGCCGGATTTACTCACAATTGTATCAGGTTGCTGCAGAGAAATGGGTTAAACATGGTATATTAAGTCATGCAATTGCACTTTATGCTCATGACAATGATGCGGTAGAAAGCTTTTTCTGGAATGGGTTCGGACTGCGATGCATAGACGCAATCAGGGCCGTTGCGCCGGTCACATCAGGTGATTATCCTGCAGCTGAATTCTGTGAATTGGCCAAGGATGAAATAGAACAAGTAGTGCCGCTGAAAAATCAGTTAATAAAGCATCTTCAGAATACACCTATGTTTATACCTTTGTTTTTTCAACGGGATATAAAACAGGTTAAGGAGGAAAATGAAAGGCGCAGATCGAGATTCTTTGCTATAAAGGTTAACGGCAAAGCTCTGGCATTTATTGAAATAATGGCTTCGGGAGAGAACTTTGCGTGCGAGGATGCCGGAATGATGAATATATGTGGTGCATATATGTTGCCGCAATACCGAAATTCCGGTATGTTTACGAAGCTGCTTTCATTTCTTATGGACACCCTTTTTGTTGAAGGATATACTCGCTGCGGTGTGGATTTTGAGAGCTTTAATCCTACTGCAAGCGGTTTCTGGCTAAAGCATTTTACGTCTTATACATATTCGGTAGTGAGAAGGATAGATGAGAGGATATTAAAGAATAGTTAAAATTATACACCAGTAGGGCTGGTGCTGCTGTCTACTTACGGGTGCATGTGTTCTGTTTGGATTGTATAAGTGCAGTAAGAGTTTGAAGAAACGGGAAAGTTTCCTAAATTGCGTAATATGGATATCACTTCTTTAATCTCAAGCTGTTGAGGCATTTAAATCATTAACGGAGTCCGGAATTATGGACGGGCAATGACATGGGGGCGGTTCGTGCGCCAAGCGTAGACAGCAAGGTAGTAGGCCGAAAGCAATTCGCACAAGCTGAAGGGATTGAGCCCCGAAATCCCCATTGGGAAGGTTGATGCTGTGAACCGAGCAGAAAACAACACCAATATGTTCGATAAGCAAGAATATACTAGCTTCCCCGGGGTCAGTGACCTTGGCATGCTACACACAGTTATGATACAGTCAACTTAGGAGACCCTAAAGCTCTTTACCCAGAGAAAGTAAGACCAACAAGCGATAACAAAGTAAGGAGGTTGAATGCGATAGGGAGTCAGATTACGGCATAGTACTGAAGAAGCAGGGTAATGCCTGTAGAGGGAAGGCTGTAACACGACATTTGATATACACGGACGCTACGCTTACGGCAATCAACCCAATATAGCTTTGTGGAACCTCGCTAGATTTGCAGAGACCCTGCTGCCGCTGCTGCATGACAACCGGGAGCTTCATCCTATCAGTTGATGCAGATCAGCAATCCCGCCCTGATCCCCCGCAACCACCGGGTAGAAGAGGCACTGGAGGCTGCAGTGAAACAAGGGGACTATAGTGTGATGGAGCGGATTCTTGATGTTCCCTTGTCAAGAGTATTTGGAAATAAAAGAAAATATAGTAAAATAGAAAATAGAGAAGGTACAAGAAATAATATAGATATACTTTCTTTATTACTTCTCATAGCGCAAATAATCGCAGAGGGAGGAACATACATGCATTTTCAATACAACCCTCATATCTGGATTTATCTCGGCGGGGCGGCGATACTGTTTCTGGTTATGTCATATACGGCATATAAGCGGGTTGCGGATCGGTTATGGATTGTTGCCCAGGTGATGGTAATTTTATGGTGCCTCGGATTTGCTCTACAAATATCCGGGACTGATCTTAATACAACGGCTTTTTGGTATCTTGCCGCCAATGACTTTATAGGGTTGAAGGTACCGGTCATCTGGCTGCTATGGGCTTTGACGGTTGCCGGCAGAAAAAGCCGGCTTACCCGGCTTCGGGTGACGTTGCTTTTCGTTTTGCCGGTGATTACCGATATTCTGAATCTGACGAATTCCCGGCATGGTTTGCTCTACCGGAAAATGTGGCTGGATATGTCAGGTGATTATCCGTTGTTACAGTTTATCTGCGGTCCCTGGTATTGGGTGATTACCTTTTACTGCGGCATTTTGCTTTTAGCCGCTATAATCGTCCATATCAAAGCGGCATTGAATCGGCAACTGCTGCACTGGAAACAGGGTTTGATCATAGCTGCCGCTACCGCTGCAGTTTTGATTTTTATTGCCCTGTGTTTAATTACAGAAGGCTCATTGTTTCATTATTTTGATCCCACTCCGGTAGCAATTGGTATTGCCACGGTTTCCGCCAGCCTGGTCTTCCGTTTCCGTGCGCAGGAGGCAGTGCCGGTTCCCCGCAATGTTGTCATGGAGAAGATGACCAGCGCTGTGTTCATACTGGATAACCGCAACCGGATCATGGATCTGAATCCGGTAGCTGAGGCGTTTTTCGGCTTGAAAGCCGCCAAAGCGGCAGGCTGCGTCTTTGAAGAGATTTTGCGCAGCTGGCCGGAGCTGAGCACAGCCAGCAGGGATAAAGCTGTCAGTCACCTGGGATTTTCCCGGGGCGGTCGGTACTATGAAACCTACTTTTCCGGATTGAATGACAGTCAGAAAGCAGCCGGCCGCCTGGTGGTGATCCAGGATGTCACTGACAATAAAGCAGTCGGGGCGCAATTGATCCAACAGCAGCAGGCATTGCTGGTTTTACAGGAAAGGGAGCGGCTGGCCCGGGAACTCCATGATAGTTTGGGACAGGTTCTGGGATATGCAAATATCCAAATACAGGCTATCCGGGAAATACTCAAAACCGGTCAACTTCCTGCGGCCGACGGCAGTCTGGTCCGTTTGTCCCAGGTGATTACGGAAGCCAATACTGAGGTCAGGGAGTTTATTTATGAGGTCAAAACCACCTTGCTTTTTAAAGAGGGGTTTTCTACCGCTTTGCAACAGTATCTGACCCGATTTGAGCAAAATTTCAAAATCCGGATCGAGGTGCAAAACCTGGATAACCTTACCGAGGAAGAACTTGATCTGTCGGTTGGAGTCCAGCTTTTCCGGATTATACAGGAGACCCTCGCCAATGTGCGCAAACATGCCCGGGCTCGTAAAGTAACAATCACTTTTCGGAAAAAAGACCGGCAAATCCTGATTTCAGTGGCTGATGACGGAGTGGGGTTTGATCCTGGGAAGCTCGTGGACGGCAAATCTTCTTTCGGGCTGGAAGTGATGCGGGAGCGTGCCGGGCAGGTTGGCGGAGAAGTCCGAATTGACACCGTGCCGGGGCAAGGGACTATCGTGACGGTAACCATTCCCCGCTTTACCGGTCCTGTCCAAGCATCGGCACCTGCGGGTTTCGGAGCTGGAACCGCGGTAGCGGCAGCAGATACTAAAATCAGAGTCTTGTTGGCGGATGATCACGTCCTGTTCACGGAGGGACTGCAAAACTTGATCAGCCACCAAGGATTTGAGGTCGTCGGCACGGCCAAGGATGGCCTGGAAGCTCTGGAAAAAGCCCGTTTGCTGCATCCCGATATGATTCTTATGGATCTCCAGATGCCCAGGTGCAACGGCCTGACAGTCACCCGGCTAATCAAGTCGGAGCTGCCGGACATCAAAATTGTAATCTTGACCATGTCCGACCGGGAACAGGATCTTTTCGCAGCGATTCAAAACGGAGCGTGCGGATATTTGCTAAAAGGGCTTCAGGCGGAAGAGTTGATCGACCAGCTTAACGGCTTGGCCTCCAATGCCGCCATAATTTCGTCCGAATTGGCCGCTCAGGTTTTAGAGGAGTTCAACCGGAATGAAAATGAAACGGCAGTAGCGGTGGAATCAAGTCCGGTGAAGCTTGAAGAAGCTTTATCCCAAAGGCAGATTGAGATTTTGGCGCTGATAGCGGGAGGATATACTTACAAGGAGGTAGCGTCCAAGCTTTTTATTGGCGAGCGGACAGTAAAATATCAAATGGCTGATATCTTAAAACAACTCCATCTTCAAAACCGCCGCCAGGCAATCGATTACGCCAGGAAAGCAGGGTTGGGAAAGGAAAAATAAGAGACAGTCAAGGTTAAAGGGTAATCCGGTTTTGTCGGAATTGCCCTTTTTTTGTCCATTTTTGCCCTTTTTTATCCTCCTGAGAAGCCGGATTTGCTGTTATAATTATATTTGATTGAAAGAAGCTGATTTGGATAAATGTTTACTAAAAACAACCTTGTGCAGTGGCGGTAAGCCCGGCCACCCACAAGAATTATAAATAAGGTGATATCATGGCGAAGAAGAAATATGTTCATATTTATCAATGCAAGCAGGGGTATGTACTTGCAGATGATATATACGATGACTGTGGCATCCTTATCGTACCAAAGGATACGGTACTAAATGAGCATGCCATTAGAAGGCTGAAGTCTTTCAGAATACGACAGCTATCGGTGTACGAGTTTCAGGAGGCGGAGGATTCAGAAAAAGGCGGGTCACCCCTTGATGAATTCAAAAAGGATTATCGTGAGAACCTTAATGTCATGAAACAGGTTTTGGGTGATCTGGCGGCAGGAAGAAAGCCGGATTATGGAAAAGTAGAGTATATTTCAAACTCAATTTATTCGAAAATAAGCTGTATCAGCAATATTATCGAGTGCATGAATGAAGTAAAGAATATTGATGAATATACTTATTCGCACAGTATCAATGTTTCGGTGTATGCTCTGTTAATAGCCAGATGGCTTGGCTTGCAGGAAGAAGAAATCAGGAATGTTGTTACAACAGGTATTTTGCATGATATAGGCAAATCAAAAATACCGGGTGAAATTTTAAATAAGAAAGGTCCGCTGCTGCCGGAGGAATATGAGCAAATAAAGAATCATACCAGTATTGGATATCAACTTTCGGAGGATATCCCACAGCTTACAGATGGAATAAGGGAAGGAATACTCATGCATCATGAGCGGGAGGATGGACAAGGATACCCTTTTAGCATAAAAGGAAATGATATAAATCTGTATGCAAAAATTATATCCGTTGCAGATGTATATGATGCACTAACTTCAGAAAGGGTTTATAAAAGAAGGATTACTCCCTTTGATACTTTCGGGGAGCTGGCAAGAGTAGGTTACGATCATTTTGATGCAAAAATTCTGATGACATTTCTCTCGAAAATATCCTGTTATTATACTGGATCAACAGTAAAAATGAATAATGGTGAAACGGGTAAGGTAATTTATATTGCTCCACAAAGCATCTCAACGCCAATTGTTTCTGTTAACGGCAGGTATATTGATTTATCACGGGATAGGAAGCTTAAGATTGTTAAAATGTTGTAGTTTGCGAATGAAATATTTGACCCTGATGATGTAGGGGTAACAAATTAGTATATATAAAGATAGGTGAGATGTAATGAAAGAATGGTTTATTAAGCTTGTTCCGTTTGTACTTCTTGCAGTTAGCGCCGGAATTTGGTTGGCTGCTTTTCTTTTTTATACCAGGATAGGTTATATGATTTTAGTTCCCTGCATCATAGGTCAACTATTGCTGTCTTTATACTGTGGTATTATTATTCAGAGATTTTATTGGCAGGCTAATATAGATAGTTTGACAGGGGTATATAATAGAAGATGCTTCTTTTTAAAGATGTCTGGAATATTGAAAATGAAATTTCCTGTTTCGCTAATGATGATTGATATAGACAACTTCAAAAGGATTAATGATACCTATGGACATTCGGCAGGAGACGAAGTTTTAAAGCAGTTTGCTGAAATCCTGAAAGGCAATACGAGAAGTACAGACATAGTAGCAAGGTTGGGAGGAGAAGAATTTGTTGTTTTTCTGCCTCAAACCTGCTGTGAAAATGTGTTCAAAATGGCTGAAAGAATAAAACAGGCTATTGAAGCAAAGACTTTTATCTTTGGTTCTGGCACTGATAAGATAACTATAAGTATAGGCATTGCAACAACTATATTTCCAATAAACCCTGACTGTTTCCTAAAATATGCTGATAAGGCATTATATAAAGCAAAAGAGACAAAAAGTGCAGTTATAGCTTATGAACAACTAGAGGTTGCGACAGCTTAAATACCGACATGGGGGCGGTTCGTGCGCCAAGCGTAGACAGCAAGGTAGTAGGCCGAAAGCAATTCGCACAAGCTGAAGGGATTGAGCCCCGAAATCCCCATTGGGAAGGTTGATGCTGTGAACCGAGCAGAAAACAACACCAATATGTTCGATAAGCAAGAATATACTAGCTTCCCCGGGGTCAGTGACCTTGGCATGCTACACACAGTTATGATACAGTCAACTTAGGAGACCCTAAAGCTCTTTACCCAGAGAAAGTAAGACCAACAAGCGATAACAAAGTAAGGAGGTTGAATGCGATAGGGAGTCAGATTACGGCATAGTACTGAAGAAGTAGGGTAATGCCTGTAGAGGGAAGGCTGTAACACGACATTGACCTTGAAAGAGAAACATATACTACACGAACGGAGGTAGAGGAAATATGGAAACGAAACTGACGAGGATAGCAGAGGCAGCAAGAATGCGCCCGCCGGAGAAGTTTGCATCGCTTGTACACCTTATTAACGAAGAAACTATCATTGGATGCCACAGAGAAATGCTGAAGAACAAAGCTGCTGGAATAGACGAAGTGGCAAAAGAAGAATACGAACTGAATCTTGAAAGCAATGAAGTAATAGCATTTGAATTCGATACTATCAGAGACAAAGTAGTTGCGTAATTTGTATTGATTTCAGGTGGGTCCTGCAGTGTCTGATGTATAAATTCATCTGCTGTTTTATTTGAATGGATGGCTTTGGTCTTATCATATTTTATTTTACCGAGCTGTATTTGGTTTATATATATTCCTACTATGAATGTAGCCAGACTAACTTGGAGGTTCGATGAAATAAAGGGCTCCTCAGTAATTGGATTGGTAGTGCCTGACTCTGAGGACGGGTATTTGCTGGCACTGCTTTGGAGGGTTGTACTAATAAAGAAATATACTCTGTTTTCATTTTTGTAGATAACTTTAGCATCTTTAATTATGGGATCGATATTACCCAAATAGGCACTGCAAGGGGGAATTTCACCACCCTCATATGGGTTGCATCTGGAATCCCAAAAAAAACAGGCTTACAATCATGTGTATAGCCTGTTTTATTGATAAAGCCCTAGAAAATCCTTACTACCGTACCTACACCTACATAGTTAAAGAGGTCGTCTACGTCCTTGTTGAACATCCTGACACAGCCGTTCGAGGCCGATGAGCCTATGGAAGAGGGTACGTTGGTGCCGTGGATTCCATAATGGGGCTTTGAAAGGCCCATCCACCTGGTACCATAAGGCCCTCCCGGGTTGACCTGTTTGTTTTTAATTGTGAAGGTGCCGATAGGAGTTGGGGTTGTCGGCTTACCCGTTGCTACAGGATATGCTTTGAACATCCTTCCGTTCCGGTATAGAGTAAGAGTTTTGCCATTGATGCTTACGGTGATGCTTAAGGGATTCGGTGATATCGGTATGCATATTACCTGGTCCAGGTACAGGGACTGGGGATTTATACCCGGATTAGCGTCCATAAGGGCCTGCAATGTTACGCCGAAGGCTCTTGCTATTGCCGCCAGAGTATCACCTTTCCGTATTACATAGGAATTCAGATTGGGGCAGATCAGCTGCTCTGTTTTTTCCTGGGCTACGCAAATAACCTGACCGACGTACAACCTCTCAGGCACAATGCCTGGATTTGTTGATAGGATCGCTTCTACTGTGGTATTGAATCTTATAGCTATGCCCGCCAGGGTGTCTCCTCTTTTTATTTCATAAGGAGAGGAGCCAATGGGACATGTAGGAGCTTGAGGCGGTGAAGGCTGTCCAGGCTGCGGCACGCAGACGGATTGCCCGATGCTTAACCTTTCGGGTACAATTCCCGGATTGGCTGCAAGTATAGCTGCTACTGTGGTGTTGGACTGCTGTGCGATCTTGGCAAGCGTATCTCCCGCTTTTATAATGTACGGTGAAGTACCGGCAGGGCATGTGGGAGTCTGGGGCGGCGCCGGCTGCGGGATACAGATGGACTGTCCTATAGCCAGATTGTCAGGGTCGATATCCGGGTTTGCGGAAATTATTGAAGCAATGGTTGTTTTCTGGTTTTCAGCTATTTTCCTTAAGGTGTCTCCGCTTTTTACTATATATGGGGCTGTACCGGCAGGACATTGACGGCTTGAACCTTCATAATCCATAATATTCACCTTCAATACTAGAAATTTTGGCTATAATCACATCACTCTCACGGTTGTACCGACCGGGACAAGATTAAACAGCTCACTGACGTCCTGATTGGACATTACTATGCTTCGCCCTTCGGAAATATTCTCGATAAACTGAGGGTTGTTTGTACCCTGTATGCCGAAGCCTGCCTCTGAGAGTCCAAGCCACCTGGCACCCTGCTCCACGCCAGGATCAACCTGTTTGTTTACAAGCTTGAAGGTCCCTCTGGGCGACGGAACAGCTGGGTTCTCAAGTCCTATCCTGTATGTGCGGAATACGTTGGTACCGCGGTAAACCGTCAGGGAATGGTCGGTCTGGTTGATTACGACATTAACGGGCGGGGGAGCAACGGGTATGCACAATACCATGTCCTTATAGATTTCCTTTGGATCAATTCCGTAGTTTGCATACAAAAGCTGCTGGGAGGATATTCCGAAGTAGGAGGCTATCGACTCCATTGTATCGCCTTCTACAACCACATAGTAATTAGTTGTAGGACAGGAAGGATACATTTGAGCTTTCAAAGGCACACAAAGCTGCTGTCCGATATATAATCTACCGGGACTGATTCCCGGATTGGCTTCCAATATATCATTCACACCTGTGCCATAGAAGAAAGCGATGTTCCCAAGTGTATCACCAGCCCTGACTACATAGGGGACAGAACCGCTTGGGCACTGTCTGTAAGCTCCATTTGTCATCTTGATCACCCCATACAAAGAATATATTTACATAATATTCTTGCAGTGCTGCAGATGTTACACTTAAATGATACACTTGGGACTAAAGAATTATATTCTATTCACTTTCCCAGCTTTCTTGACAAGGTTGATGGGTCAACATCAAGAGCTTTTGCAGCTTTTCTGATGCTTCCGTATTTTTTTACTGCTTTTTGTATTATGGAAATCTCATATTTTCCTATTATTTCTTTCAGTGTTCCGGTTGATTCCTCATCTATGATATTTGCAGCTGTCTTACTGATTACGTCATACCTTTTACTTGCAAAATCAGCATACTCTAAGTCTTCCACATCTATCACATCCTGCAGTGATATGAGTACCAGTCTTTCCACGGTGTTTCTCAGCTCTCTGACATTTCCTTCCCAGCTGCTATTTAATAACTGCTTCATGAGCCTTAAGGTAAAATACTTACTTATATTATATTGTTTGCAAAAGCAATCTAAAAAGTATAGAGCCAAAATAGGTACATCGTCAAGTCTGTCCTTTAGAGGGGGTATGTGAACCGGTATTACATTTAGCCGAAAATATAAATCCTCTCTAAAGCTGCCTTGCGCTATCATTTGATGCAAATCCTTATTGGTTGCACATACAATCCTTACATCTGTTGAAATCTCCTTATTGCCTCCAATTTTGAAGAACTTACCGTCCTGCAATACTCTGAGCATCTTCGATTGCAGACTTAAAGGCATTTCGCCTACCTCATCCAGAAAAAGGGTACCTTGTTCTGCCATTTCAATCAGTCCCTTTTTTCCGTTTCTTCCTGCTCCGGTAAAAGCTCCAGGTTCATATCCGAAAAACTCAGATTCCATCAAGTTTTCAGGTATGGCGGCACAATTGAGCTTAACAAAGGGCTTGTCAGATCTAAGACTGCTATTGTGAATCAGTTCTGCAAACATCTCTTTTCCAACACCGGAAGACCCTGATATCAGCACTGAAGCTTCCGATTTAGCTATTCTTATGCATAAGTCGATCAATTTTTTCATTGTTGTATTTACAGTTATAATATGTCCTTTTGAATAAGAGGAAAAATCTTCCGGGTTCATAATGCATTGATTTTTATCTACATATTTATTAAGATATTGCATTTGCAAAACCTCCAAACGGAATAGATCTTAAAAATAGAAGCCCATATCCTTTGCAATGTTTTCAAACTCATTGAGATGCTTGAGGGAGGTATGTTCATCCAACTGACTTACAAGTATCACCAATGCATTAATTACACATATGGGTGTTGCATAAAAGTCTGTGAAAGACATGGATTCGCATGGTATTGTCATCACTATATCCGAAAATCGTGCCAAAGGGGACATAAGATTATCGGTTATAGATATGATTTTCATATTACGCTTTTTAAAAAAGCTTAATAGCTTAATGGTTTCCTTTGGATAGCGTGCAAAACCAAAGCCTATAACCAGTGAGCTCCTATCAATAAGGGATAAGCTATCAAGGTTTTCCGTTCCACCGGACATGATTTTTCCTGTTCTTTTGCCTATCCTATTTAACATATACTCTGCATATAAAGTAATGGGAGCAGATGCCCTGGTACCTACAACTATTATTTCATTTGCTTTTATAACTTCTCCAACTATACTTGCAAAGGTCTGCTCATTTAATGTGGTGGACAGGCTTTTTAAATTGCTTATTTCCTTATTTACCACCAGGTTCATTATGCTGTTCACTTTGGGATTTATCATATCCATTGATATTTGGAAACGATCTGTTGTTTTAAGGTCAACCATGGCAACATGCCTTAATTCATTTCTGAACTCTTCGAAGGATTGAAAACCTATATTGGATATGTAGTTGTTAATAATCTCTTCCTCAATTGATAATTTTTCTGTCAGCTCCGGAAGATTCATAAAGGAAACCTTTTTATAGTACCTCCTTATATACTTGGCTACTTTTTGATACTCAGAGGGCATGGTACTTGCGCTCTCACTCAACAGTTTCAGAAAGTTCTTTTTATGCTGTTCGTAATCTTTCATTTCAACACCTCCTTACCATTTATTATTCTACATCTGTTAATTTATACCTCTATTTTTGTGATTTTGTTGCATTTATGCAACATGTTTACTATATGCAACACTTTCTAAATTTTATGCTGCTGCTAATGCACTGTTTTCAACAAAGTAGTTTTGGCATGCATATTGCTTTATATAGTAGTTGAAAATTTTAAATATTTGGATAAGTATGATATCTTATATGGTTTATCTCAAAGGAGGTAATAAATTGAGTAGAATAAAAACCATAGGTTTCCCTAGAATGCACAAAGAAGAAAGCGAAAAAAGAGACTTCCTGCCAGATTTATTTGAAGAGCTTGCTGAATATGATATAGAGCTGCTTCTGGAGGAAGATTATGGTGAAAGGCTTGGTTATACCCGGGAAGACTATCAATCAGGAAATAGAAGAATATCCTTTGTAAAGCATGATGATGTATATAAGTGTGATATGGTTATGGTGTTAAGGGCTCCGGATGAAGAAGAACTGATGCTTATGAAGCCTGATGCAGTGCTTATCTCAATGCTTCATTATGAGACCAGAGCAACAAGAAATAATTTTCTGCAGGAAAAGGGCATCTTTTGCTATTCAATGGATGCTTTCACAGATGATGACAATAACAGAATCATGGTGAATTATAGAGGCACTTCAAGGGCAGGTTCCAGGGTAGCTTTTGAGGAATTAAAAAAAAGAATGACAGATTTCAACGAAATAAACAGAAGGACAATAAATGTAAGTATTATAGGACTAGGTGCTGTCGCGTCATTTTCGGCAAAGGCCTTTGAAGATTTCAGTGATAAGGAGTTTTATCATAAACACCCTGAGGTTCCGGGCTTGATTGTCAGAATGTTGCCGAGGAATATCACCAAAGCTCATGATATAATGAGAGAAATTCTTAAAGATACGGATATACTGGTGGATGCCAGCAAGAGAACGGATTCTACCATGATAATTGTTCCGAATGATTTGCTGGAATATCTTCCGAAACACGCGATAATCTTGGATCTGACTGCTGATCCATATAACACAAAAATGAAACCGGCTCAGGTAAAAGGTATAGAGGGCATACCTACAGGTACCCTGGATAAATTTGTGATCGAGATTGATGATCCTCTGTATGATGATATACCTAAGGACATAAGCAGTACCAACAGAAGAGTGGTAATAAGCTGCAATGCCTGGCCCGGCGTCGATGCAAAGGACTGCATGAGGATATATGGAACACAAATTCTTCCGCTTCTCAAGGTTTTGTTGGAAAAAGATCCTACAAGGCTTAGTATTAATAGTAAAAACTTCTATGAAAGATCTCTAGTAAGAGCATCTTTGAAATATTACACTGCTCACAAATCAGAATAATCAACAGAAAGGGGTATTTTATGTACAGAATAGGAATTGATACCGGTGGTACCAATACCGATGTTGTATTAACAGATGTAAACTCAGGCCGGATTTATTTTACCAAAACTCCCACAACTCCGAAGAAGCTTCTTGAAGGCATACAGAAGGGAATAAAGAAGATTGTGAGCCTTTCAGGCATTGATGAAAAAGGCATAGAGGAGTTGATATATGGTACCACCATAGTTGTCAATATGATTGCCCAAAAAGAAGCTGAGGCTACAGCATTAATAACTACGAAAGGCTTCAGAGATGTATTGGAAATTGGCAGAGCTTTTAGAAATGAGAATATTTATGATATTTTCATGGATAAACCCGAGCCTCTGGTAAGAAGAGATTTACGATATGAAGTCACAGAAAGAATGAACTTTCTGGGTCAGGTAATAGAGCCTTTGGAAGAAAATGAAGTTATAAACATTATTAAGGAATTACATGGCAAAAGTATAAAATCTATTGCAGTGTGTCTTATTCATTCCTATGCCAATCCTTTACATGAAAAACGCATAAAGGAAATAATCAATAGAGAATGGCCTGAGGTCTATGTATCCATATCTTCGGACATAAATCCTCAGTTCAGAGAATATGAAAGGACATCTACAACCGCCATCAATGCTTATATGATGCCCAATATGGCTTCCCACCTTGTTCAGTTTGAAAAAGAAATGGGAAAAAGTAATATAGACCCAAACTTATTTATAATGCAAGGGAATGCAGGTGTAATGACCTTTGACACTGCAGTTCGTAAGCCTGTTTGTGTATCAGATTCAGGCCCTATCGCAGGTATAATTGCTGCAAATCATGTAGCTGCGCTTTGCGGTATATCCAATATAATAACTGTTGATATGGGCGGAACCAGCTGTGATGTATCACTTATTCAAAATAATGAATTGAAATTCTCAACCGACAGCCATGTTGAAGGCTACCCAATAAGTATACCTACAGTTGATCTGAGCTTTATAGGAGCAGGCGGCGGCAGCATTGCCTGGCATGATGCCGGCGGAGCGCTAAGGGTAGGTCCATTGAGTGCAGGTGCAGAACCCGGACCCGTATGCTACGGCAGGGGTGGTAAAAAGCCTACGGTGACAGATGCCAATCTGGTAACAGGGAGAATCAGACCTGAAATTTTTATGGAAAACCTTGAAAGTGTAATGGACTTTACAAAGAAAGCAATAAATGAATATATTGCAGAGCCTTTGAACATTGATGTCATGGAAGCTGCAGAGGGAATAATCCAGGTTGTCAATTCCAATATGATTAGAGCAATAAAGCTTGTTTCGGTGCAGAGAGGCTATGATCCGCGAGAATTTACTCTGGTAGCCTTTGGCGGGGCGGGTGGACTCCATGCGGGCAAGTTGGCGGAGGAATTAGAGATCCCGAAGGTTATAGTTCCCTACTCCCCAGGAACCTTCTGCGCACTTGGTCTTGTGCTTTCTGATATAAAGCATGATTATGTCCATACAAAGCTTCTGACTATGGAGCAAGTTAACAGCGACATACTTAACAGCATGTATAATGACCTTGACCGCCAGGGAAATGAAGGATTGATAAAGGAAAATGTACCTGAAGAAAGCCGTATGCTGGTCAGAACCTGTGATATGAGATATTTTGGCCAAGCATTTGAAATAAGCGTCCCAGTCCCGTTTGGCAGCTTAACGGAAGAAAGCATCGAGGAAATGTACGAGAAGTATCATCAGCTTCACGAGCAGGCTTATGGGCATGCTATGAGGGAGGATCCTCTGGAATTTGTAAATTATAGAGTAAGTGCCATCGGATCAATGAACAAACCTGATCTTAGTGAAAATAAAGCATGGAAAACCGAATCAGCCGCTGTAGCTAAACATTTTGGAAAGGTAATATTTGAAGGCAAGGAATATGTAACTCCGGTTTATGATAGAGAGACCCTTTCAATGGGTGAAGTCATAGAAGGCCCTGCCATAGTAGGTGAAATGGGGGCTACTGTAGTAATATATCCTGGTCACAGAGCAGAGATAGATGCTTTAAGAAACATAATCATGTACACGGGCAAATAGTCTTAGAGAGGAGTGGATTTTGTGTCAAAAGCGATATTATTGGAGGTTATGAATAATGCTTTGAGATCAGTAGCTGAACAAATGTCTGCCACCATGGTAAGAAGCAGCTATTCTACCATAGTAAAGGAAATGATGGACTGCTCATCAGCTATATTCGATTCGGAAGGAAGGCTTTTAGCTGAGGGGGCTAATATACCCATACATCTTAATTGCCTGGGACCTTGTCTTAATACAGTGTTGACCAAATTCTTTTCCAGAGAGCAAATGCATCCTGGAGATATAATACTCACTAATCATCCCTATGCAGGTGGTGAATCCCTGGGCAGTCATCACACAAAAGATATCATTATGATAGCTCCTATTTTTTATGAAGATGCTGAATTGGTTGGCTTCTCAGTAACGATGCTCCATCATAGGGATATCGGAGGTACCTGGACTGGAGACTCCTGGACTGTAGAGATATGGCAGGAGGGCCTTTTAGTCGAGCCTGTCAAGCTTTATGACAGAGGAGTGAGGAATGAAGCCGTATGGAAAATAATCCTCAATAATACAAGAGCACCTAGAGATATGAAGGGTGATCTAATGGCCCAAATTTCAGGCTGCAATATTGGTAGTAAAGGCTTTAATCAAATAATTAGCAAATATGGTCTGGAATTGGTCAAGGATACAATAGATGAACTTTTGAGTTATTCAGAAAGGCTCACAAGAGCAGAAATTGAAAGTATACCCGATGGTGTATATACACACGAAGAAAGTATACTGGATGATGGTTATCAAGGTGGACCTTATACCTTAAAACTCTCAGTAATTGTCGAAGGAAGTGAGATTACCTTTGATTATACCGGTACAGCTCCACAGATAAAAGGTCCTATAAACTCGCCTCTTTCTGCGACAATATCTGCTACTTATTACACCATGAGATGTCTTACAAATCCTACAATACCGACGAATCAAGGCTGTCATAGGCCTGTTAGGGTAATAGCCCCTTCCGGAACCCTCGTAAACTGCACAATGCCAAATGGTTGCTTCCAGCGCATGGTAACAGATCATATTTTGGTGGATCTCATAATGGGTGCAATGTCAAATGCAATACCAGGCAAGGTCATGGCTGATTCATGCGGTAATATTTATGACTTTTGTTCAGCTGTCAATCTTGAAACCCATCCAAGAGGAGGTGAAGTAAATCATAGACAGTACTGGGGAGAAATAGTTCCTGGCGGGCTCGGAGCCAGGCCTGTAAAAGATGGGCTTACTATTATGTCCTGCCATGTAACTAATTGTCCTATCCCACCACTTGAAGCCCAGGAAATCGAAGCACCTATGCTGTTCCTGGAAAGATCCATACTACCCGACTCGGCAGGTGCAGGTATGTTCAGGGGCGGTTTTGCACAAAAAAGAAAGTGGAAAATTGTTGGCGATGAAGGTCAGTTTTTCCATACCTCGCAGAAATCTAAAATACCACCACAGGGATTGTTTGACGGTAAGCCCGGTAAAAGCGGTAAGTGGATAATCAACGAAGGAACATCTGAAGAAAAAATTCTGGATTTTGCCATGGGGGATGTAATCTTCCTTAAATATGGGGATACGGTAACCTGTATTACTGCAAGCGGTGGGGGATATGGAAATTCCTTCAGAAGAAATCCCGAGATGGTTCTTTCAGATGTCAAGCAGCAGCTTATATCAATTGAAAGTGCTAAGAAAGAATATGGTGTAGTTATTAATCCCATTACACTTGAGATCGACTTAAATGCGACAAAAAAACTGCGTGACTGATATATATGGAATCTCATTTTATTAAATAAGGAGGTATAATAATGCATAGCTCATGGACGACTCTGGATACTCTGATATTAGTTTGTTATTTTGCAGTCTTAATGGCTATCGGATTTTACTATTCGAAGAAGACCAGCAATGCTGATGATTTTTTACTTGCAGGAAGAAGAGTGGGGTTCATAAGACTATTGGGAACTGTAACATCTACAGACATTGGAGCAGGTTATGTAATTGGAACTGTGGGTACAGCATATATAGCGGGCTTTGGTGCCAACTGGCTTGTATTCAGCTCACTATTAGGAGCATTTACTGTTGCATTCTTCCTTTCGAAAAAGCTTAAACCTCTCGCAGATAAGTTAAAATTTGTGTCTACAGCTCATTTTCTCAGCTATAGATATGATCAGAGAGCAAGATTACTTGGTTCTATTATGGTTATATTCGCAAATGTTACATTTGTCGGAACGCAAATTCTCGGTGGAGCTGTCATCATAAGTGCAGTTACAGGCTTGCCCAAGGGAACTACTGCATGGATAGCCGGCTTGGTAGTTATACTTTATACTGCATTGGGAGGGCTGAATTCTGTTATAGATACAGATGTAGTTCAAGCTGGAATAATAGTATTAGGTATATTTTTTATTGCAGTTCCAATTGGATTGGCTAAAGCTGGCGGTATTGAGACTTTAAGAGCTGCATTACCGGCAAGTCACTTTACTATGGGAGGTGTCGATGGAGCAACGGTAATTAAGTGGATAGTGTCTATGGTTCCATCATATCTGATATCCATGGTCACATGGCAGAGAATATTTGCTGCAAAGGATCTTAACACTGTTAAGAAAACCTATACAACTGCAGGACTTTTAATATGGCCGGTATTTGCTTTCTTCGTGTGTACTCTGGGTGTTATTTCAGCAGGTTTATTCCCCGGTATTGAAAAAGACCTGGTCTTCACTACATTTATAGTAAAAGCTTTGCCTATGGGTGTTACAGGCATAATTATCGCCGCGTTAACAGCAGCAATAATGTCAACAGCAGACAGTGGGCTTATGTGTGCTACAACAATAATTACCAATGATATTATAAAGGGATTTATAAGGCCTGATATGGATGATAAAAAACTTATTAAGGTAAGTCAGATTGTAATCATAATCTGCGGTCTCTTGTCCATGGCTGTAGCGATGTATCTGCCCCAGATTCTTCAGCTTATGATGTATGCTTACCAGTTTAATGCAGCTATTTTCTGGCCTATTATGCTAGGTCTGTTCTGGAAGAGGGCAACTGCGGATGCAGCTTTTTGGAGCCTTCTTGTTGGTGGTATAGGTTCGGTTATATGGGCAATACTTGGTTCCCCCAATGGTATACCGCCAATTTACATAGCTTTCCCTCTGACCTTAGTGATGATGCTTGTGATATCATCTTTCACTCAACACTCAAATAAAGAAAATATAATTGATACAAATGTTGTAAACGCCTAACAAAACAAGAGCCACAATATGAGCTGCCGAGAATTGTTTTCGGCAGCTCATATTGCTGGCATACGGCTTGGGTAACAGTGCACTCTAATGGGGAACGGTCAATTATTTAATAAGCTCTGAATCTATTTCCAGATCATCTTTATTCTTATGCAGGGTGGAATGTAGAAAGGCTATGATATAATCTTTCTTAAAAAAACCTGTGATTATCAATAAACAGGCAATAACAGATACAATTTATATTCAGACCTGTGCAAAGGCCGGCAGACCGAATTGCTCGTTCACGAACCCTTCATACATGATTTCTCTGTTCTTTATTGTGTACAAATCATCTGTCCTTGTAAGCTCCGGTGCTTTTTTTGCCTTAAGAACCTTACTTTTCATCAGTACCTCAGATACAAACTGTGAACAGAAATAATAGTTTTTCCTTTTTATCGGTTTGTTAAACAAAATGCTGCACAAGCCCAAAAAGTTATATCTATATTTCTCCTTTTCTTTTGAGAATTCATCAACATGCTTCTGGAGCAAGTGATATTGCTTTTCTGTTACTCTCACTCTAAAGATCATACATTGGCAATTTACATATTTTTTGTACACACCATCATAAAGGCTTTCTACTACAAAACCTCCTGAAAACGGGTTGTTGGGATTGATCCTGCCAAAGGAATACATTTGTGTGAAATCGCTGTCAAAGCTTAGTGATGCATGTGGATATCTTATATCTGAGAAAACGGAAATAAGTCTGGAAAGCCAAGTTCCTGTCTTTGTAAAAACTAAATAAATATGCCTATTGTCCATAAATATAACACTCCTAATCGTTAAGTAAATGTGTTTCAATGCCTATAATATATTGTAGCCTTCGATTCTTACAGCTCTTTTAGAGTAGTATTAGAATTTTATTAGAGCCAGTGATTATTAATATAACAGAATTTGAGACAATTCGAAATGTTAATAATTCACTTCCCTTGCAGGGTACATATGTAAAGACGAAAAAAAAGACAGTTTGCGTCAACAAACTGCCATTTTTTATTTAGGAAGAGCTATATAAATTTTTGTGCCGATATTGATTTTGCTCTGTACCTTGATAGAGCCTTCATGCTTTAGAATTATCCATTTTGCTATTGCCATACCCAAACCGTTGCCACCTGTTTGCTTTGTCCTGGACTTGTCGGCTCTATAAAACCGGTCAAAAATATGAGGCAAGTCTGTTTCAGAGATGCCAATGCCTGTATCTTCTATGGTAATCATTGCAGAATGATTCTCCAGATAGCACTCCAGTTTTATTTTTCCACCCTCGGGAGTATATTTCACACTATTATCCACAAAAATCCGGATTGCCTCCTTGAGCAACCCACGGTCCGCATTGACCACGATGCTTTCTTTTCTGACACAGGTCACCTCATGAGTATTATCGATCAGCACTGTTTCTTTAATAATCTCATCAATAAGCTCATTCACGTGAAAGTCTTCTTTTTCAAGCTTCTGAGTGTCCTTGTCTCCTCTGGCCAGGAAAAGCAGCTTTTCTATCAGATCCTTCATATTTTCAGACTCGGTTTTGATTGCTGTGATTGATTCTTCGAGAACCTGGTTATCTTCTTTGCCCCAGCGGTCCAATAAGTTTGCATAGCCTTGAACGACTGATATTGGAGTCCGAAGCTCATGAGAAGCATCTGCGACAAATTGATTTTGCCGGTCATAGGCAAGCTGTATTCTGTCCAGCATACTGTTGAAGGTCTTTGCCAGATCTTTGAGCTCATTTTTGGAGCCGCTGACATCAAGCCTTGTACCCAATTGGTTGATAGAGATATTCTGTACAGTGTCAGTCATTACTTTCACAGGTTTCAGCAGTCTTTTACTTGCAGAAGATCCTATAAGGATAATCAAAATGATGAAGAATATGTCCAGGGCAATAAGTGTAATAATGAATATTCCTGCATATTCAGTCTCTTCCGAAAGCTTATCGATAATCTGCACATAAATCATTTTTGAATCCTCTATCATACTGTTATTATATACCATGGCAATGCCATATTGATTGAACAGCTCAGGAGGAATATTCGCATCAGGATGTCCAGGATTTACTATAAGCATGGCATTATCCAATTCAAAGATTACATTTCTGCTGGCATATCTGTGGATAAATAATGCAGAGTCGGGATTCTTTTCTGTTGTATAAAGCAGTTCCAGGTTTTCATCAAAAAGTGAGATGCTTCTGCCACTTGATTTTGAAAGCTGCTCTATTTCAGAAGCCGGTACCTCATGGCTTTCATCAATATAGGCCGTTACCAGAGTAAAATCCTTTTTCAGGTCGTTTCCTTCGCTTCTCATGATATATGCAAACCCGCCGGACAGAACGCCTACGCTCAATAATACCAATATATTTGAAATGACAAAAGTATATACAAGTGTCATCCTGAAGGTTATGGAAAGACGAAGTTTGTCTGAAATTTTACTGAATATGGCATTTAATATCGAAAAAATAATCTTCAAAATGGTGAAGGGCAGCAAAAATAGCGGTTTTAGCAATCTATGAAATATGGTTGATGATATTTTCTTAATCCCCATCTTTTATTGTATATCCCACCCCTCTTATGGTATGGATAATCTTCCTGTCATATTTCTCGTCGATTTTGCTTCTCAGATATCTTATATAGACATCTACTACATTTGTATCCCCTAAATAGTCAAAGCCCCATACTGTTTCAAGAAGCTTCTCTCTTGTCAGAACTATATTTTTGTTCTCCAGAAGGTACTTCAGCAAGTCGAATTCTCTCTTTGTCAGTTCTACAGACTCATCTGCAAAGGTGACCGAGTATTTTTCCAGGTCCAGCTGCAAACCATTTGCGTGGAGGACTTTCGCAGCTTCATTCCGTGTAATCCTTCTTTTTAGTGCCGTTCTTATCCTTGCCAGCAATTCTTCAATGGCAAAGGGCTTTGTAATATAATCATCAGCACCCATATCGAGGCCTATAACCTTATCCATTACTTCATCCTTGGCTGTAAGCATGATTACCGGGACATCGGAGCCCTGCCGGATTTTTCTCAATACCTCTATTCCATTCATAGATGGAAGCATGATATCCATAACCACCAAGTCATACTTGTTGTCCAGTGCCTTATTAAGCCCGTCCCTGCCGTCATGGGCCTGATCCACGGTATATCCCTCGTGGCTAAGCTCCAGCTCCAGAAAGCGTGCGATCTTTACTTCATCTTCAATAATAAGAATCTTTTGTACAGCCATATTTTTCCTCCTTGATTAATGCAGCTTGTATATTGCTGATTTAATAATAGAATACTCGATAATACCGTTAATTAAAAGTAGGGAACGACGTCCTCGTCGTTCCACATGCTTTCCTTTATTCAGCTGTATTTTTTGTATTTGCTGTTATACTCTCCGAAAGCTTCTCTTTTGCCTGGTCAACAGAATTACAAACCTTATCAAGAGTTTCATTTATTTTTGTTGTATCGCTGCTGCTGCTCTCCAGCTTGAATCTATGTCCGGTAAGGAGTGCTATCAACAGGCCTGCTGCAGTAAGCCCAATCAACGGAATTGTAATAATACCAATCAGCACAACAATATTTACTGATATATTGAGTATTACCCTGTTTTGCTTATACATTATACATCTTGTACTGCTTCCCTTATTAAGAAGAGCACTGATTTTATCCGAGAAGCTTGTTCCAGGACAAGCCGTCCTTGAAGGGCGGGCCTTTTTATTCCTTTCCAGATACACTATTGCCTCCAGCATATCTCCGCCGCAGTTTTCCAATGCTTCCTTGGCATCTGTATAGCTTACTCCGGTTCTTTCTCGAAGTTCATCAATTTGGTTTAGTGAAATTGACATTTTTATACCTCCACATGTAATAATTTTTGTTCTTGTGATTTTATTATAGATGGAGGTAATTAGGAAGCCATTAATGAAAGATTAGAAATTGATTAGAAAAAGCAAAAAAAATGGCAATACATTATTTGTAAAGCCAATTTTTTGACTCAATTATATTTCATATTCACTATGGAGCATCTACCGTCTTCAGCATTGCGAGGAAGCTAGGTACAACCCCTTCGGAAGCTACTCCCCTTGGTATGTTCATATTGAAACGGAACAGCTCTTCCGCAATTTCTATAACAATTATTTCCTTGGAGAAGGTTGGATTTGACGCTTGCAGGTAGAATGCCGCACTACGGAAGAATGGTTCAAAGATTTCCGGTCCTTCAAGTTCATTGGGAGTGCCGACAAGCCTAAGCTCTTCCATTGCATTTTCTTTAAGGGCACTCAAATTGGCATTAGCCGGCAGCCTTTGAATTCTTACAAAATAACGGGGGTCATAGTTAAAGAATATCTGGTCAATCCCAGGCTCCTCTTCGGTGAACGTGTAATCATCCAGTACATAAATAGAATAGCCCTGGTCACTTCGCTTCAAGGTTGCTTCACGATACTCCGTCATCCCTTCAACGTTTACAACAATCTTCTTTCTTGGTGGCCGGCTTGCAGGCGGCTTTGGTATACATATAACCTGATCCACATAGATCAGATCCGGGCTAATGCCCAGGTTTGCCCGCAGTAGGGATTGCAGAGTTATATTATTGCGTTGTGCTATTTTGTTCAGGGTATCTCCCGGCCTTACCCTGTAAAAAGTACCAAAAGGACAGACAGGGAATACCGGTTGCCGTGGGATGCATATCCCGTGGCCTATACGCAGCTGGTAAGGATCTACGGATGGATTGGCATTGGATATGGCACCGACGGTTGTATTGAAGCGTCGAGCCAGCTTGTAAAAGGTATCCCCCGGCTTAACATAATATATGAATGTACCTAGCGGGCATTGTCGATAAATCGGACTGAACATATATTATCATCTCCATTTTTAAACTATAGTAATATCAGTTTATGGAATGTAAACATAGCAGTTGCATGTATACCTGGAAAATTTGACACGACAATTAAAGGGAATAAATTACATATGCAGAATATAGTATTAGCTGTTTAGTGCTTGAATTGAAGCTAAAGTATTATTACTATGATCAGATAAAAAAATGCTAAAGTTGGAAAGTTTTAAAATAAATCAGGAACATGGATACTATGATATGCGTCTAATTGATAATGACCCGTAGGTGATTCTGATGTGCAGGAAAAGGGAGATGTAATTATGAGAAATGAACAAGAAGTTATTAGTCAACTATTGGATTTTGCAAAGAGTAATGAAGATATCAGGTTAGTTATCCTCAATGGTTCGAGGGTTAACGATAATGCTCCGAAGGATATATTCTGCGATTATGATGTAGTGCTTGGAGTAACAGACCCAGAGAACTTCCTGAATGACCGGAGTTGGATAAGGAAATTCGGTGAGTTGATTATTATGCAGCAGAATGATTTGAACGCAAACGGGGCAGAGGCTTATATATTCCTGATGCTGTTTACTGATGGAGTAAGAATAGACCTTACCTTTCATCCCATCGAGGCTATTGATGCTGCCTTGGAGGACAGTCTTAAACTGGTATTGCTTGATAAAGACAACCTAATAGGCGAAACAGATATTCCTAACGATTCTATATACCATACAAAAAAGCCGGATCAGGAGGAATTTGACAAGACAATGAATAATTTTTGGTGGTGTTCTACCAATGTTGCAAAAGGCCTATGGAGAGGGGAATTAGGTTATTCTAAATATATGTTTGAGGTAATAGTGAGAGACTGTATTATAGATGCACTAGCCTGGTACATAGGAATGAACCATGATTGGCACATCAATACAGGCAAAGCCGGGAAATGGTTCAAAAGATATTTGCCGGAGGAATTGTGGGAATCTATTGAGAAGACATATGCAGGAAGAGATTATGAGGAGATGTGGGAGGCACTTTTTGAAGCGGTCAGGCTTATGAGAAAAATTGGGGTTGAACTGGCAGAAGGCTTGGGATACAAATACCCGAAAGAAGATGACGAGAAGGTAAATGAGTACATGGAGAAAGTGCATTCTCTCCCAAAGGAGACAAAAGGTTTTTATTAACCATACCGGAGGTGCTTTATGAAATATAGAAGATATGCATTGGTAATACTTTCATTTTTACTTTTTACCCTGACAGGCTGTCAGGGTAAAGGAGAGAATATTGAACAGCTGCAGCCTGAGATTATAGAAGCTGACAGGTTAATTGAGGCTGTAGCAAGTGACTCAATTGATACCGGAAGGATGACAAAGCTTAGGGAATTCTCAACAGATCTGGACCTGGATAATATTGAAGAAAAGATAGAGCTGTATACGGCTGCTGAACGCCACGAAAATGGAGAAATGCTGTGGGATGATGGTCAGAATTGGGTGTTGGTGGTCCGTGACGGAGAGAAGTCCTACCCCTTATTGTCACAGTACGTGCAGCTGGGAGTGGTTCATTTTACTGTTTCCGACAGAGGTAAGGATAAATTGCCAAACATTACTGTAATAGTGCCAACCGGTGCAAGTTTTAGTATAATGGATTATATTTATAATGAAGAAAAGAATGGATTTGGCGAAGAGTTAATTTATGAATCAAAAGACACCAATTGGATTTATAGCTCGATTCCCGGATACTAGTGACTTACCTTATATTTACAATATAGCTTATAATAGTACCGGAATTATGTTATAATATATACAAAATAGTATGTTCAGGAAAAGGAAAGGGAATTAAAATGAAATCTAAAATTGTTGCATATATAGAGAAAGATATAGAGTCCGGCTGCTATGTGGCTACAGTACCGGGAATACCTGGCGCGCATACTCAGGCTGATACTCTGGATGAGCTTCAGCTCAGACTAAAAGAAGTAATTGAACTATGCCTGGAAGAAATGGATCCTGAAGAAAGGAAAACATTACCCGAATTTGTTGGGGTACAGCAAATAGAGGTTGCTGTATGAGTAAATTGCAGTTAATTGATGCAAAGAAGATGGAAAAGCTGCTTTATGAAATTGGTTTTGAAAGGGTGAGACAAAAAGGTAGTCATGTGTTTTATAGACATAAAGATGGGAGGACAACTACTGTCCCTTTTCATTCAAGCAAAGATCTTGCAAGACCTCTTATAAGAGAGATTCTGCAAGAAATTAACTTAAGTGTAGAAGAATACAATGAAATAGTTAAAATCATATAGGTTCGTTTTGTTGGTCGTCATCATTGGCGGCCTTTCTTGATTAGGTGGTCTGTTTATATATGTTTGGAGGTGTGTTACATGCAAATAATCAATACTATTATCTACTTGCTGCCGGGTATACTTGCATTTCTTATTATATATCTGATTATATGCATAGTAAGCAGCAAGGAAAATGTAAGCAGATGGAATATAGCTGCAATCATTGTTGTATCCGTTATTCTTGCGATGTACTATGTGCCCGTAAATAACATACTGGCTAAATACGACCTGCCATATATTCAGGGACAGACAGAGACAACAAAGAATATTTCTGTCTCGGAACCAGAGGATGTAAACAAGATATTGGAAGTGATTAATAAGCATACTTTCACCAGAAGTGCGGTCAGAACCGTGGAGCAGCAGAGCTTGGCAGGAGATAGGCAAATTATCCTGAGTACACACGATTATAATAAGCTTTCTGGGAAATTGACTGTAATTCATTTGTATGTGTATGAAGAGCCTGCTAAAAACACTGCGCTGCAGATAAATGAGCAGTTCTATAATGCAAAGGATAGTGAGGGGCTGAGCAGAGACATTTTCAATGTACTTGCAGAGATAGGCCTGTTGAAGTAATCCACTTGACAAATCCCCAACAAAATAGGATAATTTCATTAATAATGGATTATTTATACTATTGTGGAATAAAAAGGGGGTAGCGATATGAAGGTCAACACTTGTGTGCAGTATCACGGGAAAGAAGTGATGACAGCTGACTTGGAGAAGAAGGTAAAGGAAATTTGGAGGCAAAAAGGACATACAATTAAAGAAATCGACAACATAGATCTTTACGTCAAGGTTGAAGAGAATGCATGTTACTATGTAGTAAATGACATTCTTTCAGGCATGGTGCCATTAGTAGGTTAAGCTTCTGCACAGGTAACCCCGTTGCGGGGTTATCCTGGCATAACTCCTTTACAGCTATTTACATACATCTATCCATGTACCACTTGTTACTTCCTTCAATCTGTCGGGGGTAATTTTTACGGCAGAGTTAGTGGAACCTGCTGCCGGATATATGTATTCATACTCTTTCATTGAAATATCCAGGTATATTTCAATGGGATTCTTGAGACCAAAGGGGCATACGCCTCCCACAGGATGGCCTGTTACCTCAAGAACCTCTTCATGGTTCAGCATTTTTGCCTTTTCATGGAAGTAATCCTTGTACTTGCGGTTGTCTATTCTGGCGTCGCCCTTTGTAACAATTAATATTTCCCTATCCTTTAACCCGAAGGCCATTGTTTTTGCGATAAGAGCAGGTTCAACACCATGAGCCTTAGCCGCAAGCTCGACAGTTGCGGTACTTAGGCTACTTTCGATTATATGGAGGTCTGTATATCCGTTTTCAATAAAAAACCTTCTTGCACTTTCCAAGCTCATTACTTTTACTTCCTTTCTTTTGTATGAAAATTCCTAAGTGGTGAATATTAATAAAACTATTATATCATTTTCGACAGAAATTTTGATATGTATGCGAGGTGTAATTGATTATGAAAGCAATGGTTATTGATCGTTTTGGTCCACCTGAAGTTTTTCATGAAGCAGAGCTTGACAAACCTCAGGCTAAAGCTGGATATGTACTTGTCAAAGTCCATGCAAGCAGTGTAAACCCTATCGAGACAAAGATCCGTTCAGGGCTTGTACCGGCTATAACATCGCCATTTCCCGCAGTACTGAATGGAGATTTTTCAGGGGTTGTTGCAGAAGCAGGAGAAGGAGCTGCGGATTTTAAAGCCGGAGATGAGGTATTTGGCTGCGCAGGAGGAGCGGTTGGAGAGGCTGGCGCATTGGCAGAGCATATGCTGGCTGACTCAAGGCTTATCTGGCATAAACCCAAAAACATCGACCATAAGACAGCTGCCCTGTACCCGCTTGTAGGCATAACGGCTTATGAACTGCTGGAGAAGGCACGGGTAAAGGAAGGGGATAAGGTGCTGATCCACGGCATAGCAGGAGGGGTAGGGCATATTGCACTTCAGCTAGCCAAAAGCTCAGGGGCAAAGGTGTACGGTACCGTATCGGGAGAATCTAAAGGGAGAAGTGTCCTCGGGATTGGAGCTGACGGGGTGATAAACTACAAAGAGAACAGCGTTGAGGAGTATGTTAAGCAGTATACTGAAGGTAAAGGCTTTGACGTCATAATCGATACCGTTGGAGGTGAAAACCTCTTAAACAGCTTCAAGGCAGTGAAATTAAACGGAACGGTATGTACCACAAATTCAAGGATAAGCCTGGACTTGGGTATGATGCACAGGAAAGCAATCAGCCTGAACTGTGTTTTTATTCTGATACCATTGCTGGATGGCGTAGACAGGGAAAGACACGGGCTAATTTTGAAAGAAATCAAGGGACTTATAGAGGATGACAAGCTTAAGATATTAAAAGCAGAGCGGGATTTTTTGTTTACAGATGTGGGAAAAGCTCATAGCTACCTGGAATCAGGAAAGGCCGAAGGCAAGATAGCACTTCTCAGCCCGTATATATGATAAAGGGTAAAAGTCCTTTTGACAAAAATAGAACTGGAAAAGCCGCATTTATTGCGGCTTTTTTATAACGAATAGGAAATTATAAATTTCATTAATGTACCACTTGACCTGAATGAGTTTCATAAAAGGCTTCCTTGGTCGTTAAAATACTTCAATAGAAGCCTTTTCTATTTACAAAACATGGAAAGTGTAGTATTATGTATGTAACAAGTTATATATATAAATTATTATATATATAAAGGAGGTGTTGTATTGACACTAGGATTTATTATTCTTGGACTTCTAATGGACAAATCGATGACTGGGTATGACCTGAAGACTTTTTTCAAGAACTCTGTCAACTTTTTCTGGTCTGCAGAGTTGAGTCAAATATACAGGGAATTATCCAAGCTTGAGAAACAGGGGTATGTAAGTAGCAAGACAGAGTACCAGGAGGGCCGCCCAAATAAAAAGCTGTACAATGTAACTGCAGAAGGGCAGGCAGTTTTTCTTAAATGGCTTATGGAGTTCCCAACAAACCTTGTACCGATATCAAGGAACGAATTTCTTGTGAGAATTTTCTTCAGTTCAAAGCTTTCAAATGATGAGTTGATTCATCAGTTAAGAAGGTATATATTGCAGCAGGAGGAAGATGAAAGAGTTTGCAGGTTAATTGAAGAAAGGCTGAACTCCAGGATATCAGACAGCCAAAGCAGCAATGAGGCCTTCCACCATAGGCTCACAGTACGAAGAGGCATATATTTTGCCCAATCAGAGATAAAGTGGGCTAATGAATGCATAGAGGAAATAACTAAACAACAGTGAACAGTGTGATAGGATATAAGTATTTAATGTGGGGTTCAGAACGCTATATCAATGAGCAAGCCTGGGAAAAACGGCTTGAATATTGTTAATTTTATGAAGGGGGTCGGAATATGAGTAAGTCTAAAATATTAATTTCAGTGTGTTTACTCTTGCTTATAGGTATGGGGGTGCTATTCTTATTAAGTTATTATGATAAAGAAAGCGGTGAGTCTACTATTAATATTGAAACAGCTGAAGAAGCAACAGCAAGCAATGAAACTGAGGAAAAAATTGTGAGAAAGCCAGGGACTGTAGTATATCAAATACCTGGTATGGAAAAGGTTGAGCTGGTAAAAGACATAGTATATAAAGCGGATAAGGATGTAGAGCAAAAGCTGAATGTTTACTATCCATTGGAAAGCGGCTTTAAGAATAAACCCTATCCTGTAATACTGATTCATGGGAGGACATCGGATAAAAACTTCAAAGACAGTGAATATTTTGATTCATGGGGAAGGTTGGTTGCTGCATACGGATTTGCTGCGGTTACATTCAACTGGAGATCCGGTACCGTACCGGAAGATATCTCCGACCTATTGGTATATGTAAAGGAGCATACGGAGGAACTGGGTATCGATGGTAAGGGAATAGGCATTATTGCGTTTTCAGCAGGGGTTGAAAATGGGGTACAGAAAGTGTTATCTGCAGGTACAGGGGTAATTGACAGTATTGTTTCATACTATGGGAAACTTCCTCTTTCAGTACTGGAAAACAACCAGGGAAAAGAGCTTCCAGCTGTTTTTATTGCCGAAGCCGGGCTTGAAAACTACTTTCCTCCTGATTGCAATGATGAATTTGTGTCCAAAGCTGCTGAATTGGGGTGTGATATTACCGAGGTAGTACATCCTGAAGGAGTTCACGGATTTGATGTTTATACCGATGATGATAAAGCACGTGAGATAATAAAGGAGTCTCTTACTTTCATAGAAGCAAATATAAACAAATGATGAGTTGGAAAATAATATTCATAATATTAATTGACTTTACAGCCTCATCAAGGGTTAAATAGAGGAAAGACATGCTGCGGAGTGGATAATATGAGAGTGGACAGATTGCTTTCGATGATTCTTATAATCTCAAATAAGGGCAGGGTAACCGGAAATGAGCTTGCTGAGCATTTTGAAGTATCCTTGAGAACGGTCTACAGGGATATTGATAAAATCTGTGAGGCAGGCATCCCCATCGCTTCAGAAGGAGGAAAGGGCGGGGGCTTTTATGTAATGGAGAACTTCAGCCTGGATAATATGTTTCTGAAGAAAAGTGAAGTGCAAACCCTTTCGGCTGTGATGGACAACCTGGGTTTTCTTTTCGGAAAGAACAAGCAGTTCAATGATATATTGCTTAAATTTGAGAATTCAAATAAGAAGGATGAAAATGTCAAGGACAGATTGAATATAAATATGTCACATTTCAGTATGGAGGATGAGCTGAAGGAATATTTGTATCTTATTAATTCGGCAATCGAGGAGAGCAGGTTGCTGGAGCTGGAATATATAAACCGAAGGATGGATTTTGAGAAGCGTGAAGTTGAACCATACTATATAGACTTTAGCAGTGGTGATTGGTATCTTGTCGGGTTTTGCAAAACCAGGAATGCATTCAGGCGCTTCAAACTGGTACGTATAAGAAACTTGAAGCTGGGGAAAGGTTTCACGAAGCTGAATGTGCCCAGAAAAGAAATTCGCAGGAAATTTAACGAGGAATACAATAATAAAAGCATTAGAGTATTGTTGAGATTTACAGGAAGGATAGGGGCACAGCTCAGCGAATACTTTCATAAGGATAATATTAAAGCGGCGGAAGATGGCAGTTATATTGTTGAAGATTCATTCCCGTACGAGGAAGGCTTGATAAAGTTTCTGCTTGGTTTTGGCAGGGAATGTGAGGTTGTTGAGCCTGGGTATCTGAGAGAAGAGCTAAATAATTATATAAAAGACATGCTTCAAAAATACAATGGCTGACATACAGTTGTCAGCCATTGTATTTTATAATAGGTCTTAGAATGAAAGAAAGCAGGGGATGAACATATGAACGTGTGTATTTTATATTATGATGGTTTTTGCGAGTTTGAAGTCGCACTTACTGCTGCAACCTTCAAGAAGCAGAATATGTTTGCAGCCGCATTGGAGAATAAGGTGTATGTAAGTGAGGAAACACAGAGGTTTCTGCCCGACAGGATTATTGCTGAGCTTGACCCGAAGGATATTGACCTATTTGTAATTCCGGGAGGAGACCCATCAGCACTTTATGACAATCAGGTATTAAGAAACTTTATCACAGAGTTGAACAAAAAGGGTAAATACATTGCCGGTATTTGTGGCGGCACTTTCCTGATGGCCAAGTATGGCATTCTTGATAGTAAGAGGTGCACCGGTTCGGGAAGCGGACTTAAACCGGACATGCCTTTTATCAATTTGTTCAAGGAATCAGTGATAACGGATGAGAGTATAGTAGTAGACGGAAACACTATCACAGCAGCAGGACAGGCATATATAGAGATGGCAATAGAGCTGGGTAAGATAATGAAGCTTTATAAAGATGAGGAAGAAATCGCATCCGACTTCAAATGGCTGAAGAATATACGGGATTGACAGGAGGGATTGTATTGAAGATTGAGAGGATAGGCAGCAGGGGGGTATGTTTTACTTATGAGGATGGCGATGCCCCCATGGGAGGCAATATATCAGTTTATCTGATTAATACAGAAAAAAGAATTTTTCTGTGTGATACGCATACCGGACCCAAGTCCATGGATATAGTGAAAAAATATATAAATGATAATGGCTGGGGTAGCAAGGAGCTTATAATATTCAACTCCCACTCGGATTGGGATCATATATGGGGGAATTGCGCTTTCGGGGATGCAACAATAATAGGGCATGAAAAGACAAAGGAAAGAATGCAGGAGCGAGGCAGGTATGATGTGGAAAGAATGAGTAGGTTCCATAACGGGGAAATTGAGCTGAAACAGCCAAACTTGACCTTTGAAAGCATACTTGGATTTGAAGAGGATGAAATAGAATTCATATATGCACCGGGGCATACTATAGACTCTTCTATGTGTTTTGACAGAAAAGATTCTGTAGTTTTTGCCGGTGATTTGCTTGAACACCCGCTGCCATTTCTTAACCACCATGATCTGCGAGCATATCTGCACAGTATGGAAATAATCAACAGCTATTCAGCAGAAGTAATTCTCTCAGCGCATTCAGGAATAGTCAATGAAGACCTGTTGAAAGGAAATATTGATTATGTCAGGTGCTTGCTGGATCAGGGAGCTGGAGGATGCCCTGATAAGCTACATATCGAAGCTATAGTACAAAACCATGAACTACTGTAGTAATTGTGTATTATTAAGGAAATGAAAGGTATATGAAGCATTAACGATATAATTTAAAATTATAAAAATTTACATAAGTCGCGATTTAAGGAGTCTTGGGGAGTGCCGGATATCTGTACTACCCCCTGGGCTCCTATTTTTATCTCTGGGTCAAAATCAATTCAAACAGGCTGAAACAAGTCAAAATGCACCTTTGTATTCTATACCCGTACATGATAACATTAATGACATAGACATATAGGTTGCATTAAAGCTGGTTCAAGGAAGAATTTGCAACCTATGAAATCAAGGAATATGATTTTGCAATATTTGAATTGTAATGTGAAATGTTTATTGCAAAACATATAGAACAGCAAATATATTTGCAAGACTTTAGAGAAGAAGAATAGAGAGCTATAGCGGACAAGCACAGAAGTTACATGGAAGGAATAAGTATGAAAAGGAATTCATAAAGAGAAAGGGTGTAATTAATGTCAAACAAACTAGGTGATATTCTTGCAGGGTTTAACAGCGCTTTTAAAGGCGGATCCACAGGTCAGGGGGCAGGAAAGGCCGTAAAGAGGATTGCCATTGCTGTGGTTCTTGGTGTGATAGGGTTTAACGTACTTACCGGTACGGTTTATAAGCTGGATATCGGTTGGAATGGTGTAATAACAAGATTTGGCAAGGTAGTGAAGATTGAGACCAAGGATGGACTGCATGCAAAGCTGCCCTTGATAGACAGTCTGCAAAAGGTCAATGTACAGCAGATCAGAAAGCTTGAGTATGGATATAGGACAATAAGGGAGGGCAGTGAGAGGGGTGACCCGGAATACCGGGACATATTGGATGAAGCGATGGTCATAGTTGATGCGAAAGGCAATAACAGCTCTGTAGTATTGACCAACATAGTGGTAAGATACAAAATAATAGATCCGTACAAATACCTGTACAAGGTAGATGATATTGAAGTAACAATGATGCTTGCCTTGGAGGACTGCGTGAGAAATTCCACTCAGATATTTACTCTGAATGAAGCCTTGACCAATAAAAGCATAATAGATGAGGAGATATTTCCAGAGTTTCAGAAGGTATTGAACCAATATGATGCCGGAATACAGGTAGTGGAGGTAAAGACCCAGAATACCGAGCTGCTGCCGGAGGTTGACCAGGCGTACCAGCAGGTTGAAGAAGCCAACCAGTTCAAGAACAGCAAGATTCAGGAAGCAATGAAAATGAAGAATATGCTCGTACCTCAGGCTGAGGCGGAAGCAAAGAAGCTGACTGAGGACGCCAAGGGCGATGCGGCAATTACTATAGCCAATGCCAAAGCCAGCGTTGCACAGTATAATTCCCTGTATGAAGAGTATACGAAGAGCCCGGACATCGTAAGGGAGAAGTATTATGTTGAAGCCATGAAGGAGTTCATCAGGAACAACAAGGTTGTGGTGGATCTTTCGGAAAATGGCGGAGTATATAAATTCTACAACATGGATCAAAATGCGGTGAAACAGCAGCTTGCACAGTAAGCAGGGGTGGAAGGAGAATGATGATGAAGAAGATAATTATAGGTGTTTTCGCGGCTTTACTCATACTCGGACTGTTTACAGTGCCGTACATTGTGGCTGAGGATGAGGTGGCTCTTGTTAAAAGATGGGGTAAGGTGCAGAAGGTTATAGTAAATGAGCAGGATGTTGACAATGTGAGGGAAGCCATGAAGGAGAAGGGATATGATGTATCGGTTACTGGCCGGAAGGGATTGAACTTCAGAATTCCTATGGCTGACGAGGTGACAAATTATTCAAACAAATATCTTACTTATATTTCCCTGAAGGAGACTGTGAATACTGCGGACAGGAAGAAAATAGACATAATGATGTATTCGCAGTACAGGATCATAAATCCGATGCTGGTGAATATGAGAAACTATAGTAAAGGCGACCTTAACAAGCTTATGGATGACAGGGTATATCCGGTTGTAATCCAGACAGCTAATACACTCAGGTTTGATGAATTTTTTGACAAGGGTAAGACTGAAGAAGTGTTAATGAAAAGGACAGAGTCATTGAGCAAGGAGCTGTTGTATGACTATGGTGTTGAGGTTGCAGATATAGCAATACACAGGAGAAACTTCCCGACAGCCAACATTCAGTCCATAAAGAACAAGATGATAGAGGAGATAAAGAAGGACAGTGAAAAGCTCAAGGCTGAAGGACAGTCTCAGTATGATAAGGATGTATCTGAAGCAGAAAGACAGAAAAAAGAGGTAATTGCAAAAGCAATAGAAGATGCGGCGAACATAAAGGCCAGTGCTGATAAGGAAGCAATCCAAATATATGAGGAGTCCTTAAGGAAGGATATAGAGTTCTACAGATTCATACAGAGAACGAATACTTACAAGGAAATGAAGGATACAACTGTATTCATTGACAAGGATAATGACTTCATGGATTATCTGAACGGGTACAAAAGATAGGCGAAAGCCTATCTTTTTTTAAAAGTATGTAAAATTTAGTTGCAAACTGAGCATAATATGTGTATTGTTAAATAGTTACATTAAAAGATAGGATGGTATTAAATGGAGACGTTAAGATTCGAAGATTTAAACTTGTCGAGTGAAATTCTAAAGGCAGTAGAGAATAAAGGTTTTGAAGAGGCAACTCCGATACAGTCTCAATCAATTCCCTACATACTTGAAGGAAGGGACATAATAGGCCAGGCTCAAACCGGAACTGGGAAAACAGCAGCTTTCGGTATACCGATTCTTGAAAGGCTTAGTCACGAAGAAAAGGCAATTCAAGCGATGGTGTTATGTCCAACAAGGGAGCTTGCCATACAGGTAGCTGAGGAAATCAGAGAACTGGCAAAATATAAGAGAGGCACAGAGATTCTTCCCATATATGGGGGGCAGCCCATAGACAGACAGATAAAGGCTCTTAGGAGAAAACCCCAGATTATCGTAGGTACTCCGGGCAGGGTCATGGACCACATGAACAGAGGTACTCTAAAAATTGATCATGTCAAAACGGTGGTTCTGGACGAGGCAGATGAAATGCTGGATATGGGCTTCATAGATGATATTATTACCATATTGAAAGCTGTTCCGAAAGAACGACAGACATTGTTGTTCTCTGCGACTATGCCCAGACCGATTCTGGAGCTAACAAAAAGATTCCAGAAGAATCCTCAGCATGTGAAGGTAGTACATAAGGAACTGACGGCACCTAAGATAGAGCA